>CANQEW010000023.1 GCA_947596085.1 uncultured Clostridia bacterium | reverse complement strand
GCGGCGCGCTCGCTCCGCTCGTCCGTGGCGGCGAGCAGCAGCGCAAAGTGCAGCCGCGCCTCGGACTTCGGCTCGATTCGAACCCGCACGCGCAGCGCGGCGCAGGGGTTCAACAGCGCTCCCTCGCCGCCTTCAAATTCCCGATCCAGACCACCGGGCACGCCCAGCGAACCCGTCCTGCCCAGCAGCGTGTCCAGCCGCATCTCGCCCCGTGGCTCCTCGCCGCCGGAGACCAGATAGATCAGCTCCGGAAGCGCCGCGCCCGGCGTTCTCGGCCTGCGGCGCAGCGCCAGCGCGCGGGGGCCGAACCGCGCGCCCTCCACGAACAGATTCTGAAAGGCGGGGTGCGCGCGCATATCCCGCTCGGGCGCGAGCGCGACGGCCAGACAGCCGATGACGGTCACTTCCCGCGCGTCGCCGCTCGGATTTTCGATTGCGAGCGCCTGGTACAACGCGCCGTCCTCCGGCGACACGGCGAGCTTCATCTCGACATTCAACCCCTCGAATTCCTCCCGGAAGCGCGCGAAACCCGCGTCGAAGCCCGCGCGGGCGTTGCGGCCGATTACCGCGCACGCGCCGGAGGCCTCGTCCTCCAGGTGCACGTACATGCCCTCGTGCGGATTCGTCAGATCGCCTGAAAAGCGGTTCAGCTGCAGTCCCTCGCTCCACGTGAAGGCCGCGCCGCGCGCGGTGACCAGCGCCATGGTTCGCGCGCCGCGCAGCAGGTGCGTGTCGGCGGCGCAGTTCTTCGCGCGCCCGCCGCGGTAGCAGCCCGCGCTCGCCCGCTCGACTTCGGTTTGGGGAGCGGCGACCCGCGCGCGGCGGCGCGGCTTCGGCGCCGTGCACGGCTTCTCCTGCAGCAGCAGACGCAGCGCGCGCGCCTCCGGAATGTCCATGAAGGTCTCGCTCAATACGTCATTCCGCAGCGCGTTGCAGATGGCGCACAGCGCCATCCCCTGATGATGCGCCATGTGGCTGCGCACGAGCCGGGGAGCCCCGTCCTCGCCTGCGCGGGCGTAGTCGACAGCCTCGTACAGGCCGAATTCGCCCGACCAACCCAGCGCGCACATCCGCCGCAGGTTCTCCGCCGCCGCGCCGGGTTCGCAGCACAGCGCCAGCGCGGCCGCGTAGGGCGCGACCACGTCCTCCTCCGCGTCGCCGCTCAATGCCAGCGCCCGCAGACCAAAGGCGCGGTATTGGTAATTTAACTGCCCGTCGAAGGCGTAAAAACCCGACTCGGAAACGCCCCAGGGCCGCTTGCGCACCCGACCCTGCCGAATCTGACACGCCGCCACGCCCCTGCGGCTCTGTCCCGCAAGGGTATCCGCCGGGCTGCGCAGCAACAGCTCGGGCATCAGATATTCGAACATCGTGCCGCTCCAGGAGAGCAGCGCGCTCCGCTTCCCCACGCGCGCCGACGCGCGGTTGAGCCGTTGCCAGTGCTTCGCCGGCACCTGGCCGAGCATCATCGCCGCGTAGCTCAATATGCGCGCTTCGGAGGCATAGAGGTCGTAGTGGGATTCGCTCAGGCGGCCGCTCTCCACATCCATCCCGATGCGGAAGAGCTCCCGCTCCGCATCGTACAACGCCGACAAATCCATGCCCTCCGCCAGCACGCGCATCCGCTTCGCCAGCGCGGGATCGCCCTTCGCTAACGCACGCTCGCACAGCAGCAGCGCCCCCGCCAGGTTGCCGCTGTCCACGGCGGACACGTAGCGCGGCCGCAGCGGCGCGAGGGTTTCCATGTCATACCAGTTATAGGGCTGGCCGTTCCACTTTTCCAGCTTCTCCAGCGTGTCCACCGAAGCGGACATGCGCGCGCGCATGCGCTCATCCGTGATGAAGCCCAGCTCCCGCGCAGCCAGACAGGACATCAGGTACAGGCCGACATTCGTGGGTGAGGTGCGCATGGCGGGGCCCACGTCGGGATCAAGCTGCACGTTGTCCGGCGGCAGGCCGGGACCATTTTCGGACACAAAGGTTTCAAAGAAGCGCCAGGTGCGACGCGCGAGCTCCTCCAGCAGCGCGGTCTGATCGGACTTGAGCGACTTGCGCGCGTCCGTGCTCTGACGGGAGAGGTCGTTCGCCCAGTCCGCGCCCACCCAAAACAGCGCCGCGATGCCCAGCACCGGAACGATCCACTCCCTGCGCAGCAGCCCCGGCAGAACAAGCAATGCCGCGACGCGCCCCGGCAGCCGCGTGCGCCGGTCAGAGCCGGTTGCGTCCGCTGCGGTCACCCACTCCATCAGATGCCTGTGGGACACCGTGAGCCGCCAAAGCGTGCGCAGAATTGCGTCCAATTGGCACGCCGCCGTTTCCGGCAGCGTGGAGAGCTGCAGCAGCGCCGACTTCCACATCCGCGCTCCGCCCCGGCCCAGATTGAGCAGCAGATCCAGAATCGGGTCGAGGAAGCAGAGCAGCAGTCCCAGCGCGAATCCGCCGGGCGCGTCCAGCCAGACGGAGCCAATCAAAAGCCCCGCCAGCGCCGGCGCGTACAGGCTGCGCAGCAGGTTGCCGATCAGCTTCATCCGATCCGCCGCGCACATGCGCAGCTTCGAAAACAGCACAGGCAGAAGCTGCCAGTCGCCCCGCGTCCAGCGGTTCAAGCGCGCCAGCTCCGCGCCCAGGTTGCCCGGACAGCCATCGTAGAAGCGCACGTCGTTCGCAATCCCCGCACCCGCCAGAATGCCCTCGATCAGATCGTGACTTAAGATGTCGCCGTCGTTCAGCACGCCCTCGGTGGCCTCCGCGAAGGCCTGCACATCATAGATGCCCTTGCCAGCGAAGCAGCCATGACCCGTCATGTCCTGATAGAAATCGGACACGGAGGTGGGATAGCCGTCCACGCCGCCGCGTCCGGCGCTCAATTCCACGTAGGCGTTCTCGACGGCGTCGGCGGTGAGCCGCATGTCCGGCTGCAACACCGCGTAGCCCCGGCTCGCGCCCTTCGCCCCACGAGCGCGGTTGAGCGGATGCAGCATCGCGCCGATCAGCTTTTGCAGCGTGCCCGGCAGGTATTCGGTATCCGCATCCAACGTGACCACGTAACGGTAGCGCCCGATCAGCGCGTCCGCGCGCGCGCCCTCCGCGGAAAATGCCGCCGCCGCGCCATCGCGGCCCAGCAGCAGGCGGTTCAGCGCCATCAGCGCGCCGCGCTTGCGGTTTTCGCCCATCCAGCGCGCGTCGCGCTCCCGCAGCGCGCGCTCCCGATGCAGATAGAAATACTTCTCCCGGCCCGCCGCTTCGTTCAGCGCCGCCACGCCCTCCCGTGCGGCGCGCAATATGGCTTCGTCCTCGATCTCATGCGGCGCGGCTCCGTCGCGGAAGTCGCCCAGCAGCAAATAATCGATGTTTTCGTCGCGCTCCAGGCAGCCCAGCGTCTCCATGCGCGCCACCATCTCACGAGCGCGCGCTTCGCTGCTCAGCAGCACCGGCAGCGCCACCAGCGTGCGCGCCTCGTCGGGCACGGCTTCAACCTTGAGCTTCAACAGCTTCCCCGGCTTGACGAAGCGCGGATAGCACCGGCCCAGCAGCCGCCACGCGCTCACCCAGGCCAGCGGCAGCGCAAAGATCATCAGCACGGGAGAATCCATCGCCCACAGGATCAGCGCCAGCGCTGCCGCGGTCAATCCCGCCGCCAGCAGCACGCTCGCGCGCCCGCTGGGATCGGGCACCAACCGGCGGGGTGGTCGCGCCCCCAGCTCCCGGCAGAGCGCCGCGCGGCCCGCGTCGTCCATCAGATGCCAGCAGACAGACGCGCGCGGATCATCCGCGCCGCGCTCCTCCAACGCCTTCCTCGCCGCGCGCAGCGCGCGGCGAACCACCACGATCTCCTCCGCGTTTGCGAGGTGAGCCAGCTCCTCCACCGCGCCGCGCACCCGCGCGCGCGAATCGCCGTCCATGGCAGCGTAGACTTTCGCCGGATCGTCGCGCAGCTCCAACTCCGCCGGAGACAGCACCTCAAAGCACTTGCGCCAGTTCAGGCCATCCAGCAGGTGCTTCAGCTTCATCAGATTGTCCAGCCGCAGGCAGTGATCCGCCGCGATGCGATGGGCGCGCTCCACCAGCCACTCCTTCCGCTGACCGCAGCGAGCGATGGCGCGTTCCACGCGCTTCAGAAGCTCGGGGCGCTCCAGTTCCACGCCCAGCTGCAACGCACGCTCGAAGAACGCCTCGTCGCACTCGCTGCGGACGCGGTCCTTCCCATCGGCGCGCACCCAGTCGTCCGCCGCCGCACGGGCGCGGGCCACGCGCAACACGTCCGCCGCGACGTCCCGCAGCGCCTCGCACAGCGCGACGCGCAGCGTCGCCGGAACGAGTTGCATCTCCCGCATCCGCAAGCCGCGCGCGGCGTCGAATATGGCGATCTCCCGCATCAGCAGATCCCGGGTCAGCAATCGCTCGCCGTCGCCCACCAGCGCCCGCGCCAGCAACAGCACGCGCGGCTCGCCCTCGGTGGCAACCGTGCGCGCGCCGGATTCCGACTGGGCCTGGCGCAGACAAGTTTCGACGCGCCCCTCGTCCGCCTTCAGGCGGCGCAACGCTTCGTCGCCGTCGTCCGAAAACACCTCCGCTTCCCGCAGCGCGCTTCGGAGCGCCTCCGCACAGCCCGTCGAGAGGTGCAGCTTCGCGCGCCCCTGAGGCTTCAACCGCTCCGCCAGTGCGCGCAGCCAACGCTCCCGCGCGATCCCGTCCGGCACTTCCCTTCGCGCGCCCAGGTTGGAATATCCCCGCATACGGTCCATATACAAATCCTCCCGTTTGTTCGCAGACATAGCAGGGTCAGTTTGCCCGACATGTACAGGATTCATGCCATTTCCGGCAAAAAAAGGAAAACGCGCACTCTGCGATCGCTCCAACGCTTTTTATGCGGGATTTGAGCCATTGCAATTTTATTGCCTAAACATTATAATTCAAAAGGAAGACGCTGTTTTCATAAATCGAAGACCGAAAAGGAGCGAATGTGAGCAATGGAAATACAGAGGATCGACCGTGCAAATCGAGAGGCTGTCGACGCGTTTATCCTGCGCCGCTGGTTCACTCTGCAAATGGTCGTTCATGGAGAAAGCATAGATCTTGGTTCCGCGGACGGATTCTGTGTTTGTGAAGGGAGCGAAATCATCGGCCTGATCACGTACCGGATCACCGGCAGCGAAATGGAAATCCTTTCCCTCGACAGCCTTCACGAAAGCAGGGGAATTGGTACGGCTCTGCTGAATGAAGCGATCGCGCGGGCAAAGAGCGCCGGCTGCGCGTGCATCCTGCTGATCACAACGAACGACAACCTTGCCGCGCTTCGTTTTTATCAAAAGCGAGGCTTTGACATGGTTCGGTTCTATCGCAACGCCTTGCACGAGGCGAGAAAAATCAAACCTGAAATCCCCTTGATCGGCGCGGACGGCATCCCGCTGCGGCATGAGATCGAACTGGAACGGATTCTATGACAAACTTCGATTGATCGACTTCGCGCTTCTTTACGGCGCACAGAAAGAACCCCGGCCTTTTGTTTGGCCGGGGCTCGTCCACTCCCGAAACCTATTTTGCGAAGTCCACCGCACGGGTCTCGCGGATGACGTTCACCTTGATCTGTCCGGGATACTCCATTTCCTTTTCGATCTTCTTCACGATCTCGCGCGCAAGGATCAGCGTGCCCGCGTCGTTGACGTCCTCGGGCTTGACGATGATGCGCACCTCGCGGCCGGACTGGATCGCATAGCAGGTCTCCACGCCTTCGAAGGAGTAGGCGATGGATTCCAGCTTCTCCAGGCGTTTGATGTAGTTCTCCAGCGACTCGCGCCGCGCGCCCGGGCGCGCCGCCGAGATGGCGTCCGCCGCCTGCACCAGCACGGCCTCCACGCTCTGGAACTCCACGTCGTTGTGGTGCGCCAGCACGGCGTTGACCACCAGATCGCTCTCGTGGAACTTCTTGCACAGGTCGCCGCCGATGGTCACGTGCGTGCCCTCGACCTCGTGGTCGATGGCCTTGCCGATGTCGTGCAGAAGGCCCGCGCGCTTGGCGAGCTGCACGTCCGCGCCCAGCTCCGCCGCCATCACGCCCGCCAGATGGCTGACCTCGATGGAGTGCCGCAGCACGTTCTGGCCGTAGCTCGTGCGGAAGCGCATCCGGCCCAGCAACTTCACCAGCTCCGGATGGATGCCATGCAGGTTGGTCTCGAAGATGGCCTGATCGCCGGCCTCGCGAATCTGGTTGTCCACGTCGCGGCGGGCCTTTTCCACAATCTCCTCGATGCGCGCCGGATGGATGCGCCCGTCGGCGATCAGCCGCTCCAGCGCCACGCGCGCCACCTCGCGGCGCACCGGATCGAAAGCCGAAATGATGACCGCCTCCGGCGTGTCGTCGATGATCAGATCCACACCCGTGGCCGTCTCCAGCGTGCGAATATTGCGGCCCTCGCGGCCGATGATGCGGCCCTTCATATCGTCGTTGGGCAGGGCCACCACGGACACCGTGGTCTCGGCCACGTGATCCGCCGCACACTTCTGAATCGCGGTGGAAATGATGTCCCGCGCCTTCTTGTCGGCCTCCTCCTTGGCGCGCTGCTCGATCTCGCGCACCATCACGGCGGCGTCGTGGTAGGCGTCCTTCTGGACGCGCTCGATCAGGATCGCCTTGGCCTCGTCGGTGGTCATGTTGGCCACGCGCTCGAGCTCGGCCAGCTGCTTGTCGTGCATGGCCTGGGCCTCCGCCTCCAGGCGCTCGGCGTCTTTATACTTCTGGTTGAGCTGCTCCTCCCTCTGCTCCAGATTGTCCAGCTTCTTATCGAACTGCTCCTCGCGCTGATTCACGCGGGTCTCCAGACGGGTGACCTCCTTGCGGCGGTCGCGGATTTCCTTGTCGAGTTCGTTCTTGAGTCGAATGATTTCCTCCTTGGCTTCCAGCACGGCTTCCTTCTTCTTGTCCTCCGCCTTGCGCGTCGCTTCGTCCAGAAGGTTGCGGGCGTATTCCTCGGTCTGCCCGATCTTCTTTTCCATGGCGTTCTTGCGGTAGAAGTATCCGCCCGCCAGACCGATCACCAGCGCGATGATCGCGGCGATAATCCCAGTCACGGTCACGATGTCTTCCCCTTTCCGAATGATTCCTCCAAATTCTTGTAATCGTTCCATCCCGCAGATATGATTCGCGCCTTCGCTTTACGCGTGAATTTTCCTCCGCAAAAAAGCGAAACCGGCGGGCCGGCGCATGCGCCGCCCTGTCGGTCCGAAGAAGATATGCGTTTGAAAATGGAATCGCGTGGGTTCCGTCCGCACGGATCAACCGCGCTTCGGCGGCTTGTTCGCGTATCGCAGGCTCCGGCGCTCCGCGGCGAACACATAGTAGCCGTCCGTCTCGCGGATCTCCACGCCGCCGAAAACGGAAATCAGCTTATTCTTGTACCACTCGCGCCGCTTCGTCACCATGTACAGCCTGCCACCGATTTTCAATCGGTTGAATCCCTTTTCAATAAAGCCCTTTGCCACGGAAAAATCCGTCTGGTACGGCGGATTGGAAAGGATCAGATCGAAGCCGGTCTCGCTCACGTCCCGGAAGCCGTCCGAGACGAAGCACCGCACTCCGCCCACGCCGTTCCGCTCCGCGTTCCGGCGCGCGATTTCCACCGCCGCCGGATCGACATCGGACAGAAAGACATTCTCTTCTCCGGCGATCTTCGCCGCGGCAATGCCGACAACGCCGCAGCCGCAGCCAAGATCCATTATGCGCATACCCGGGAAGATGTGTACATGCTCGAGCATCGCGAGCGTGCCGCGGTCGATGTGCTCCGGGGAGAACAGTCCCTTTCGGGTCTCCAGCGCGATCCTCTGGCCGAGAACCTCCGCCTCGATCCGCGCGCATCCGCGCTCGTCCGCCATGCCGGCGCATCGCCACCTTCACCGAGTGATTCATCCATAACCTATTATAGCACACTCTGCCTCGGAAAAAGTGAATAAATCGCGTCAGTTTGGAAAAAATGTGTTCAAATTTTGTTGGGAGGGCGCAAAATTGGCCGTCTATCTCGCCGCAGCGGTCACGTTTGGCTTCTATTTGAGCGCCGTGCCGGTGAAATTCGCGCTGATCCTGCGCGTGGCGGATCACTTGGGCTTCGGCGCGGGCGCCTCCGTATTCGAGGGCCGCTACGCGCTCAAACAGGCGCGCCTGCGCGCGCGGGGCGAAAAGAAGCACCTGCCCTGGCGGCGCGCGGAGCTGGATGTGGAGAAGTTTTCGAACGCGGCGGACATGTTTCGCCGCCTGATTCGGGACACGCGCCTGGAGGAGCTGCGCGCCAGCGGCCGGATCGGCCTGCCGGACGCGGCGCGCACGGCGCTGGTCTGCGGCTTCGCCCGTGCCGCCGAGGGCGCGCTGGGCGCGGCGCTGGCTCCCGGCGCGGTGTGCCTCGATCTGCGGCCGGACTTCTCCGGCGGCGGCTGCGAGTTCGCCGTCTGGGGTATGTTTTCGATCACCGCCGGACACATTATTCTCGGCGCGCTGAGCGGCGCGAGCGAATTGATCTTCAGGAGGGTCCGCGAATGGACAGGCATCCCATTGAAAATATCATGAGCACCACCATGGAGAACATCCGTGACATGGTGGACGTGAACACCGTGATCGGCGAGGCCATCGTCACCCAGGACGGCTCGACGGTGGTGCCCATCTCCCGGGTGAGCTTCGGTTTCGTGGCCGGGGGCGGCGAGTACCGCTGCGGCGAGCACGACAAGGCGATGGACGCAGCCAGCGAGCGCATGCCCTTCGCCGGGGGCACCGGCGCGGGTGTGACCATCCAGCCGATGGGCTTTCTGGTGAGCAATCAGAGCACCGTGCGCCTGCTGCCCGCCCAGCCCTACGCCCCCGCCGACCGCATCATCGAGCTCGCGCCCCAGCTGATGTGCGAGTTGAAGAAATTCCTACAGGCGAAGAATGAGGACAAGCAGCCGAAAACGACCCCACCGATTCCGGTGGAGTGACGGCAGACATCCACAGTTTACGCCGCGCGCAAAGCGGAACCCGTCCTCCCGACGCGAAAAGAATCGGAAAGGACGGCTTGCCGCTCCACCGCACGTTCAAATCCCCTCCCCCTCCCGCATAGGCTTGAACAGCCTTTGGGAGAACGGAGGGGATTTTTCTATGCAGCCCACGCTGATTCTGACCGCGCCGCATCCCGGCGTGCTCTACATCAACGGCCGCTTCGCCGGGGAGGTCGACCCGGATGAGGCGCTGATGCGGCCGGTGCCGCCCCGGGGCGCGGCGTATTTGGAATATCGCCCGCTGAGCTCCGCCTGCCATGCTATGGCGCGCAAGCTGGTGTTCTCCGGGGGCGAACCGATGGCGCGGTCGGCGGAGGAGGCGGAGGGGATCGACGTCGTGCTCTGGCCCGGCAGCGCGGTGGAGGTAGAGCTCTCGCCCGAACCGCGCCGGGGAAGGGCGCTGCGCTTTCAGGCCGACGGCCACACGCTGGAATTGGAGGCGGACGGCCGCCTGCGCTGCGACGGCCGGGAACTCGCCGCGCTGCCGCCTGGCGCGCAGCAGCCCGAGCATCGCGCGCTGCCCGGCGGCGCAGCGCTGCTGGGCCTCTGCGAGGCGGGACAGTACCTGCTCACCCTCGACGCGCAGTTTCGCGTACAGACGGGCCTGCTCCGGGCGCGGCAGATCGACGTGGAGCCTGACGGCGGCATCCGCGCCGTCGTCGCCCGGGACGATTCCGTGGGCCACGCCGCGCTGGAGAGCTGGCGGCTCGCGCCGGAGGGGCTGACGCTCGTCTCCTCCGAACCTGCCTGGGCCGACGGCGCGCCCCGCTGGCCCAAGACCGCCGCCGGAGCCGCCCGCGCCGCGGTGGAAGCCGCGCTGGCGGGGCTGGACGGCGAAGCCGAAGGCTATCTCGCCCCGGCGCTGCGCGGACGCAACCCGCTCGCAAACATCCGCGAGCGCTGCGACCTGTGCGTGGAGATGAAGTTCGCGCCGCCCGACCCGCGTCCCTGCGTGGGCCTGCTCCGGCTGGAGACCGCCAATCTCGCCCGGGTGCGCCCGCTCTACTACCGCGCCTCCGCCTCCGGCGGGCTGCAGGGGCCGTACCAGATCGAGGAACTGGCGTTTGAATGAGAAAGCGGAGCCGCTCTCGCCGAACGGTTCCGCTCTCATGGAATCAAAGCATCACAGCTGATACTTCGCCAGCCACTCGTCAAACTTCAGGTACACGTCGCTGTAATTCTGATAGAGCTGCGCGTCCTCGTCGAGCGTAAACTTGTCCGTCGCCTCGTCGTAGGTATATTTCCCCCCGTCGAGCTGCTCGCGGGCGTACTTCTCCGCCGCCTGCGCCGCGTCGAGCACGTCCACCAACTCCGTCAGGCCGTCGGCGCTGACCGACTTCACGCGTTCCACCAGCGTCGGGAAGTAATCCTCGCTGGCCTGGGTTTTATAGCCGTAGGCGCTGTCGCTCTCGAGGTAGCCGCTCACGTCGCCGGGGTAGAGGTAGTAACTGATCTCGTTGCCGCTCTCGTCCACGCCGGTGCTCTGATATTCCGTCCACTGGCAGACAAAGTGCAGATAGTCGAACATGGCGTAGATGTCCGCGATCACACCGTCCTCGGCCAGCGCCTGGTACAGCGCGTAATCCTCGGATACGTCCGAAAGGTCGACCACCTCGTAGCTCGCGTCCTTGATGCGGTAGCCGTACTGATAGCCGTAGTCGTCCGTAAAGTCGCCCACCTCCATCGTTCCGCTGATGCGCACGGGGCGGTCGGTGTAATCGAAGCTGTTCCCCTTCGCGGCATAGACGGCCATGGTGTTGGCAAGCTGCGTGGTGTTCGGAATGCAGAAGGGGCAGCTCTGGTAGGGCATGTTCATCAGATAGATGTAATCGCCGCTCAGCGGGGACAGCGTGGCCATATAGCCGGTCAGCGTAACGGCCTTGCCGTCCAGCGCTTCGATGTCGTTCACCGCGTCCGAAAAGTTGAGCTTCGCGGGCTCGGCGGAGGCGGACGAACCGCTTCCGCCGCAGGCCGTCAGCATCACCGCCAGGGCGGCGCACAGCGCCAGCGCGAGCGCGACGCGCGCTTTTCGCTTCATATTCTTTCCATTCTTCATTTTCTCTTACCTCCCTCCACCGGGTCGTGGCGCGACATGGACATCGTCATCAGCATCGTGGGCAGCGTGCTCACCGCGAACACCACCGCCAGAATCGCCCATTCCAGCCCGTAGACGTGCAGCGCGTTCAGCGAGATTCCCATGCCTGCCACGAAGCCGCGCACCACCCACAGGATCAGGTGCGCCGAGAGCAGCGACAGCCCCACCGCGGCCAGGCCGATGATGGCGTTCTGCAGAAGATACAATTGATTGATGCGGCCCATCGAAACGCCGATCAGGCGCATCAGCGCGATCTCCCGCCGCTGGTCGTAGAGGTTCAGCGCGGCGATCACCGAAATCACCAGCAGGTTCATCACCAGCACCACGGCGCAGAGCGCGTACACGATGGTGCGGCTCAGATCGACGTTTTCCAGCACCTCGCGCAGCACGGTGTTGGGGTTGATGGCCAGCAGATTCGCGTCAGATTTGTAGTGGTTCGAGAGCGCGGTGTAGTCGCCGACGCTCTTGCAGCGCACGAGCACGGCGCAGATCTCGCCCTCCTCGTGGGCGTGGGCGCCTTCGTCCTCCTCCTCGTGCTCCTCGTCCTCCTCCTCGTGGCTGTGCAGCACCCAGATGGTGGCGCAGGGCGTGAAGACCGCGCGGTCAAAGGCGCTGTTGGTGCGCGCCAGGATGCCGGTCACGGTCAGCGGGGACGCCGCGTGCTCCGCGCCGCCGCCGGACAGGCCGTGGGAGGTGATCAGGCTGTCGCCCACCTTCAGGCCATAATTCGAAGCCACCTCGCAACCGATCACAGCTTCCATGCTTTCCGCGAACATCTCGCCCTCCTTCAGCGGCTTGTCGGTCAACAGCGCGGGCGTGGTGCCGACCACGGGAGAATCATTGTAGCTGTCGCCCATACTGAAGGGAACGGCCTCGTTCACCATGCCGGTTTCCATCAAATCGTCCACCAGCGTGTAGGGAATCGTGCCCAGCGGCTGGTCGGTGAAGAACAGCGTGTTCATGGCGAGCTGCGTGGAACTGCCGGCGGGGCCGATGATGAGATCGTAGCGGGAAGCGCCGCCGATGATGCCCTCGGACACCTGGGTGGATACGTTGTAGGCGAGCAGCGCCACGCCCGCGGAGACCACGATGGACAGCGCGGTCAGCGCGATGCGCGCTCGGCGGGTGGCCATGTGCTTGAGCGCGAAGCGAATCATGCGCTCACCTCCCCCCGGGCGATCTGGTTCATGTCCAGCACGCAGTCGAAGCGCGGCGCGAGGCGGTCGTCGTGAGTGACGGCGATCAGCGTGCCGCCGTTCAGGTTTTCCAGAAGCTGATCCATCACGGCGCTGCCCACCTCAAAGTTGAGGTTGCCGGTGGGCTCGTCGGCCAGCACGATGCGCGGCGCCTTGATCAGCGCGCGGGCGATGGCCACGCGCTGCTTCTCTCCGCCCGACAGGCTGCGCACCCTGCGCTTCTTCAACCGCTGAATGCCCAGGCGCTCCAGCAGCGCGTCCGCCCCGCGGGTGTCCACGCCCTCCAGGCGCACGATGTCGATGTTGTCGCGAACGGTCATCTCCTCCAGCAGCTTGAAATCCTGAAAGATGTAGCCGATTTCGTGAATGCGGAAGTGGTCGCGCCTGCGCTGCGGCCAGTCGACGACGTTCTCGCCGTCGATGAGAATCTCTCCTTCGGACGGGCGCAGTACGCCCGCGATCATGTTCAAAAGCGTGGTCTTGCCGCAACCGGACGCGCCAAGCAGCGCGTAGGAGCGGCCCTGTTCAAACGTCAGATCCTGATAATGAATGGCAGTACCATCCGCAAAGCGCATGGATAGCCCTTTGGTTTGAATCATGAGTCTTTCCTCCGTGTCTATTCAATTGTTTGGAATTGTTTTTGCGCGAAGGGCAGGCTCAATCGTTCATGCGAATCTTTGAATGGACGAGGGAAATGGAGAGCGACGCCGCGACAAACGCCGACGGCTGAAAGAGGATCGCCACGGGAATCGCCAGCGCGATGACGAGCGCCAGCGCGGCGAGCTTCATGCCGCCGTTGAGGAACTGGCAGATCGGGCAGACGCCGTCGTCCGGGCAGCTGTGCGCGTGCGCGGATGCGACACAGGTCAGCCCCAGTATCAATACCAGAGCCGCCAGCAGCGCCAACGCGAGCTTTCCGCGCCTTGCAGCCATTGCCTTGTTCCTCCTTCAAGCGGATATTCCAGATGTTATCACGCGCGCGTGAAGCTGTCAAGCGCGGGCGCAGAAAGTTTCAAGTTTGTTCACACAAGGCCGAATCTCGTCGAATTCGTCCGCGCGCCGCCTTTGGTCTGGACAAACGGCGGAATCTGCTGTATCATTATTCGTGTGGTTGCGTTTGCAAACAATCGGACCGAACTTCCAAAGGAATTGAAACGATATGCGATGGCTTCTATCTTTAGCGATACTTTTTGAATCCGCCGCTCTTGCGGAGGAAGTTCCGCCCCTCGCTTCGCCGCAGCGCATCCCCTGGGCGATGCGCTGCGCGGGGCCGATGCCGCCGCTGCTGATCGCGTCGCTGGCGGCGATCTGCGTCCTGATCGCGGCCGCCGTCATCTATTACAGAAGGGTGGTGCGCAGGCATGGGCGCTAACGCCAGAGAGGATCGCATCTCCGGATACCTCGGCGCGCTCGACGGCCTGCGCGCGGTTTCGCTGATCCTGATCGTCATTTTCCATACCTGGCAGCAGAGCTGGATCTTTGGGGAAATTGCCCTCAACGCGAATACTAAGCTCAGCTTCGTGCTGTTTCAAAAGTACGGCTTCGTCGCCATCGACGCGTTCTTCGTGCTCAGCGGCTTCTGCCTGTTCTATCCCGTCGCCCGCGGCCTGTTCGGCGAGCGCCCGTTCGGCGGCTGGAAGGATTTTTTCATCAAGCGCGCGCGCAGAATCTATCCTTCGTATCTGTTGATGCTGATTCTGCTGCTGATCTTTCCCACGCTGTCCTGGGTTACGAACAACTTGACCGACCCGCGCGAGATCGCAAAGCACTTCTTTTCGCACCTGTTCTTCGTGCACAACTTCAGCGAATCGACGCAGGGAAGCATGATCTCCACCGCGTGGACGATGCCCATTGAGGTGCAGTTCTACCTGCTGTTTCCGCTGCTGTGCATTCCGTTTCGAAAGCACCCCGTCGCAACCTTCGCCGGGATATCGGCGCTGTCGGTGGGACTGCGCCTGACGCTGATGTGTACCACGGATATCGCGCGCATGGTGATTCAGGCGATTCCGCTGGCCTATCTGGACGTGTTCGGCGCGGGCATGCTCGGCGCGTACTTCGTGGTTTGGGCGCGGAACCGGCTGAGGAATCTGCACAAGCTGCGGCCGCTGATGACGCTGATCTCCATGGCCTGCATTGCGGCGGCGGTGGGCTATATGTTCTGGCTGCGCGGCGCGCGCATGCCGGAGGGGTTCAACAGCGACGTGTACTTCCGCTTCCTGTATCGGGGATTGTTCGCCGCGATTCTGGCCTGCTTCCTCGCCACGGCCTGCTTCTCCTGGGACTTCTGGCAGAAAAAGATCTGGGGCAACCGCTTCTTCGTGTTTCTATCCTCGATCTCCTATACGTTCTACCTGTGGCATCAGAACATCTACATATTCCTCAAGCGCGTGAAGATTCCCTACACCACGGCCGATCCCGTGATGTCCGACCGCGCCGCGATGGACGGAATGGTAGTGATCTGCCTGACCGCGTCGCTGCTGATCAGCATGTTCGTCACAAAGTACGTCGAGGGACCCATCGTGAAGTACGGCTACTCCGGCTGCGCCCGAAGGATATGGACCTCGGTCCAATCCATCGGAGGGCACAAGAAACGACCCGAGCGGTAATTCCCGCCCGGGCCGTTGTTTTCTGTTCGATCAGACCTTGAAATTCACCGAGGTGTCGCCCGGGGCGCCCTTGCCGAACTCGTAGTCGTTGCCCGGCAGCACGGCGTTCAGAATGATGCCCGCCAGCGCGCCCACGGCCAGACCGGAGAGGCTCACGGAGCCCAGCACCAGACGGCCCGTGGAGGAGAAGGTGATGCCCAGGCTCAGGCCCATGATGAGCGCCGCAATGATGATGTTGCGGCTGCGGGTGAAGTCCACCTGATTCTCCACCACGTTGCGCACGCCCACGGCGGAGATCATGCCGTAGAGGATCAGGCTCACGCCGCCGATGGTAGCGGTGGGCATGGCGGCGATCAGCGCCTCAAACTTCGGGCAGAAGGCGAAGATGATCGCCAGCACCGCCGCGATGCGGATGACGCGCGGGTCGTACACCTTGGTCAGCGCCAGCACGCCGGTGTTCTCGCCGTAGGTGGTGTTGGCCGGAGCGCCGAAGGCCGCGGCCAGCGCGGTGGCGACGCCGTCGCCCAGCAGGGTGCGGTGCAGGCCGGGGGCCGCCACGAAGTTCTCGCCTACGGTGGAGGAGATGGCGCACATGTCGCCGATGTGCTCGATCATGGTCGCCAGCGCGATGGGCACCATGATGGCGATGGAGGACACCAGCAGGCCCGCGTCGCAGTTTCCGAACAGCGCGAACACCGTATCCTTCATCTGGAAGGGGAAGCCGATCCACGCGGCCTCGGCCACGGGCGTGAAGTCCACCTGCCCGCAGATGGCGGCGACGATGTAGGAGCCGACCACACCCAGCAGGATCGGGATGATCTTGATCATGCCCTTGCCCCAGATGTTCGCGGCCACGACGATGACGATGGCCAGCAGGGCAATCCACCAGTTGGCTTCACAGTTGTTGATGGCCGAGTTCGCCAGCGACATGCCGATGCAGATGATCACCGGGCCGGTGACGATGGGTGGAAAGAAGCGCATTACGCGCTTCGCGCCGAACGCCTTGAACAGCGCGGACAGAATCACATACAGCAGGCCGGCGCAAATCACGCCCACGCCCGCGTAGGGAATCCAGTTCAGGCCCTCCGTTCCCCCGACGAGCTCGCTGACCGCGGCATAACCGCCGATAAACGCGAACGACGAACCGAGAAACGCCGGCACCGAGCCGCCCGTGATCAGGTGAAACAGCAGCGTGCCCAGTCCCGCGAACAGCAGCGTCGCGGCGACCGGCAGGCCCGTGAGCACCGGCACGAGCACCGTCGCGCCGAACATTGCGAACATGTGCTGAAACCCCAGCAGCAGCATCTTGGGAGTACCGAGCGATCTCGCGTCACGAATTCCGTTTTCCGACATGGTATTCCTCCTTCTTGATTTCCCCCGTCGTTGATTCCCAAGCCTCATCCCAAACTCCCCATCAAGTCCGGGCGGTTTACGCCGTCGGGTTCCCCCGCGGCGCGCGCCGCGCCGCCACAAAGAAAAACGCCCCCACCGCAGCCGGCAGAGGCACGTTCTGTGCATATGCGATTGCAAAGCGCCTTGCCGATCTCGCGGGATCGAGTGTAAGGAACCCTACGGTTCACATTATAGGCGCAGTCCCCCGAAGCAAATAGCATACTGCTGTTAATTCTGGCAAAAAATCCGCCGCGCAAGCACAGATCCGGCGAAAAATCCGCCCGACGCGCATGTTATTTCTGATCGACTGCCGCCAATCTTTACCTTTCGCGCTAGAAGGGGCTTCCTCCGACATGTTATACTGAACTTTGGGTACAAAGAAAACGATCACTATGGAGGATGGTACAAAATGAGGAAGGTTATCTTTGGGGCTTCGGTATTTTTCTCCGGTCTGATTTCCATCGCGCTGCTCCTGGCCGGAACCATGGGGAGCGACCTGATCGTCAACGGCGAGCGCTCTTCGTTCCTGGTCCTGTCGCAGTTCGGCCTCCTGCCCGCGCTCTTTGTCTTCGCGGGCGTGGCGGTCGTAGGCCTCGTCGTCGCCCTCATTGGACTGTTCGGCCATGAGCACGTCGAACATCACGAGCACCACACCCACCGCGAGAAGTGGACCGAGGAGTAATTCTCGCCGACGCGAAAAATTCCTCTCACGAGCGCCCGGGCAATCGCCCGGGCGCTTGATGTTTTAGCCATGAATCCGCGCGTCCGTGGCACGCACCGAGTCGATGAATGCCTTCGCGTCCGGCGCGCCGTAGAGCGCGCTTCCCGCCACCATCACCGTCATGCCCTGCCGGATGAAGGGTTCGCAGGTGACCGTGTTCAAGCCGCCGTCCACCTCGATCAGCGCGTCGCAGCCGGCCACGTCCAGCATCTTGCGGATCGCGCCCACCTTTTCAATGGCGGCGGGAATCATCTTCTGCCCGCCGAAGCCGGGGTTTACGCTCATCACCAGCGCCAGATCAAAGTCGCCCAGCACGTATCTGAGACACTCCGGGCTGGTGGCGGGGTTCAGCGCCACGCCCGCCAGCGCGCCCGCCGCGCGAATCTGCTGAAGCACCCGGTGCAAATGCGGCGTGGCCTCGGCGTGGACGGTCACGATCCTCGCGCCCGCCGCGGCGAACTCCTCCACGTATTTCTCAGGATTCGCGATCATCAAATGCGCGTCCACCGGCAGCGAGCACTTCGCCGCCGCCTTCAATATGCCCTGGCCGAAGGTGATGTTCGGCACGAAGTTGCCGTCCATCACGTCGTAGTGCAGATAGTCCGCGCCTGCCGCGGCCATGCGCTCGATCTCTTCCCCGATCTTCAGGAAGTCCGCCGCCAGCAGTGACGGCGCAAGCTTAATCATAGCGCTCCCTCCATTTGATCCGCATTTCGTTCAACAGCTCCACGTAGCGCGCGTGGCGCGCCGCGTCGATCTCCCCGGCCGCCACGGCCTCCCGCACGGCGCACTTGGGTTCGCTGGCGTGATAGCAGGGCTGAAAGTAGCAGCCGCCCTCGTAGCGCTCGAACTCCGGATAGCTCTGCTTGAGCTCCACCGGATCGAACGGCTCGCTCTCCAGCAGGCTGAAGCCCGGCGTATCCAACACCATGCCGCCCCCGCGCAGCGGAATCAGCTCGCAGCGTCGGGTGGTGTTCCTGCCGCGCTCGATCTTCTCCGAGAGATCGCCCGTCTCCAGCTCCATGCCGTACAGCGCGTTGATCAGCGACGACTTGCCCGCGCCGCTCTGACCCGCCAGCGCGTGCACGCTGCCACGCAGCAGCGCGCGCAGCGCGTCCAGATTCTCATCCGCGTGGGCCGACACCGCGATGGCGTCCACCCCCGCGCCCCGGTATTGGCGCACGATCTCCCGCGCCGCATCGGGATCGAGTTCGCACTTGCTCACCGCCAGCAGCGGCGCGATTCCCCGCCGCCGCGCGGCCACCAGCATCCGATCCACCAGCGGCAAATCCGCCGCCGGCGCGCCCGCCGAAGCCACGACCACCACGCGGTCGATGTTCGCCACGCTCGGGCGCTCCAATTCGTTCCTGCGCGGCAGGATGGCCTGAATCCAGCCGTCCTCCTCGCCGGTTCCGGGAATCAACTCCACGCGGTCGCCCACCTTGGGCTTGCTTTCGCGGCGCAGCTTGCGCTGCGCGCGCAGCGTGTAGCGCGCGCCGTCGTCGTCCATGGCGGTGTAGAAGCCGCCGATTCCCTGCAATATCGTCCCCCGCAAAGGCTCCCTCCGTCCGCTATTCAAAGTTCAACTGCAGGCTCTCGAAGAGCGTGCCGGCCATGTAGATGTTGACCGTGTGCCAGCCCCGCTCCGCGCTGACCAGGCTCACCGAATGCGTGCCCTCGCCCAGCACCTCGCGATAGGCCTCCGTCGTCTGCCCCGACGGCGCGATCAGCTCGACGCTCACTTCCAGGTTATTCAGCGGCACGGCCAGCGTCAGCGCCGCGTCCGGGGTATATCGCGGCTCGCGCTCCCCGCACAGAACCAGATCCACCGCGCTTCCGGCGAGCACCTGCGTATAGGGCGCGACGCTCTGGGCGATCACATTCCCCACCTTCGCGTCGGCCGATTCGCCCAGCGTGACCTCGCCCAGCGTCAGTCCCTCCGTCTCGACCACTTCCCGGGCGGCGTCAAAATCCAAACCGGTCAAACTCGGCACCGATACGCTGTGCCCGCTGACCTTCACCGTGATCGGCACGTCCCGGGACGTCCAGCCGGGTTCACAGTCCACGGACACCACCGTGCCCACGGGGTCGTCGCTCTGGGTGAAGCTCACGCCGTACTGCGCCACGCCCGCCGCCTCCAGCGCGGAGAGCGCCTCCTCCATCTCCCAGCCGCGCATGTCCGCGAGCAGATACCACTGGCTGCCCAGGCTCACCGTCAACGTGATCTGCGCGTCCCGGCGCAGGCGGTCGCCCGCCTCTCGGGATTGCAGCATGACGGAGCCGCCCTCGTATTCCTCGCTGTACGCGTTGACCACGGTGGTCTCGATGCCCAGACTCTCCATGGCCTCCAGCGCCGCGGTCTGCTCCTGGCCGATCAGGTTCGGCATGATCACGCTGTCGCGCAGCTCGCGCAGGTAGAACGCCAGCGCCACCATCGCGCACACCAGCACCACCGCGCCGATGAGGATTCCCATTCGCACCGCCCGGTCGCGCCCGGGCCCCCGACGGGAGTCGTGACCGGCCCGCCGGTATCCGCGCCTTTCGGGCTTCTCCGGCTCCTCGCCCTCCACCTTCGGATACTGCACGAAGCCGCCCTTGGGATTGGTGATGGTCTTTCGAAGGTCCGCGGCCATCTCGGCGGCGGTTTGATAGCGGCGCTCCTGATCCTTGCACAGCGCGCGCATCACAACCTCGTCCAGCGCCTTGGAGATGTGCGGATTGTGGCTGCGCATGGAGCGCGGCGCCTCGCTCACGTGCTTGAGCGCCACCGACACCGACGTGTCCCCGTCGAAGGGCACGTGGCCGGTGAGCATTTCATAGAGCACGATGCCCACTGAGTAGAGGTCGCTCTGCTCGTCCGCCACCTCGCCGCGCGCCTGCTCCGGGGAGAGATAGTGCACGCTGCCGAGCGCGGATGTGTCGCCGTCCGCTTCCGCGCTCTGGGCGGTCTTGAGCCGGGCGATGCCGAAGTCGGCCACCTTCACCTGGCCGTCCATGTCCACCAGTATGTTCTGGGGCTTGATGTCCCGGTGCACGATGCCGTTGCGGTGGGCATGATCCACCGCCGCGAGGATGCGCAGCGTCATCCGCAGCGCCACATCCGGATGAATGCGGCCCTCCTCGCGTATCATCTCCTTGAGCGTCCGGCCGTCCACATACTCCATCACGATGTAACGCATCTCGTTGTCGATGCCCACATCGAGAAGGTTCACGATGTTTTCGTGCGACATCTTCGCGGCGGCCTCGGCCTCGCGGCTGAACCGGCGCACGAATTCCATGTCGGATTCGTACTCCGGCCGGAGCACCTTAATGGCGACCGTGCGGCCGGTCTCTATGTCCAGGGCTCGGTACACGACGGCCATGCCGCCCGTGCCGACGACGGCTTCGATGCGGTACCGGCCCGATAAGAGCCGTCCGATCATTTCCGCGTCCCCTCCTCATATACCGCGAACATGGCCGTGATGTTGTCCGAACCTCCGTCCGCGAGGGCGGCGTCCACCACGGCGGAGACCTTGTCCTCCCAGCTGTCCGGGCGGCGGGCGATCTCCAGTATGCCGCGCTCCTCCACGTGGTTGGAGAGGCCGTCCGTGCACAGGAAGAACACGTCGCCGGGCGCGAGCTCGATCTGAACCAGATCTATTTCCACGTGGCTGCCGGTGCCCAGCGCGCGGGTGATGTAGTTGCGCTTGGGGTGGTACTTTGCCTCCCGGGGCGTGATCAGGCCCTGCAGCACCATCTCCTCCACCAGCGTGTGGTCGATGGTAAGCCGCATGATCGCGCCGTTGCGGATCAGGTACGCGCGGCTGTCGCCCACGTGGGCGATGTGCACGTTTCCGCCTGCCTCGGAGAGCGCGGTGAAGGTGGTGCCCATGCCGCTGTACGCCTGCACGCGCCGGGATTCCGCCAGAACCGCCGCGTTGGCGGACTCCACGGCCCTGCGCAGCGCGGGACCGTTGGCCACGGCGCAGCGGTGCATCTCCCAGGCGAAGGTCTTGACCGCCAGCGCGCTGGCGACCTCGCCCGCGTTGTGACCGCCCATGCCATCCGCGACGGCGCAGAAGCGCTCGCCCGCCGCGGGCACATAATAGAAGTCCTCGTTGATGGGGCGCACCCTGCCGACATCCGTCCGCACATAGAATTTCATCGTTCGTCCCTCCGCGCGCTCTTTGGTGTGTCAGGTCCGTTCCTTCAGGTATCTGCGGCGGAGCTGGCCGCAGGCTCCGTCGATGTCCGCGCCCATCTCCCGGCGAATCGTCGCCGATATGCCGCGCTGCTCCAACCGCTGCAAAAACGCCTGCGCCTCCCGCTTCGAGGGCGCAGCGAGATTTCGTTCCTTCACGTCGTTCAGGGGAATCAGGTTCACATGGGCGCGCATGCCCCGCAGCCGCGAGGCCAGCTCGTCGGCGCAGCGCATATCGCAGTTCACACCCTTGACCAGCGCGTACTCAAACACCACGCGCCGGCCCGTGACGTCGCCGTAGCGGCGGCACGCGGCCATCACATCCGCGTAGGCGTAGGCCTGCGCCACGGGCATGAGCTTCCTGCGAATTTCGTCGTTGGGCGCATGCAGCGACAGCGACAGCGTCACCGGCAGGCCCTCCTTCGCGAAGGCATAGATCTTCTCCACCAGCCCGCAGGTGGACAGCGAAATGTTGCGCAGCGAGATGTTCAACCCCTCCGGCGCGTTCACCAGCCGCAGGAACCTGACCACGTTGTCGTAGTTATCGAAGGGCTCGCCGCTGCCCATCAGCACGATGTTGTGCACCCGGCGAGATTCGTCCTCCCGGCGGATGTTGCGGTTCGCGGCGATCACCTGGCCAAGAATCTCCCCGGCGCTCAGGTTGCGCACGCGGCCCTCCAGCGTGGAGGCGCAGAACGCGCACCCCATGCGGCAGCCCACCTGGGTGGATACGCAGAGCGTGTCACCATAGTGGTAGCGCATGATCACACCCTCAATCAGGTTGCCATCGTCCAGCTCGTAGAGGAACTTCTCCGTCTCGTCGAGCTTCGACCGAAAGCTCTCCCGGATGCGCACCGGATTCGCGACGGCGATCTCCGAAAGCCGCTCCCGCAGCGACGCGGACAGGTTCGTCATCTCCGAAAATTCCGCGCCGCGCACCAGCCATTGGCCGATCTGCTTCGCGCGGAACTTGCTCTCGCCCAAAACCTCGGTGACGAATGCCTCCAGCTCCGGCGCGCTCAGGGACAAAAGCTCCGTTTTATCCGCCATAGCCGTCCGCCTTTCGCCTCAGCCGCGCGATGAAGAAGCCGTCCATGCCGTCGCGGCTGGGGAGAATTTGAATCCGCCCGCTCGAGAGGCGCCCGCGCAGCGCTTCCGGGAGCCACCCGTCGCCCGCGTCCGGCGCGAACTCGGGATGGCGCGCGAGGAAGCCGTCCACCTGGTCTCCGTTCTCCTCGGGCAGGATCGTGCAGGTGGAGTACACCAGCAGGCCGCCCGGCCGCACGTAGCGCGCACAGGCGTCCAGTATGCTCCTCTGAATCTCCGCGAGCGCGTCGATGGCCTCGCCGGTCAGCTTGTACTTGATGTCCGGCTTGTCGCCGATCACGCCCAGCCCCGAGCAGGGCGCGTCCACCAGCACCGCGTCCATCATGCCCGCTAGATTCTCGTTGAACTTCGAAGCGTCGCGAAGCTGCGGGCGGATGTTGTCCAGTTCCAGGCGCCGCGCCGCCGCGCGAATCAGCTCCACGCGATGCTCGTGCACATCCCAGGCGTGCACCCGGCCCGCGCCGTTCATTCGCTCCGCGATCAGGCAGCTCTTGCCGCCCGGCGCGGCGCAGGCGTCCAGCACCTGCATCCCGGGCTTCGCCTCCACCGCCAGCGCCGCCAGCATGGAGCTCTCCCCCTGGATGGAGAACAATCCCCGGCGATAGCCCTCATGGGCTGCCAATCGTCCGGCGTTGGACACGCGATACGCCTCCGGCACGCACCCCCGCGACCAATCGAGCCTGTTCGCGTCCAGCCACGCCTCAAATTCCGCGTCCGTCATGCGCAGGCGGTTCGGGCGCACGGTCTCCACCCGGCGGTCGGACGACCACGCGGCGATCCGCTCCGCCTCCTCAATTCCGTAGGCGCGCGCGATTCGCTCCACCAGCGGCGGCGCGACGGAATACTTCTGCGAAATGTAGTTCTCCGGCTCGGCCTCCCGGTCGGGCAGCGTCAGCCTGCCCTCGTCCCGGTCGCGGATCAGGCCGCGCAGCACGGCGTTGACCAGCGCGGTTTGCGCCTCCCTACCGGCGCGCCGGGTCTGCTTCACGGCCTCGTCCACGGCGGCGTGGTCGGGAACGCGGTCCATGAACAGAAGCTGCGCCGCCGCGAGGCAGAGGATGTCCATGATCTCCGGCTCCGGCCGCTCCCGCAGCTTCGTCGAAAGGCAGGTCTCGATGCGCAGCCGGTTTTCCAGCGCGAAGTAAAAGATGCTCGCCGCGAGCCGGCGGTCGGCCTCGCTCAGCCGCGCGTCGCGCATCGCGCGATCGAGCGCCTGCGCCGCGTACGCGCCGTCCCGGGCCACGAAGCGCAGCGCGTTCAGCGCCACGTCCCGGGCCGTCGGGCCCTGGGGCGCGCGGGGCTGGGGGCGCTTCCCTCCGGGGAGGGAGCGCCGGCCCGCTCTCCTTTCGACCGGCTTCGCGCCGCCCGGCCTTCCATCCGGCCTTTTATCCGGCATCTTATGAGGATTTCGCCTGTCCTCCCGACGATCCATTCGCCAACCTCATTTCAACTGAATTTGGTTCCAACCTCGATCCTCTTGCCCTGCAGATACGCCTTCGCAACCATGCGCTTGGCGTTGGGGGCCTGCATCTCCAAAATTTCCAGCCAGCCCTCACCGCAGGCGACGAATAGGCCCTCCTTCGCGTTGGAGACCGTCACGGTTCCGGGCGCGGCCTCCCCGCGCGCCGCGCAGGGTCGCGCGAGGTAGAGCTTGAGCCGCCCGCCCTCGAAATCCGCATAGGCGCAGGGCCAGGGATTCAACCCCCGGATCTGGTTCGCAATCTCCCGCGCAGGGCGCGTCCAGTCCACGCGACCCATCTCGCGGCTGAGCATCGGCTGATAGCTGGCCTCCGCCTCGTCCTGCGGCACGGGCTTCAGATCGCCGTGAGGATAGCGCGCCAGCGTGTCGATCAGCAGCTTCGCGCCCAGCTCGGACAGACGCTCGGTCAGCTCGCCCGCCGTCTCCAATTCGCCCACGGGCGTCTCCGCCCGCAGCAGCATGTCTCCCGTGTCGAGCCCCGCGTCGGTGAGCATCGTGGTCACGCCCGCGACGGGCTCTCCGTTCAGAACGCACCAGTTGATCGGCGCGGAACCCCGATACTTCGGCAGCAGCGAGGCGTGAACGTTCACAGTGCCGTATTGGGGGATGTCCAATATCTCCCGGCTCAATATCTGCCCGAACGCGGCGGTGATACAAAGCTCGGGCGCGAGCGCGCGCAGCTTCGCTACGCCCTCGGGGGACTTGATCCTTTCAAACTGATATACCGGCACGCCGCGCTCCTGCGCGAGCAGCTTCACCGGGCAGGGGGTCAGCTTATGGCCGCGCCCCGCCGGGCGGTCGGGCTGGGTGATCGCGCCCACGACCTCGTGCCCCGCGTCCAGCAGCGCGCGCAGCGATGGCACTGCGAATTCCGGTGTTCCCATAAATACGACGCGCATCACTCGCCCTTCTCCCCTTCGCTCTCGCTTTCATTTTCGATCTGGTCGGTCACGTCCTCGATCATCTTGTCCGTATACATGATTCCATCCAGATGGTCGAGCTCGTGGCACACGGCGTTGGCCAGAAAGCCCTCGGCTTCCAACTCAATGTGGCGGCCCTTGCGATCCTGGGCGTGTACACGCACCTTCTCCGGACGCTCCACCTTTCCCCGGCGGCCCGGCACGGACAGGCAGCCCTCTATGCACATCTGCGTGCCCTCCGCAGAAAGGATTTCCGGGTTCACCAGTTCGATCAGGCCCTCGCCCACGTCGATCACGACCGCGCGCTTGAGGATGCCCACCTGCGGCGCGGCCAGCCCCGCGCCGTCGGCCTCATACATGGTGTCGGCCATATCGTCCAGCAATATGCCCAACCGTTTGTCAAACTTGTCCACCTTGCGCGCGTGCTTGCGCAGCACGTCGTTCTCGCCCAGCTTCACGATTTTGCGAATCGCCATCGTCTCTCCCTCTTCCCCTAGACAATTTCCTCAAAACATATTGACCGGGTTGACCTCCAGCTCGGCCCGCACCCCCGCCGGGGCCGCGTCCGAGAGCGCCTGCATCCACGCGCAGGCGGCGTCGAAGTCGCCCTTGTGATACATCTTCAAAAACAGCTGCCAGCGGTGTTCCCCGCGCAACAGTGAGATCGGCGCCTCCGCGGCCTTCATCTGCACCACGTCCGGCCGCAGTCCCGCCGAATCCAGCCACGCGCGCATCCGCGCCTCGTCGGCACGCGCCGCTTCCCGCGCCGGATCCTCGTCTTTGGCCGAATAGATCACCCGCGCGATCTTCGTAAACGGCGGGTACAGCGCGCTCTTGCGAAAGGCGCTCTCCCGGCGGTAGAACGCGCGATAGTCCTGCGCCGCGGCCAGCTTGATCGCGTAGTGGTCGGGATCATAGGTCTGCACGATGGCCCGGCCGGGCTTGCCCGCGCGGCCCGCGCGGCCCGCCACCTGCGTGATCAGCTGGAAGGTGCGCTCGGCGCTGCGGTAGTCGGGCAGATTCAGCGTCATGTCCGCCGCTACCGCGCCCACCAGCGTGACGTTGGGAAAGTCCAGCCCCTTGGCGATCATCTGCGTGCCGATCAGCACATTGGCCTCGCCGGAGCGGAAGCGATTCAGGATGCGCTCGTGCGCGTCCTTCTCGCGGGTGGTGTCCACGTCCATGCGCACGATGCGCGCCTCCGGGAACAGCCGCCGCACCTCTTCCGCCACCTTCTGCGTGCCCGCGCCGAAGTACTTGATGTAAGCGCTGCCGCAATTCGGGCAAACCTTCGGCGGCGGCAGGGTGTTGCCGCAGTAGTGGCACTTGAGCAGGTTCTCCGCCTGATGGTAGGTCATCGAAACGTCGCACTGGCCGCACTTCACCACGTAGCCGCACTTGCGGCAGGATACGAAGGTGGAGTGTCCGCGCCGGTTGATGAACAGCAGCGCCTGTTCGCCCTTCCCCAGGCACTCGCCCAGCGCCGCCTTCAGTCGGCCGGAGAGCACCGAATGATTGCCCCGCTCGAACTCGCCGCGCATGTCGACGAGCTCCACCTCCGGAAGCGGTCGGCCCGCCACGCGCTCATTGAGCTCCAGCAGCGTCAGCTGGTTTTCGGGGCGCACGCCGGGCATGGCGCGCATGAAGCTCGAAATCGACGGCGTGGCGCTGCCCAGCACCAGCACGGCGCCGCTCCGCGCCGCGCGCCGCCAGGCGACTTCGCGCGCGTCGTAGCGGGGGCGGCTCTCGGAGCGATAGCTGTTCTCGTGCTCCTCGTCCACGATCACCGCGCCGATGTTCTCCATCGGGGCGAAGACCGCGCTGCGCGCGCCCACCACCACCCGGGCCTCGCCGAAGCGGATGCGCCGCCATTCGTCGTACTTCTCCCCGGCGGACAGGCCGGAGTGCATCACGGCCGCGCTGTCGCCGAAGCGGGCGTGGAACCAGTTCACCATCTGCGGCGTGAGCGCGATTTCCGGCACCAGCACGATCGCGCCCTTCCCGCGCTCCAGCGCATGGCGGATGCAGCGGATGTATACCTCCGTCTTACCGCTGCCGGTCACGCCCTGCAGCAGAAACCGCCCGCCGCCCGCGTCCATCGCAGAGACAATCGCCTCCGCCGCGCGGCGCTGGCCGGGGGTGAGTTCAAAATCCGTCGCGCTCTCCCCGCCGCGCAGCGACAGGGGCGTGCGCCGGGCCTCCGCCTCATAGATTTCAATCGCGCCCTTTTCCCGCAGCGCCTTGAGCGCCGAGGGGTTGAGCGCCGCTGTCTCGCAATCGCCCCGGGCGAGCAAATTCAAAAGCTCGATCTGTTTGGCCGCCCGAGGATTGTCCTTCGCGAATGCCGCCGCCTGTTCCGCGCTCCACAAAAGCCGCGCGCGCCGGCGCATCCTTTCGCGCACCCGCCCGCCACGCATCTCGGCCGGAATCATCAGCCGCAGCGCGTCCACCAGGTTGCACAGGTAGCGCTCATGCATCCAATCCGCCAGCGCCATCAGTTCCGGCAGCACGGCGGGATAGTCCCGCACCGGCCCGATCAGCGGCTTCAGCTTCTCCGGCTCGACGTCGCATTCGCCGTCCACGGCCACCACGAAGCCCTCCACCCGCCGCGAGCCGAAGGGCGCGGCCACCTGCTGGCCGGGAACGATCTCCATGCCCTCGGGAATCGAGTAAGTGAACAGCCGGTCCAGCGCGTCCGCCGAGAGATCGACGATCACATGGGCGTAGCGGCTCATCGGTTCAGCAGCGCGCGCACACGGTCGAGAATCGCGTCCGCCGCCGCGCGCTTGGTCATCTTCGGCAGGGGCTCCGCGCCGCCATGGGTGACGAGCGTTATCACGTTCGTATCCACGCCGAAGCCCGCGTCCGGCCGGGACACGTCATTGGCGACGATCAAGTCGCAGTTCTTCCTGTCAAGCTTCGCACCGGCGTTCTCCAGCACGTCGTCCGTCTCGGCGGCAAAGGCCACCAGCACCTGGCCCGCCCGCTTGCGTTTGCCCAGCTCGGCGGCGATATCGGTGGTCGCCTCCAGTTCCAGCGTCATGCCGGATCCGCTCTTCTTGATCTTGCGGTCGGCGACGACCTTCGGCCGGAAGTCCGCCGGGGCGGCGGCCTGAATCACCGCGTCCGCCGCTTCGCCGCGCGACAGCACCGCCTCGCAGAGCTCCGCGCAGGAAGTGATCTCCACGCGCTCCACGCCCGCCGGGCAGCTCAACCGCGTCGGCCCGGACACCAGCGTCACCTTCGCGCCGCGCGCCGCCGCCGCCTCGGCAAGGGCATAGCCCATCTTGCCGGTGGAGCGGTTGGTGATGTAGCGCACGGGGTCGATGCGCTCCACCGTCGGCCCGGCGGTGACGAGCAGGTTCAACCCCTCCAGATCCCGCGCCGGATTTAATATGGCTTCGACGGCCTCCAATATCCGCTGCGGCTCGGACATGCGGCCAACGTCCGCGTCTCCGCAGGCGAGGTGTCCGCTCTCGGGGCCAACCACATGCACGCCGCGCGCGACCAGCGTTTGAACGTTCGCCTGCGTGGCCGGGTGCCGCCACATGGCCGCGTTCATCGCCGGGGCCAGCAGCACCGGCCCATTCGCGGCCAGATAGCTGGTGGTGAGCAGATCATCCGCGATTCCTGCGGCGAACTTCGCCAGGCAGTTGGCCGTGGCCGGGGCCACGACAAACAGCTCGCCCCACTTCGCCAGCGTCACGTGCTCGATCTCATGCTTGCGGGCGAAGGTGTCCGTGCAGGCGGGGCTGCCGCAGAGCGTGGCGAACGTGAGCGGAGAGACAAACTCGCAGGCGTGCTCGGTCATCACCACGCGCACCTGCGCGCCCGCCTTTCGCAGCCGGCTCACCAGATCGCAGGCCTTGTAGGCGGCGATGCCCCCGGTCACGCCCAAAACGACGCGCCTGCCCTCGAGCATGCTCCTCTCCCCCTTTCGAAATCAACACAACAAGCGAAAGCCGATCTCTCTTTCAAAAAATCGGGTTTCGCGCCACAGGTATGCTGCTTGATGATCCGTTTCTCAGTTTTCCGCGTCCTCGCTCTCCTCAGTGCGAGAGTAGGTGATCAGCCCACGGTTGATCTCCTCAATGGCGATGGAGAGCGGGTTGCTGTCCTTGGTGTCGATCAGCGGCAGACTGCCGCCGATGAGCTCGCGCGCGCGCTTGGACGCCTCAACGGCCAGCGTGTAGCGACAATCCACCTTTTCGAGCAGTTCGCCGATGGGCGGTTCGGTCATCATGGCTTATTTCCCTCCTTACAACTTCACTTCGATACATTCAGGCCCGGAGCTCGGCGGCCAACCGGTCGAGAAATTCCCGGCGGTTCGGCTCCGCGCACCGCTCGGCGGCGCTCTCAGCGTCGGCCTCGCCCCGCGAGGCGCGGATGATGGTGTAGACCTCCTCCGCCGCGATCTGCAGCGCGTCGGGCACGTCGCCCCAGTCCTGGTGGATGATTACGTAATCATAGTGATAGGCCTCCTCCACCTCGCCCGCCACGTTCTCCAGCCGCACGCGCACGGACTCCTCCGATTCGGTGCCGCGGGCGCGCAGCCGCTTTTCCAGATTCGCGCGGCTGGGGGGGCTCACGAAGATGCCCACCGCCGATTTGTCTTGCGCGAGCACCTGCCGGCAGCCCTGCACGTCGATTTCGAGGATCAGATCGTACCCCGCATCCAGTTCGCGGGCGACAACCTCCTTGAGGGTGCCGTAGTAGTTCTGATGCACGTGGGCGTGCTCGTAGAAGGCGTCCTGCGCGACGAGCTCCTGAAAGCGCTCCTCGCTCACAAAGTGATAGCTCACACCGTCGGTCTCGCCGTGGCGCGGCGCGCGGGTGGTGCAGGACACGGAGACGCGCACGTCCGGGTGCCTCGCGAGCACCTCCTTGACGATCTCGGATTTGCCCGCCCCCGCAGGCCCGGAGATCACGAACAGCTTGCCACGCCTACCCATACGCAAAACCCATCCCCTCAGTTTGCTTTGGTATTATTCGATGTTTTGGAGCTGCTCGCGCAGCTTTTCGATCTCGGCCTTCATGTCCACCGCCAGCTGGGTGATGGGCACGTCCTGCGACTTCGACGTAATGGTGTTCGCCTCGCGGTTGAGCTCCTGCACCAGAAAGTCGAGCCGCCGGCCCACGGGCTCCGCCGCCTCCAGGCACTCCCGGAGCTGGGCGATGTGGGCGCGCAGGCGCACCGTCTCCTCGGCGATGGCGCTGCGGTCGGCCATGACGGCGACCTCGGTGAGCAGACGGGTCTCGTCCACGTTCTGGCCGATCAGATCTTCGATGGCGGCGCGCAGCCGGGCGGCGTATTCGTCCACGGTCTCGGGGTAGCGCCGCTCGATGGCGGCGGTCAGCTCCTCGATGCGGTCCACCTTGGCGGCGAGGTCGCGCTTCATCTCCGCGCCTTCTCTCTCCCGCATGGCGGAGAGCCCGTCCAGCGCGGCGTCCAGCGTGTCGCGCAGCAGCGCGCGCAGCGCGTCCTGGTCCTCCTCGGCCTCGGTGACCACCAGCACGTCCGGCAGGCGCGCGACGGACATCAGCGACCGGTCGTCGCGCAGCTCGCCCCCCGTCAGGTCGGAGAGCGCGCCGGCGTAAGCGTCGAACAGCGCGCGATCCACCTCGACGCGCTTGGCGTCGCTGCGGCGGTTGCGGTAGGTGACGAACACGTCCACGTGGCCCCGGGCGAGCTTCGCAGCGATCCGCTTGCGGGCTTCGTCCTCGAGGAAGCCGAAGGTGCGCGGCATCCGAAAGGCCACGTCCAGAAAGCGGTGGTTCACGCTCTTGACCTCGACGGTCAACTGCCGCCCGTCCACTTCCCGCATGGCGCGCCCATAGCCGGTCATACTCCGCATCTTCCGCACTGCCTCCAAATTGATCTAAGTATAAAAATAGTATACCATAAAGCGGCGCGTTTTTGCACCGCTTTACACAAATTTCTCTGCGGCAGGGCAAGCCGCCGTGCCGATGCGCCGGACGTCAGATCACAGCGGCGCAGCGCCGTCTGCCCATTCGCGAATCCGTCAATCCAGCGCCATTTCCGATATCGCCTCTTCGGCGGACCTCAAGATGGCATCGACGTCGGCCCCGTCGATGTCGAGCCCGACGGCCTTGATCAGCCTGATGTCGGAAATGCCATAGTAGTTCTGCGCCAGGGCTCTTATGTATCCGAAGCCGAATTCCTCCGGCGCGAAACAGCCCCCGGCCGTGGTCACAAAATACATCCTTTTCGCCCTGCAAAGACCGACAGGCACGCCCTCCTCCGAGTACCTGAAGCTGATTCCCACCACATTCACCAGCTCAAGATACTGCTTCAGCGCGGCGGGAAAGGACAAGTCCCAATATGGAGCGGCGATTACGATGCTCTCCGCTTCCGCAAACCTCCGCGCGAGAGCGAGCGCAGGGTTGTCAAAATCGCGCGCGGAGATGAGGCGATCGCGCGCATCGAGAAAGTCCTCGTCAACGGTGGGGAACTTTAACGCATTCAAGCGGATTTCCTCCACGGGCTGGTTCAATTTTGCGAGCAGCTTGTCCGCCAGCCTCTTGGTCCTGGATTCCCTTCGCACGCAGGCGTTTATAAATAGAATTGGTCTCTTCATATGGCACCTCGCATTGTTTTGATTGGGCCGGAAGTCGCTCGGCGCGTGGCCTCCCTCCGGCTGCCGCGCGATGTCACCGGGCAAAATCGGTTCGCCGAACGGCTCAAGCCCTCCCAAGGAGTTTGTAGAACTCCTCCTCGCCGATCACCGGAACGCCCAGGCTCTGCGCCTTGGTCAGCTTGCTGCCGGCGGCTTCGCCCGCGACCACCAGATTGGTCTTTTTCGACACCGAACCCGCCGCCTTTCCGCCCGCCCGGCGGATGGCCTCCTCGGCCTCGGCGCGGGACATGGCGGAGAGCGTGCCCGTGACCACCACGGTCATACCCTCGAACGCGCCGCCCGCGGCGGCGGCCTCCGGCGGCTCGGGATTCACCCCCGCCGCGAGCAGCGCGTCCACCAGGCGCACGTTATTCTCGTCCTCAAAGAAGCCCGCGATGGAATCGGCCACGATTTCCCCCACGTCGTCCATCTGCGTGAGCTCCTCCCGGGGCGCGGCGCGCAGCGCGTCGACACTGCGATACTTCTCTGCCAGATCGCGGGCCGTCTTGGTGCCGATGTTCGGAATGCCAATGGCGTAGATGAACGCGGCCAGGGAGCGGCGCTTGCTCTTCTCGATGGCCGCCAGCAGATTCTCCGCCTTTTTCTCGGCGAAGCGGTCCAGCGCGCAGAGATCCTCCTTCTTCAGCGAATAGAGCTGGTCGGCCTCCTGCAGCAGTCCCGCGTCCACGAGCTGGCGCGCGGTCTTTTCGGAGAAGGTGTCGATGTCCATCGCGTCGCGGCTGGCGAAGTGGGAAAGGCGCATCACGATCTGCGGCATGCAGCCGTCGCGGTTCGGGCAGAACAGGTGCGCGCCGCGCTCGACCAGCGCCGCGCCGCAAGCCGGGCAAGTTGCCGGCTTCACCACGTCGCGTTCGCCCTCGACGAACTCGTCCACGCGGCCCATGATCTCCGGTATGACCTCGTTGGAGCGGCGAATCCACACCTTCGCGCCGATCTTCACGCGCTTGCGCTGGATGTCCTGCCAATTGTTCAGCGTGGCGCGCTTGACCGTCGCGCCCGCCAGCTCCACCGGCGACACGTGCGCCAGCGGTGTGAGCTTGCCCGTGCGCCCGATCTGCCAGGTGACGTCCTCCAACGTGGAGGTGGCCTCCTCCGCCTCGAATTTATAGGCCACCGCCCAGCGCGGGAATTTGTCCGTGTAGCCCAGCGCGTCGCGGGTGGCGAAATCGGTGATCTTGATCACCGCGCCGTCGATCTCGTAGTCCAGCCCGGGCCGGGAAATTTCGATTTCGTGCACCGCGTTGATCGCGCCGTCCAGCGTGTCCGCGTAGACCTCGCAGCCGGACACCGGAAACCGGTTCTCCCGCAGAAAGTCCAGCATCTCCCGCTGGTCGCGAAAGCTTCTGCCCTCGATGTAGCCCACGTCGTAAAAGCAGGCGTCAAGCTTGCGCGCGGCCGTGACCGCCGGGTCCAAGTTGCGCAGCGCGCCCGCCGCGGCGTTGCGGGGATTCTTGAGCGGCTCCCTGGCGGTCTTGTTGTAGGCTTCGAGCTGGGAGAGGCGCATGAACGCCTCGCCATGCACCTCCATGCGGCCCTCGAAGGGAATGCGCAGCGGAATGGAGCGAATCGTGAGCGCCTGCGGCAGAATCTCCTCGCCCACCACGCCGTTGCCGCGCGTGGCTGCGCCCACCAGCGCGCCGTTTTCATAGGTCAGGTTCACCGTGAGGCCATCGAACTTGTGCTCGACGACATAGTTTAGCTCCGGCAGCCCCGCCTCGGCGCGCAGCTTTTCCGCGCGCTGGGCCCATTCCCGGAGCGCGTCGATGGACTGCGCCTTGCCCATGCTCCACAGCCGCGCCAGGTGCGCATGCGGCTCGAACGCCGCGAGCACCGCGCCGCCCACGCGGCGCGTGGGCGAATCGGGCAGGCGTTTGCCCGTCTCGGCCTCGAGTTGAACCAATTCGTCGTACAGCGCGTCCCACTCCTTGTCGGAGATCGTGGGCGCGTCCAGGGTGTAGTATTGATATGCGGTCTCGTTGAGCCGGTCCACCAGCTCGCGCATGCGGTTCATGCGGTTCACTCCTTATTCGGAAGCCATCCGTTTCTATGAATTCTGCTCTTTACATCCACGCTCTTTTGAATGATCCTTTTCGCGTCCTTGCCCGGCTTGCCCAGGCCGATAAAACAGGGCATCAAATAGTCGTCCGGGAAGCCCAGAACCCGCTTCGCGTGATTTTCTTCGTCGCCCAGCGGTATCCTGAAGCTGCAAGCGTATCCCTCCGCCGTCGCGGCCAGAAATATATTCTCAATGCAGCACCAGATCGACGCGAAACCGTTCAGGTGCGAGAGATTCTCCGGCTTCAGAATATCGACGTTTTGTTTGAACAGGGGCGCGATCATGACGGACGCGTCCGCCAGCATTCTGTACTGCTTCGGCACGGCGATCCGATAGCTTTCCTGCTGCACGGGATCGTGCAGGTTCCAGTCGCGAAGCAGCTGTTCCATATCGTCCGCAGAGATTCCCCTCGGTATAATGTCCAAAACCTTCGCCTTCATCTCCGCATCGTCAATTACGATAAAATGCCAGTCCCGCATATGGTCATTGGTCGGAGCCTTGAATCCCGCTTCAATGATTCTTTCAATGACTTCCGAAGCGATTTCGGCCTCTTCAAAATCGCGGACGGTTCTCCTTTTGGCGATCACTTCGTAAAACTCCATGCCTTCCTCCCGTGTTGATTTTATAGGGCGATGATTCAGTCGATCCTCCGCAGCGGCGCGATGCTGGCCGAGAAGCGCTTCAACGAACCGTTGTCGAAGCGCACGATCACCTTCTGCGCGCTGTCCTCACCTTCGACGCGCTCCACCCTGCCCCTGCCGAACACGGCGTGTACCACGCTGTCGCCCGGCTTGAACAGCTTGAGCGCCCGCTGGGGAACTTCCTGCGCATAATCCGCGCCCCTTCGCAGGCCGGGAATGTTCAGCGCATCGGGCTGGGACGGCTGTTTCGCGGGCGCGGCCTGCGCCCGGGCATAGCTGTAATTCGGCGCGCTGGGCCGGGGCGCGGAATAGCCATCCGCGCTCGCGCGGCCCATGGGCCGCGGCACCCGCGCGTCCATGCGCACGGAGCCATCCTGAATCAGCCTGCGGGGAATTTCGTCCACGAAGCGGGAGAGCTGGTTGGCGGAGCGCGAGTTATACAGCATCCTCGTGCGCGCGTGGCTCAAAAACAGGCGCTTCTTGGCGCGGGTGATGCCCACATAGGCCAGGCGCCGCTCTTCCTCCAGCGCGTCGTCGTCGAACATGGCGCGGCTGAGGGGAAACACGCCCTCCTCCATGCCCGCCAGAAACACCGCGTCGAATTCCAGGCCCTTGGCGGAGTGCAGCGTCATCAGCGTCACCGCGCCGCTGGTCTGATTCAGGTTATCCACGTCGGTGATGAGCGCCACGTTCTCCAAGAAGTCGGAGAGCGTGCCCTCGGGATTCAGCTTTTCAAACTCGGACACCGCGCCCTCGAGCTCGTGGATGTTCTCGATGCGCGCCTCGTTCTCCTCGGTCTTGCTCTGCTCCAGCGCCTTGACGTAGCCGGTCTTTTCAATCAACGTGGCGGCAAATTCGCTGATCGTCTGGGTGTAGAGCGCCTCTGTGAGCTCCATCATCAGCGCCGCGAAGCCGCTCACCAACTTCTCCGCGCGGCTGGAGAGGCCCGCTTCGCCCGCGTCCAGCGCCGCGGCCATCAGGGAGATGCCGTTGACCTCGGCGTGCGCCGCCAGCGCGTCGATGGTGCTTTCGCCGATGCCGCGCTTGGGCTCGTTGATGATCCGCCGCACGGAAATGTCGTCGTCCGGGTTCACCAGCGCGCGCATGTAGGCGATCAGGTCCTTGACCTCCTTGCGGTCGTAGAAGCGCTGGCCGCCGTAGACCCGGTGCGGCACGCCCGCGCGCACGAAGGCTTCCTCCAGCACGCGCGACTGGGCGTTGGTGCGGTAGAGCACCGCGATCTCGCCGGGGCGGCAGCCCTGGGAGATCAGCTTCTTCGACATCAGCGCCGCGAAGGCTGCCTCGTCGCGCTCGTCCATGGCGTGGTACAGGCCCACCTTCTCGCCGGAGTCGCTCTGCGTCCACAGCGCCTTCTCCTTGCGCCCGGCGTTGTGGGCGATCACCTGGTTCGCCGCGTCGAGGATGTTGCCGGTGGAGCGGTAATTCTGCTCCAGTTTGATGATCTTGCAGTCCGGGAAGTCGCGCTCAAACTCCAGTATGTTGCGGATGTCCGCGCCGCGCCAGCCATAGATGGACTGGTCGTCGTCGCCCACCACGCAGAGGTTGCGCTTCTTGCCCGCCATCAGCCGCACAAACTGATACTGCGCCGCGTTCGTGTCCTGATATTCGTCCACGAGCACGTAGTCGAACTTGTCCTGATAGTATTCCAGCACCGGCGGATGCTCGCTCATGAGCACCAGCGTCTTGATCAGCAGATCGTCGAAGTCGAGCGCGTTGTTGCCGCGCAGCATGTTTTCGTAGCGCTGGTAGGCCTCGCTGAGCTTGCGGTTGCGGAAGTTGTCGCCCTCGTCCTCCAGCCACTCCGACGGCGTGAGCATGCGGTTCTTTGCGTCGGAGATCACCGCGCGGACGACCTTCGGCGGATATTCCTTGTCGTTGAGCTCCATCGCCTTGCACACGGCCTTGATGGCGCTCATTCGGTCGTCCTCGTCGTAGATGGCGAACTCGCGCTTGTAGCCCAGCTTCTCGATGTCCCGGCGCAAAATGCGCGCGCAGCAGGAGTGGAAGGTGGACACCCATGCGTCGTGCCCGGCCTCGCCCGCCAGCGTGTCCACGCGGTCCACCATCTCCCGCGCGGCCTTGTTGGTGAAGGTGATGGCCAATATCTTCCACGGCGGCACGCCCTGTTCGATCAGGTGCGCCACCCGGCAGGTCAGCACGCGGGTTTTGCCGCTGCCCGCGCCCGCCAAAACGAGCAGCGGCCCCTCCGTCTGCTCGACGGCGGCGCGCTGCTGCGGATTCAACGTATCGAGGTAGTGCATCTGCTTTCCCCGTCCATTCTCATATGATACAACCGAGCGGCCCGCGGGCATTCAGCGGCGGATGCGCTCAATGATGCGCGCATAGCCGTCCGCGCCGTAGTTCAGCGCGCGGTTCACCCGGCCGATGGTGGCCGTGGACGCGCCCGTGCGCTCCACGATTTCGTTGTAGGTCACCTTGTCGCGCAGCATCAGCGCGATCTCCAGCCGGGAGCTCAAATCCTGCACCTCGCGGATGGTGAACAGGTCCTCAAACAGCCGATAGCAGTCCTCTTCGTTTTCCAACGCCAAAAACGCTTGGGCCAGCAGGTCCACGCGCTCGCTCTTCAATCTGGAGGCAAACACGGCGCTCTCCCTCCATTCTTTCACGCTTTAATGTGGTAACAATATTATACTCCTCGACCGCGGTGCGCGTCAAGCGCGGGGCACCGCCCATCCGTCCGCCGCCCCCGTTAAAAATCCGCGCAGGCGATTGACGCGCCGCGGCGCAAGTGCTACAATATCCCCCAGAGGCAATGAAGGAGACCGACGCCGCAAGCTTCCGCTCCCCAGAGAGGGCAACGAACGCTGCAAGCTGCCCGTGCGGACGCGGTCGAGACCGCTCCCGAGCCGCGCGCGAAGAGCGCCGCCGCATGATCCGCGTTACGGGATCTCCTGAAGCGATAAATCAAGGTGGAACCGCGCGAAGCTTACGCGCCCTTGGAGGCAAATCCGGGGGCGCTTTTTTCGTCCCCTCGACAGAAAGAAGGAGAGTTATTCATGAAGATCATCTACAAGGACGGCCACGTCGCGGAGTGCCCAGAGGAGGAAAAGCTGCACGTCATTCGCCACACCGCGGCCCACGTGATGGCGCAGGCCATCTCGCGCCTCTATCCCGGCGCGGACTTCGGCTATGGTCCCGCGACCGAAAACGGCTTCTACTACGACGTGGATCTGGGCGACCGCAAGCTCACCGACGAGGATCTCGCCGCCATCGAGGCCGAGATGAAGAAGATCGTCAAGGAAAACCTGCCCGTCAAGCCCTTCATCCTGCCCCGCAGCGAGGCCAAGAAGCTCATGGAGGAGCGCCACGAGAAGTACAAGCTCGAGCACATCGACGACCTGCCCGAGGACGCGGAGATCAGCTTCTTCCAGCAGGGCGACTACATCGACATGTGCGTGGGCCCGCACCTGACCTACACGAAGGCGCTCAAGGCCTTCAAGATCACCCAGCAGTCCGGCGCGTACTGGAAGGGCGACAAGAACAACGTGATGCTCACCCGCATCAACGGCATCGCCTTCCCGACGCAGGAGGAGCTGGACGCGCATCTGAAGCTCATGGAGGAGGCCGCCCGCCGCGACCACCGCAAGATCGGCAAGGAAATGAAGCTGTTCATGCTGCGGGACGAGGGCCCGGGCTTCCCCTTCTTCCTGCCCAACGGCATGATTCTGAAGAACGAGCTGATCGACTACTGGCGCGAGCTGCACCGGGCGAACGGCTATGTGGAAATCTCCACGCCCATCATCCTCAACCGCCACCTGTGGGAGACCAGCGGCCACTGGGATCACTACAAGGACAACATGTACTCGACGATCATCGACGACGAGGTCTACTGCGTGAAGCCCATGAACTGCCCCGGCGGCGTGATGGTATACGGCAGCGAGCCGCACTCCTACCGCGAGCTGCCGATGCGCGTGGGCGAGCTGGGCCTGGTGCACCGCCACGAGCTGCGCGGCGCACTGCATGGCCTGTTCCGCGTGCGCTGCTTTACGCAGGACGACGCGCACATCTTCATGCGCCGCGACCAGATCACCGACGAGATCGTGAACGTCGTGCACCTGATCAACCAGGTGTACACCAAGTTCGGCTTCACCTACTTCGTGGAGCTGTCCACCCGCCCGGAGAACTCCATGGGCTCCGACGAGGACTGGGAGGCCGCGACCAACGGCCTGAAGGGCGCGCTGGAGAAGCTCGGCCTGGACTACACCATCAACGAGGGCGACGGCGCGTTCTACGGCCCGAAGATCGACTTCCACCTGCAGGACAGCATTGGCCGCACCTGGCAGTGCGGCACCATCCAGCTTGACTTCCAGATGCCGCTGAACTTCCAGCTGGAGTACACCGCTGAGAACGGCCAAAAGGAGCGCCCGATCATGATCCATCGCGTGTGCTTCGGCTCCATCGAGCGCTTCATCGGCATTCTGACCGAGCACTACGCGGGCAAGTTCCCGACGTGGCTCGCCCCCGAGCAAGTGCGCGTGATGAGCGTCTCTGACAAGAGCGCGGACTACGCGAAGGAAGTGTATGAGAAGCTCAACGCTGAGAAGATTCGCGTGGGCCTGGACGACCGCAGCGACAAGATCGGCTACAAGATTCGCGAGGCGCGCCAGATCGACCGCGTGCCCTACATGCTGATCATCGGCGCGAAGGAGGTCGAGACCGGCACCGTCAGCGTGCGCGATCGCGACACCGACGAGACCACCGTCATGACCGTGGACGAACTGATCGCAAAGCTGCGGGAGGAGATTGAGACGAGGAAGTCGTGAGGAAATATCAGCACTGACAGCGAGCGGGGCAAGGTTTTTCCCTTTGCCCCGCTTACTTAATTGTATTCTATCCTCCTTGTTGAGTCGTGATCGTCGGTGTTCGCTGCGCTTCATCCGATCTGTCCGATCAGCGCGAGCAGATTTTCGTTGTAGTCGTCGATTGAGACTTTCCAAACCGATTCGCTGGTCTCTTCCAGCGTCGCTTGAATCGTATTGGGATTGTTGCCCTTGAGGATTCCGTAGCTCGTGGAGAGCGGGTCACTCTGGTAGATGACCAGCACATAGTCTTCATTACCGCCGGGCGCAACTGCCGCGATGTTGCCCTGTTTGCACACATAGATCGGCAACAGGTAGTCGATCGTGAAGTCCGGCCGCTGATTCACAAATTCCAGCGAGAGCATCGCCGCCAGCGCCGCGCGGTTGTTCTCCGTCGTCGTCAAATCGCTCGCGGAATGGATTTGACTGGAAACGGATTCCATCATCACGCTTTTGAACTCGACCAGCTCCGAGGTCTCCGCCCGTGCAGAAATCTCACCCGTGTTTAAAACCGCAAGTATCCCACAAACCACAACTGTTGCCAGATAAAGAAACTGTTTCCCCTTTTTCATGCAATGCCTCCTTTTTACTTCAAAGTTGTAATAATATTATAACTCAATTGAGTAATAAATCAATACAACTACCTACTATTTTACAATTCTCTTGAATAATACAATAGATTCAGGAGGTGATGGATGTGGACGCGAAGGAGCGGATTCGGCAATTAATGGCGGAGTTGAATTGGAGCGAGTACCGGCTGGCGATCGAGTCGGGGCTTTCGCAGTCCACGGTGGCCAACATCTTCAATCGCAACACTACGCCCTCGGTCGTCACGCTGGAGAGCATCTGCAAGGGCCTGGGTATCACGCTGGCGCAGTTCTTTGCCGAGGGAGACATGGTGGAGCTCACCCCAGAGCAGCAGGAAATGTTCCAGGCGTGGAGCACCCTGTCTAAGGAGCAAAAAGAAGTGTTGCGGCAATTAATCCTTGTGATGAAGACAGGATAGCAAAAGAAAGAGGAACAAAATTTGAGATCGGCAAGCGGTTGTTGAATTTGCGCAGGGACGCGGATCTCACACAAGATGATCTCGCGGCGGTTCTCGATGACGGACGAAAGCAGCGATGCCGCCGACCTGCGCGAACCGCGCCGCACGGGATTTTTCAACGTTTCGCGCACCCAAGCCGCAAGCAGGCCTGGTCACTTTGCATTCTCCGTGTTTTGATACAATAGATAGGTAACAGAAGGAGGAAGAAAAACAGAGAGCCAAGTGATAGAATGTAGCTGCAAA
>CANQEW010000022.1 GCA_947596085.1 uncultured Clostridia bacterium | reverse complement strand
GAATTGCCGCGGGAGATCATGCGCCAATTCCGGGCGATGCTGCGGGCCATGAATCTGGACGGGGCGGATTACTACGTGTCCGAAGAATGGACGCTGCCGGAAGAAAAAAATTTGGAGGCGGATGCGGGAATGGAGTAAAATGGAGTTTCAGATGTGCGAATATGGTATTGATGAAAATAGAGAGCGGCCCTCGCGGAGCGATTCGCGGGGGCTTTGCTATGGGAGGAAATATGCCGAGGAAGCCAAGCCATCCCTGCGCATATCCGGGCTGCCCGGAATTGACCGAGACGCAGTATTGTCCGGCGCACCAGAAGCTGGTATCCGTGCAGTATAACCGCTATGGCCGGTCGCCGGAAATGAAGCGGCGGTACAATGGCGCGTGGCCCGGCATCCGGTGCAGGTATATCGCCGCGCATCCGCTGTGCGAGGTATGCCAGCGTGAGGGCCGGATCACGGCGGCCTCCGAGGTGCATCATATCGTGCCGCTATCGGCGGGCGGCAGCCATGCCGAAAGCAATCTGATGGCGTTGTGCAAGCCGTGCCATTCCCGAATCACGGCCCGCGAGGGCGGGCGCTGGGGTTGACCGCGCGGCATGGAAATCACAACGCGAGGAATTCCTCGGGCGTCAGCGCCTTGATCGGGGAGGCTTCGTAGTCCCTGACATTGCGCGTGATGATGTAGGCCATCTGGCAGCGTTCCGCGATGGCGGCGACCAGCGCGTCCTCAAAATCGCGCATGTTGGAGGCAACCGCCGCGTGGACATCTTCACCCAGCGCGTCGGCGATGCCGACCAGCTGCAGCAGCTTCTCCATGCTGTCCTTGGCCCGCATATCATCCTTGAGGCTGCGGCGCAGCAGATAGAAGATGTCCGTGGCGGCGGAGGCGGATATGAAACCCTCGATCTGTTCCAGAGCCGAGCGCTTCATGACCTCATAGGACGCTTGGAAGAAAGGCTCGCGCTTGAGAAACACATCCAGCACGATGTTGGTGTCGATCATCACTTTCATTGTTTCTCAAGCCGCTCCCTTTTAATGTCATCCAGGGTGATGTCCTCGGTTCTGGCGATCCCGACGAGACTATCGAGCATGGCGACGCGATCCGGCGAAGGATTGGTCAGCTTGGCGATGCGCTGGCCGTTCTTCGTGATGTAGATGTCGCGCCTGCTGGCGAGCGACAGGTATTTCCCCATGTTCATCTTGAACTCGGTGGCAGTAACCTGCATGTTGATCCCTCCTTTGGCGGGAATATCCCGTACAACTATTATATCCGAATCGAACGAAATTAGCAAGCATTTTGTGCGAAATTTCAAGCAAATTGTACGGAATTGCCGGTAGGGGCCTCTCAAATCTCAAAATTGATTCCACCACATAGCGGGGCCGCCCCTTCGCGCGAATTTTCGCGCTTTCAAAAGGGGTATATTCGAGTGTGTTTCTAAAATCCTGAGCGCGCATCTTCGGCATCTTAGGCCGCACTTCTGCGTTAATTTCCCTTGACTTGCCCCGGCAAGCCTGCGGGAAATTGCCTTGAATTGCGGCCTAATCTGCTCGAATTTGTAGCCCATTCTTTTAGAAACACACTCTAACCGCGCTTTTTTGTGTCCACGGAGGCGAAGGCATGGCGAACGGACAGGGCGGCGCGCGGATCGGCGCGGGCCGGAAGAAAAAGGCGCTGGCGGACAATATTGCCGAGAGCAATCCGGGCAAGCGCAAATTGACCGTGCTTGACTTCACCGATTCCGCCGCCGATTTGGAAGGACAGAAAATGCCGCCGCCAAAGGCGTTTCTGGCGGCGAAGCAAAAGAACGGAAAAGACCTGCTGGCGATGCAGGTGTATGAGGAAACATGGCGCTGGCTGGCCGAGCGCGATTGTGCCCAGCTGATTCCGCCGCAAATCCTCGAGCAGTACGCAATGGCGATCTCCCGCTGGATTCAATGCGAGGAGTGCATTACGGAATATGGATTCCTCGCCAAGCATCCAACGACCGGCAATGCGATCCCGTCGCCCTACGTTGCCATGAGCCAGAGCTTTTCCAAGCAGGCGAATAACCTGTGGTATCAGATTTACCAAGTCGTGCGGGAAAATTGCGCGGTCGAGTACAAGGGCGCGACGCCGCACGACGACATGATGGAGCGCCTGCTTTCGGCGCGGCGCGGAGGTTAAGATGAACATTCAGAACATATCCTTGGCGGACATCCATCCATATGCCCGCAATCCCCGAAAGAATGACGAGGCCGTGAAGAATGTCGCGGCCAGCATTCGGGAATTTGGTTTTCTCGTCCCGCTGGTGATTGATCGCAACCATGAGATCGTGGCCGGACATACCCGGTACAAGGCGGCGAAGTCCCTCGGCATGAAAACTGTGCCCTGCGTGATCGCAGATGAATTGACCGAGGATCAGATCAAGGCATTCCGGCTGGCGGACAACAAGGTCGGTGAAATGGCAGCGTGGGACATGGATTTGCTCCCGCTGGAATTGGCCGACATCGCTATGCCGATGGCCGACTTCGGTTTCGAGGTCATATCGGATGAAGATTTCTCCGAGAATTTCACGCTGGATGATGGCGAGAAGAAGCCATTCCAGCAGATCAGCATCACCGTCCACGACGAACAGGCGAAATTGATTCTCGCGGCGATTCAATACGTGTACGACACCAACGCCGTCACGGAAACGTTCACGAATGAGAATCACAACGGGAACGGATTGTACGAGGTGGTGAGACAATGGGCCGCGCAAAAGAGCCTTCGAGCGTAGCGAGAAGTGAGGACGAACGAATTGAAAATTCGCCGTCCGAAATCCGTGTCCGCGCGTCCGCGCGGACACGGAGCGCCAAAGAAATTGTTATGCGTGTGATCCCCGGCAGCGTGGCGAATCCATTCATCCGGGCGCATCATTACAGCGGCAAGGTCGTGAACAATTCCAAGCTCCATTTCGGCGTCTTTCTGGACGGCCAGCTGCATGGGGTTATGAGCTACGGCCCGTCGCTGGACAAGAGCAAGATCATCGGTCTGGTCGAGGGCACGGGCTGGAATGAATTTCTGGAACTGAACCGCATGGCCTTCGACGCGGTGCTGCCGCGGAATTCGGAGAGCCGGGCGATTTCCATGAGCATCAAGCTGCTGCGGAAATACGCGCCGCAGGTGAAATGGATCGTCTCGTTCGCGGATGCCTGCTCGTGCGGTGATGGCACGATCTACCGGGCCAGCAATTTCGTGCTCACGGGAATCAAGGAAAACATGAATCTGGCCGAATTGCCGGACGGTACGCGCATCCACAAAATGACGCTGGCGAGCAATCCCACGACCCCGCGCAAGGAGCTGGGCGGGCTTACTTTTTTCGATGTGACGGACGGCACCTACAATTTCAAGAAATATCTGGACTACGTAGGCGCAAAGCCGATCCCCGGCTTTCAGCTGCGGTATATGTATTTCATTGACCCGGCATATCGCAAGTGCCTGACCGTGCCGGAGATCCCGTTCTCCCGCATCGACGAGCTGGGGGCCGGGATGTATAAAGGGCAGAAAATATCATTGAAGGAGCGACGGAAACTTTCAGAATAATGCTTTTTAATCCGGGTGTGTCATTTCAAAATAATCATAAGCAGCATTAATGTGTCTGCGTCGGCTTTCTTTAGGGTATTCTTCTTCCGAGGAGTGATTATCAAGCCAAGTCAAATATTCCTCAAATCTCGACCGAAAGGCTTGTAGATCTCTTTGCGGGGTTTTAGTATTGGGATTGTCAAACCATTTCCAAGATGAATTGATACGCGTATTGGAAACACTATTGCAAAGAAAGATGCCCATAGGCGCTGGGTTTCTTTCGTTATTATATGCTTCAATCATCGCCGGGCCTATTAGTAGCTGTTCTTTGTATCCGACCCGTGAAGAAAACTCAGTTGATGCGGCATAGGGCATATCTTTCCCGTGAATGATAGGCCCATGTGCAATGGAGCAACGCACCATATACCAGTAGAAAAAGTTATCTTCGTTAATGAGCGCCATTATTAAGTTGTTATATACAAGCGTTAAGAGATTGAGGATATCGGCTTTCTTGGTAGAAGTAATATAAGCACCGTCCATTATTGGATATACCGAAAGACCGTTATAACCCTTTTATCTCCAAGCCTCTATAATTGTCGAATGAAGTTTAAAAATATAATTGCTCGTTTGACTAATACTACGTACCCTAAGAGTGCTATTAAGACAGATTAGAACTCCAATGTGCGCGCGGAGAGGAACGTTTGGATGCGCTCTCCATCCTTTAAACCTTTTTGATAGAGCAGTTTTAATCGCTGGGGTTCTCGCGTGAGCGTGTTGACGCCGCAGGTATCGTCGGGCGCGACGATCAGCGCTTTTCCCTTCGAGGTATATTCCTTCGCAAGCGCGACGCCGGAGTTATAGGTAGCCGCCCGCTGCCGCAGCTTTTCGGCAGCGATGGGATATTTGCGCTGGATTCTCTGTGCCAGTTTGGGGTCCTTGCCGGGAAGTCGAATCTCATCGACGGGTCTGGAAAGCAGAACCACCACCAGATCGCACCCCATGTCGAATGCCTTCTGTACCGGTACAGGATCGGCGAGCGCGCCGTCGTAGTAAGCGACTCCGCCAATTTCGTAGGGCTTGCAGACAAACGGGATGGCGGAGGAAGCCTTGCAAATATCATAGTGATCGCGCTGAATGTCCCGCCTGGTAAAGTACATGGCTCTGCCGCTGACGGCCTCTGTCGCAACCACGATCAGATCCATCGGATTTTGGTTCATGGCGTCATAGTCCAGAGGATATTCGCCATCAGAGTTGCTGAGCGTGCCGTACACGTAGTCCAGATCAATATAGGAACCCGTGCGCAGAAAATTGCCCAGGCTGGCGTACTGCCTGCGCAGGCCATATTTCGTATAGAACTCCAAATTGCGTCCCCTCTGTCCGGCAGCGAAAGAAGCCATGTTCGCGCTGCCTGCCGATACGCCGATTCCAAGATCAAATCGAATCGAGTGTTCCAGACAATAGTCGAGGACGCCCGCGGCATAGATGCCGCGAAAGCCGCCGCCAACATCGACGATGCCAATCTTCTGTTGCATTGAAAACGCGCACCTTTCAATATCTCAGCATGTTCATTCATCATAGCAGGGGGAATCGCCCAAAGAAAGAGAAACTTTGTTATATCTGTTCGGATGATGAATTCTAAATCACGAGGGGGACCTTTTTCACTCGATTGCTTCCGACGTCTGCGAGAGCGTCGGGAGCAGGATGGAAGGGTCTCATCTTCCGCGCCGATTCTGCTTCATTTTTGCCGTCGCTCTTCTTAAGGCAACACCGCACAAATCGGCGGCGCGTCAGGTGATGCCTTTTCCACCATCTGCACTTGTAAATTTCTTGACTTGCATCCAGCAAGCCTGCGAAATCTGTAAGCACATCTGGCGAAAAATTCATTCGCCTGCCGGCCACCTCCTTTGTGCGGTGTTGCCTTAAATGACCCGTTTGGATTCGCCTCTCGCGTTATGGTTTTCTCATTGATCGTTCATTCATTCACCGTGTCCGTGCGATAGATGAAGCGCACCGTACCGTTCATTCCGCCGTCCGCGCCGGAGAAGCTGACATATTTTCCGGAAGCGTCCAGCAGGGCGCGGACGGATTCGATCAAATTGGTCAAATCGCCGTTTACAGCGTCCGCGAGCTTTTGGATTCCCGCATCATTCAACTCCGAGAGCCCATCTCGAAGGGCGAGCGCACCGTCGCGCAACTGGTTGACACCATCCATCAGCGCGTCGAGCCCCTCTGAATTGACCGTTTCACCGACGGTTTCCTCCGATGCGGCATCCTCCGCGCCGTTGAGCAGCAGCTGCATTCCCGCGTCGAGTTGTGCCGCGCCGGACTGCGCGCTGGCAACGCCCTCCGTATAGGTTCCTAACCCCGTTCGGAATTCATCTACACCCTTTAGCTGCGTAAGCAGATCCTGAATGGATTCGGCGGACGCGCTGAGCTGTGCCAACGCCGCTTCGCGCTGGGTTTCGACAGCTTTGGACGACATGTTCTGCTCAATCAGTGCCTGCGTCTGCGTTTCCGTCTGTTCGTCGATGGCTGCCGACACCTCAGAGGATTCCATCTGCGCGTCGAGCTGCGCGGCGATCGCGGCCTGCGCATCTTCGCCGTTCATCTGCGTTTCGACGGCCGCCTCCACCTGTTCCTGCTGCTCCGCCGTGAATATGCCAGCTTCGATCCCAGCCTGGTAATCCTCCGGAGTCAGATTCATTGCGGCGAGCACTTGCGACCGCACCTCCATCGCGACCGCCTCGCGCACCTGCGCCTCCACATTTTGACGCACCGCCTCCGTCACCGCCGCGCGAACGTCGCCTTCCTGCGCGCGGACGGCCGCTTCTACCTGCGCGCGAACGGCCGATTCGACGTAGCTGCCATCGAGCAGGCTGCCCAATATGGCGGAATAATTGTCAGCCGTCAATTCCGGAAGCGTCAGGCCCGCGGCGGCAAGCTGGTCGCCCGCCATCGAGAGCAGCCCTTCGAAGATCTGCGAGGCCGCGCCGTTCAGCGTTTCGTTGCTGTCGCAAAGCGTCGTGAGTCCATCGGAAAGCGCGATTGTGCCGTCCGCGATCTGTGTAACGCCGTCCACCAGCGCGACGGACTTTTCAGAGAGCGCCGACAGTCCGTCGCAGAGCTGTCCGGATCCGTCGATGAGCTGCGCCATCGCGTCGGTCAGTTCACCGACGGAGTTCTTCAATTCGTCCGCCCGGTCGAATTCGGAGGCGTCTACGGCGTTGAACCATTCGTTGCTGACGAGCGTCAGCGTCATGGGCACCTCGAAATTTTTGACATCGGCGCTGATTTCCACAAATTCGGGGATATCCAGGTCTTCGCCAGAGAGATTGAGACTCTCTCCCAGGCCTGGCAGGGCCGCGCCCAGGACGACGGTGTGCGTTCCATCGTCGATCAGCCTGGCGTGGGTCGTTTCAATGTTGTGGACGTTTTCATTCTCCAGCACCAGCGCGGTCAGCGCCAGGAAGGGCGCGTAAATTTCCCGCTGTGCTCCGTTGATTTCACGGGCCTCACACAACCTATTTTCGTAATCGAAACGAATCGTCAAGCGTCCCGTCGCGCCGTTCACATCCCCGGCGGTCACGGTTTTTCCGTCCAGTTTGTAGCGGACGGATAGAGCCACCGGCAACTCGTTCGCGGATGTTCCCTGATAGTACACATCCTCTCCGTCTGTCTGCCAGAGAATGGTTCCATCCTCCGATTTGGAAAACGTGGCGTCGCCCTTGACGACTTCGATTTCATCGAGGCTGGAAACATCCGCCAATTCATCCGCCCCGGCGCCATTGCGGAGTTGACAGCTCACCAGCGTCTGATTCACATTTCCATCCGAATCACAGAGCACGTACACCGTCTCGTTCTTTGAATTGGTTGCTGCATCTTCCGCCAGTGCCGCGGAGCCGGCCGCCGTGAAGGCCAACAAGATGCACAGCAGTATGGATAATGTCCTTTTCATCGTATAACCCCCTCACGATTTCACTTTCATACCCAGCGTCGTCTTTCGAATCAAAGCGTCGCAGAGAATCAACAGCGCGGGCAGGAACAACAGCACGCACAGCATGCTCACAATGGCGCCGCGCGCCAGCAGCATGCACATGGAGCGAATGATGTCCATGTTGGAATACATCGCCACCCCGAAGGTCGCCGCGAACAAGCCCATGCCGCTGACGAAGATCGAAGGCGCGGAGGCACCCAGCGCCGCGGCGACGGCCTCCCTCTTGTCCTTGCCCGAGGTCCGCTCCTCCTTGTAGCGCGTCGTCAGCAGGATCGCGTAGTCCACAGTCGCACCCAATTGGATGGTGCTGATGCAGATGGGCGCGATGAACGGCAGGGACTGACCGAGATAGTGCGGAAGTCCCAGGTTGATGCAAATGCCGAATTCGATCACCGCGACCAGCAGCAGCGGCAGGGACAGGCTGCGCTCCACGAGCAGAATGATGAAGAATACCGCGACCATGGATATTGCATTGACGACCTTGAAGTCGCGATCGGTGGTTTCGATCATATCCTTCATGCAGGGCGCTTCGCCAATCAGCATGCCCGATGGATCATACCCCTTGAGGATCGCGTTGAGCTGGTCGATCTGCGCGTTGGCCTCGTCGCTCGCCACCTTGTATTCGGAATTGACGAGCAGGAGCTCCCAGCGATCCGACCGCAGAAGCCCCGCGATGGAGTCGGGCAGCATCTCCCTCGGCACGGCGGTTCCGACGATGGACTCCAGGCCGAGCGCGTACTTTACACCGTCCACCTTTTCCATATCGTCAATCATGGAGCGCACGGAACTGGCGGGGAGGGAGGCGTCCACCAGAAGCATGTGCGTCGAGGCGATATCGAAATCCTCCTTCAGCTTGCTGTTGGCGATCACATAGGCCATGTCCTCGGGCAGGCACTGACCCAAATCATAGTAGACCTCCCCATTGGCCCGCATATATCCCAGGCCCGCCACCGGCGCAATGATCAGCAGCAGCGCGAGGAACAGGGGAAAGACGCGCGTCACGCCGCGAGCGAAGCCGCTCATTTTCGGAAGGACGGAGCGATGCCGCGTCCGTTGCAGAGGCTTATCGAGGATCAGCAGCAGCGCCGGCAGCACCGTAACGCAGCAGATAACGCCCAGCAGCACGCCCTTCGCCATGACCAGGCCGAGGTCGCGCCCCAGCGTGAAGCTCATGAAACACAGCGCGGCGAAGCCCGCGATGGTCGTGGCGGCGCTGCCGACAACGCTGGAGAGCGTCTCCCGGATCGCGTGCGCCATTGCCTCCTGTTTGTCTTCAAACCTTGTCCGCTGCTCGTTGTAACTGTTCCACAGGAAGATGGAGTAGTCCATCGTCACGGCGAGCTGCAGTACGGCGGACAGCGCCTTTGTGATGTAGGAGATCTCGCCGAAGAAATAGTTGCTTCCCATATTCAACAGGATTGCGATGCCGATGCTCACTAGGAACACGAACGGCACCAGCCAACTGTCCAGAAGAAGCATCATCGCGGCGCAGGCAAGCGCCACCGCGAGGCCCACGTATACCGGCTCCTCCGTCTCGCAGAGATCCTTCAGATCGGTGACCAGCGCGGACAGACCGGAGACGAAGCATTGTTCGCCGGCGGTATCGCGAATGGCGTGAATCGCATCCATCGTCTCATCCGCAGAGGTGGACGTATCGAAGAAGATGGCCATCAGCGTGGCGTTCTCTGAATTAAAGGCGTCGAAGAGCTTGCCGGGAAGAAGTTCCATCGGAATGGAAAGATCCGCGATTGAATCGTACCACAAAACCGACTCCACGTGGTCGATCTCTTCAATTCTCGCCTTCAGATCCGCGGCGTCCCGATCCGACATCCCTTCGACCATGAGGAAGGAAAACGCGCCCTTGTCAAAGTCCTCCAGAAGCGCGTTCTGGCCGGTCACTGTGTCCATATCTTCCGGCAGATAGTTCAGCATATCGTAGTTGATGCGCGTATTGGATATTCCCACGAGCGCCGGAATCAGCAATGCCAGCGCGAGGATCAGTATAAGAACGCGATACTTGACGACTGCTTTGGAAAAACGCATGTCTCATTTCACCTCGTTATCGTTTGATCCACATATTTGTTTCCCCGTTGAACGGCTGGCCGGCGGCGGATTTTGAGCGCGCCGCAAGCCACGCATATGCCCAGAATTCCCTCGAACATCAGCGCCAGGCCCGACAATACCATCCGGTCCCGCGCGCCGCCCGGATGAAAGGCCAACAGTCCACCCACGATTCCGGCGCATGCGGCGAACAGCAGGATCAGCCACCAGATGCGGATGCCGAATCTTCGCGCGTCAAAGGCGGTTTGAATCTTGAACAGTCCGTCTGCGAGTATCACGATTCCCAACACGATGCAGAGGATGTTCAAATCCTGCTTTGGAATGAACAGGATTCGGCTGCCTGCCGCCATCAGCAGGATGCCGAAGGCCAGGTCATGCTGGAACGCGAGCTGATATAAGTCCCTGGAAAAGTAGCCCATCAGCTTCACGATACCGAGGGCAATCAGTACGCACCCGGCGATGATGTGAACGAATATGGGAGACAGCGCCGGTTTGGCAATTACGAAAATTCCCAAAGCGCAGCAGAATGCCGAGAGCAAAGCATAGCCGGCTTTCGCAAACCACAGAAGGCGATCTGAACGCATTTTCTTTTCCTCCCTTCTCTCCTTCTTTGAGCAGACCAGATCGGAAATTCTCTCTGCGGCTGCCCGACGATTTCATTATAGAAACTCAATTGGAGGAAAAGAATGGACAATTTTCGCCAGATGTTCAAATTTTGGGCAATGCGGCTGTTTTGCCTAAAGAGAATGAATGGCAGACAATGAAACACATATATCAAAAATACAGGCTCCTTTTCCAAGTGGAAAGCGCCTGTATTGAATCGGGGGAAAACTATGGCCGCCGCTCTTTGGATTCGCTGCTCCTCTGAATCATGAGTTCGACCGTTCCAGTGCGCAGCTCGCACAGGCGGCGAAAGGAATCGCGCCAGTCCTCGCGAAGATCGTGGTTCAGCCAGTCGATCATCAGGCCGTAGCATTCGCAGGTGTAGGAGCGGATGATGATCTCCCGATCGTCCTCGGGAAGTTCGACATGTGGGAATACCGTATTCATATAAGTTGTCACGGCGAAGCGCGCGTGCTCCATCAGGTGGCGCTCGAAGAGCTCCCGGTTCGCGGAGTTGTAGAGGTGGATTGCCGCGCGGCGGTGCTCGCAGATGAACTTTAAGGCGATGTCGAAGCACTCGTTCAGGGTGGTGATGCTGGCGTAAGTTGTGATGATTTCGTTGAAGGAGCGCCGGACCACCGCGTCGATCAGGCTGGGAATATCCGCGAAATGATAGTAGAACGTATTGCGGTTGACGCCGCAGTCCTCGACGATGTCCCGGACGGAGATTTTGTTGAGCGGGCGCTCATCCAACAGCTTTATGAACGAATTGATGATCGCCTCCTCCGTGCGCGATGGCATATCCCTTTCCTCCCTTGAGCGTACTTTTCCTCATTTTAGCGAAAGATTTCAAATCTGGCAAGAGAAAACGGAACGAAAACGGTTGGACAATTTGCCGCAAATGCCCAAAATCGAACGTTTACCGTCTGTTGTGGGAGACATACGGTGCTAAAAATACCTTTTCAATACACGAACGAGGCGCGGGCGTTTGCCGCCTGCGCCTCGATTCTAAGTCGCTTTTAATTTTACGTCCCCGACCAATTCTTGAGCATATCCCGCAACCAGAGTCCGGAACCGCTGAGGTCGCCGTCCGAAAAGCCGCTCGTGCGCGTGCAGGAGGGCTGCAGTACGGCGCTGCTCTCGTCCTTGTTGGAAAGGTTCCACATTGCGCAGCTGATACCCAGCGCGTCTATTTCGTCCATCCAGGCCTTTGTGGATTCCAGATCCAGGGCGCCGTTGCCGCTGGCGTCGCAAAGGCCATACTCCGATACGAACACCGGAAGTCCGCCCTCCACCGCTTCGCGCATGGCATTGCGCAGGTCATCCTTGTGCGTTCCCGCGTAGAAATGCATGGTGTACATGAGATTATCGAAATCAGTGATGGGATCGGCGGCCGCCTCCCAGATGAACTGGCACCAGTTCGGCGTTCCGCAGAGGATCACCGCGTTCGGCGCGTTTTCGCGAATCACCGGAATGACTTCCTCGGCATACGCTTTGATGGTGCCCCAGCTCGTGCCGCCATTGGGCTCATTGCAGATCTCATAGAGAATGCTGGGATCGTCGCCGAATTCCGCCGTCATTTCAGCGAAGAATTGCTTCGCTTCTTCCTTGTGGGTCGTGGGATCGTTGTCGGAGAGGATGTGCCAGTCCACGATCACGTACAGATCGTTCTGCTTGGCCGCCGCGACGCCCTGGCGAATGAGCGCCTTCAGTTTCTCCTGATCGCCCCCGGCGCAGTAACCGTCATATTCGCCGGTATACATGGCCAGGCGCACCAGATTCGCGCCCCAGGATGCGAAGGCCTGGAAGCATTCCGCGTTCACATACTGCGGGAACCACGCAATGCCATGGGTTGAAATTCCCTTGAGCTGCACCGCTTCTCCGTTTTGTCCCAAAAGTTTCGCGCCCTCCACGTGGAGCGCTCCGGTTGTGGATGGCCTTGCCATGGTGATTCCTCCTTCCGCATATCCCTCGCCGCAGGCTTCCGCAAACGCGAAGAAGCAGAGCAAGAGTGCCAACAATCGAGTGAGCTTGCGCATGGTTTTTCCCTCCAGATCATGGTTTTGCAGCCGCGGATTTCCGCTTGAATCAAACGCGCTTTTGCCGAACCGCACGGTTAAATTTCCTCGAAGTCCGTCTCCAAGAGCGTGCGCGTGAGAATCGCGCCGGGAATCTGCGCCGCGGCGGCGCGAGCGTCTGCCGCGTTGTTAAAGGCGGCAAACACGGTGGAACCGCTGCCCGACATGCGCACGCAGGGCGCGCCGAGCGCGCGAAGCCGCTCTTTCCAGCTTCGAATCTCGGGCATCAGTTGAATGGCGGGTGTTTCAAGGTCGTTGTGCGAGAGCAGCTGTGCACGGGCGAGATCGCCCTCTGCCAGGGCCAGCGCCAGCGCCGGGATATCCGCGTCCGTCGAGGGACGGCCGCAAGCGTCCCACGCGCGAAATACAGAGGGGGTCGAGAGCCCCCCGCCGGGGGTGAGCATCACCAGCGGAATCGACGGCGCGTCGGGCATGGGGGTCAAGATTTCGCCCACGCCCTGCGCCCGGCAGAGTCCGTTCTGCAGACAGAAGGGCACGTCCGCACCGAGCCGCAGACCCAACTGTGTAAGCGTCTTTATGGGCAGGCGCAAGTTCCACAGCTTGTTGAGCGCCAGCAGCGCCGCTGCGCAGTCCGCGCTGCCGCCCCCCAGGCCGGCGCGGGCCGGAATGCGCTTCTTCAGCGTGATGTGCGCGCCCATATGCTTGCCGAGCGCGTCGTTCAACGCCTGGGCGGCGCGGGTCACCAGGTTCCGGTCACCGCCGGGCAGGCGTTGTCCGTCCACCTCCAGCGTGATGCGCCGGGCGCGCTCAAAGACCAGCTCGTCGCACAATTCGATGCGCTGCATCAGCATGTCCAATTCGTGATAGCCGTCGGGCCGCATGCCGCGCACGGACAGCGACCAGTTGATTTTCGCGTAGGCGCGAATGAAAATGCTCATGCGCCGCCCTCGTTGACATCCGCCGTGACCTCAGGTTCGGGGGTTGCCTCGTCGCCGCGCGTCACCTTGGGCAAATCGTGATGGACGCCCCGTCCACCGAAGATCAGCGCCAGCGACGCGGCGAGCAGCGCGACAATCAGCGCGATCGCGAGCAGCAGCTTTTTCCAATCCATGCGCTTGCTTCGTTCGCGCTTGTTGCGCAACTTCCATTCCCGCTTGGAGTTTTTATCGCGCTTGGGTTGAGCGGACGGTATCGCCGCGCGCCGCTTCGGCGGCTCGGGCGCGGCAAAGCCGGACGGCCTGCGCTGATTTTGCGCGCGCGCGGCGCGCGCATTTGTAGAAGCCGCGCCGCGCGCTTGTGAAGGCGCGGCCGGGCGCGGCCGATCTGATGACGAGACGCGCGGCGAGGCTCCGCTCGCAGTGCCGGCGGAGCCTCCCGGATTCATCGTATGAGAATTCTGGGACGTCCTGTTGTCCATCGTATCGCTTCCCAATGGGGTCATTCGGTTTCGCCGGTCTCCTCGGCGGCAGGCTCCTCAACCACGGGTTCCTCGGTCTCCTCGGCAGTGGGTTCCTCAACCACGGGTTCCTCGGCAGTGGATTCCTCGGCTTCGGGTTCCGCTTCAGCCACAGGCTCGGGCTCCGGCTCGGGTTCGGGCTCCGGTTCCGGCATCCGCTCGCCGCAGTTGGAGCAGAAGCGTGCGTCCTTCGGCATCACCGCGCCGCAGACGGGGCAAACGTTCTGATTCTTCAACTGCATCTTCTGGCGCTCCAGGTCCTCCAGCTTGGCATGCAGCTCGGCGACCCGGGCGCAGAGCGCGCTCAACGCTTCGGAGGCTTCGCCTTTGGACTCGACAAAGGTGCGGCCGATCTGGGCGAAGAGGCCCTCCAGCTCGCCGTTGATGCCCTTGCCTTCGTTCGTGAGGCGGGAGATCTCCATATTTTCCCTGGTCTTGCTCGACACGGATTGGGCGGCCTTGTTGACTTTCTGCTTGATGTCGTCAAAAAATGCCATGTTATCACCTCCATATATTGGTCGCATTTTCTGCTGAATCTATGATACCCTTTTTTACAAAAAAAATCAACAGTTGGAGGAAAGAATCAATAATTAACCGCCGTCCGCTGTTCCAAATCGAGAATATCTGGTATAATAAAAAATAGAATTTTGAAATATCGGTACGGAGTGGATGAAATATGGACTTCAAGCTTTCCATTGCGAATCAGATACTGGCGGCGGCGGAGCGGGCCTTCGGCGGAGCGACGCTCGCGGCGGCGGATGTGGCCGCGGCGCTGGAAATCCCCCCGAGCGCGGAGTTGGGCGACTACGCCTTCCCCTGCTTTAAGCTCTCCAAGGCGCTGCGCAAGTCGCCGATGATGATCTCCGACGTGCTGGCGGCCGAGATTCACGCCGATTATTTGAGCAGGGTCGAGTCGGTCAAGGGCTACCTGAATTTCTTTATCGACCGCGCGACCTACGCCGCGCGCGTGGTGGAGGCCGTGCTGGAGCAGGGCGGGCATTACGGATCGGACGATTCCGGCGCTGGTAAGACCGTGGTGCTGGATTATTCGTCGATCAACATCGCCAAGCGCTTCCACATCGGCCATCTGTCCACCACGATGATCGGTAACGCGCTCTACAAGCTGCACAAATTCTTCGGCTGGAACGCGGTGGGCGTGAATCACTTGGGCGACTGGGGCACGCAGTTCGGCAAGATGATCGCCGCCTACAAGCGCTGGGGCGACCACGACACCGTGGCCGCGGGCGGCGTGGATGAGATGGTCAAGCTCTACGTGCGCTTCAATGCCGAAGCCAAGGAGAACGAGGCGCTCAACGACGAGGGCCGCGCCTGGTTCAAGCGCATCGAGGACGGCGATCCCGAAGCGCTGGAGATCTTCGAGTGGTTCAAGAGCGTGACGCTCAAGGACGCCGAGCGCGTGTACGACCTGCTGGGCGTGAAGTTCGACTCCTACGCGGGCGAGAGCTTCTACAACGACAAGATGGGCCCCATCGTGGACGCGCTGAAGGAGAAGGGCCTGCTGATCGAGGATCAGGGCGCGCAGATCGTGAATCTGGAGCCCTACGGCATGCCCCCGGCGCTGATTCTGCGCTCCGACGGCGCGACGCTCTACATCACCCGCGACCTGGCCGCGGCCAAGTACCGCAAGGATACGTATAACTTCGATAAGTCGCTCTACGTGGTCGCCTACCAGCAGGATCTGCATTTCCGGCAGCTTTTCAAGGTGCTGGAGCTGATGGGCTATGATTGGTATCAGAATTGCGAGCACGTGGCCTTCGGCATGGTCTCCTACGAGGGGCAGTCGCTCTCCACCCGCGAGGGCCGCATCGTGTATCTGGAGGATCTGCTCAACGAGGCCATTCGCAAGTCCCGGGCGATCATCGACGAGAAGAGCCCCGATCTGGAGGACAAGGACGCGGTGGCGCGCCAGGTGGGCGTGGGCGCGGTGGTGTTCTTCGCGCTGTACAACAACCGCATCAAGGACATCGACTTCACCTGGGATCGCGCGCTCAACTTTGACGGCGAGACCGGTCCCTACGTGATGTACACCCACGCGCGCTGCGGCTCCGTGCTGCGCAAGGCGGGGGCGTGCGACGCCGCGCCGGACTTCTCCGCGCTGGCGGACGCGGAGGCGCAGGAAGTGGTGCGGCTGCTGGAGCAGTTCCCCGAGGTGCTCAAGAGCGCGCTCAACAAGAGCGAGCCCTCGATGATCACCCGCTACAGCGTCGATCTTGCGCAGGCGTACAACAAGTTCTACTACCAGCACAAGGTGATGGTGGACGAGCCCGGCGTACGCGCAGCGCGGTTGATGTTGACCCGCGCGGCGAAGCAGACCCTTTCGAAGGCGATGGAGCTGATCGGCCTGGACGCGCCGGAGCGCATGTAAGCGCGGCAGCAGAAGGGAGAATCCAAGGAACCTCAGGTTCCTTGGCGGGTCTGGGCAGAGCCCAGCGTAGCCCCGGCGGCTCGCGCATCGGTAAGTATACTTGCGGCAAGGCGCACAAACGCCGCGTCAACATAGGCGCGGGCCGCCGCGGCTGATTACCAGAGGGGCGGCAACCCCTCTGGTAATCAGCCGCACTAATTCGCACCGCGCGCAGCGCGGTGCCATGCACCGCATCGATGATCTCCCAACAAATCGGTATTTGGAGATGAACACATGAAAAGGATCCGAATCGCAAAGGAAGCGGACATCGACGACATCGTTGAATTGAGGGTCGCGATGCAAATCGAGGACTGGACATTCACGCTGAATCAGGATTTTTCCGTTTATTCGGAACTGTTCTATGAAATCACGAAAAATCATGTCAAAGAACACCTGAATCAGTCGCTGTTTTTCGCCCTGATGTATCTCGAGGGAAAACCGATCGCAATGTGTGGGCTTGAAGAATTGGGAGAACTGCCGCAAATAACCGCATGCACGGGGGACAACGGAAGGCACGGCTGCATCGTGAGCGTTTATACCAAACCGGCGTACAGAGGAAAGGGATATCAGCAAGAAGTGATCGGATGCTTATTGGATTTTGCAAAGCGAGCGCGCTTTCACGAGATTACATTGACGACAAATACTCCGGATGCGATGCATATTTATGAAAAATTCGGGTTCAGGAAAGTCTCCGACAAGTATTATTTGGAAGTCTGATTTTCGCCGGGAGCGGCGCTGGTGGAGATGATTTGATGCAATCCTTGAATCAGAATCCTTGGCTGTTGGCGCTGATCGCGTTCGCGCTGGTCGCGCTGGTCGTGCTCATCTGCGTAATGCTACTGCTGACCAATCAGGAGAAGCGGCAGTGGCAGGAGCGGGAACGCATGCTGCGCACTCTGCGCCGCGAGAGCGAAGCGCAGGGCGAGGGCATGGAGCGGCTGGGCCGGGCGGTGGACGAATCGCTGCGGCAGGTGGCGGAGCTGTCCGGTGCGCTGGACGCGCGCATGGAGGCGCTCACCCGGCAGAGTGACGAGCGCTTGGGCGAGATGCGCCGCATGGTGGGCGAGCGGCTGGACAACCGGCTGAGCGAGTCCTTCCGCGTGGTGAACGGCCAGCTCGCCGACGTGCACAAGGGCATCGGCGAGATGCGCGAGCTCGCCGCGAACGTGAGCGATCTGAAGAAGGTGCTGGGCAACGTCAAGACCCGCGGCGTTTGGGGCGAGGCGCTGCTGCGCAACATACTGATGGAGATGTTCGCCCCGGAGCAGTATGTGGAAAACGCCGCCATACCGGAAGGTTCGGCCATGCGCGTGGAATTCGCGCTGAAGCTGCCGGACCGGGAACGAGAGACGACGCTCTTGCCCATCGACTCTAAGTTTCCCCAGGAGGACTACGTTCGCCTGGTGAACGCCGAGGCCGCCGGGGACGCGGCGCTGCGGGAGCGCTGCGCGCGGCAGCTCGAGCGCGCGATTCTGGAGCAGGCGAAGCAGATTTCGGAGAAGTACATCCGCCCGCCGCAGACCGCGGATTTCGCGGTGATGTTCCTGCCTGCCGAGGGCCTCTACGTCGAGGCCGCGCGCATTCCGGGGCTGATCGAGCGGATTCAGGCGAAGTACCGCGTGCTGGTCGCCGGACCGGGTACGCTGTGCGCGCTGCTGACGAGCCTGCAGATGGGCTTCCGCTCCAGCGAGCTGGAGAAGCGCAGCGGCGAGGTGTTGGAGCTCTTCGACGAGCTGCGCGCGGAGTTTGCGCGCTTTCAGGAATCCATCGTCCGCGCCCGCCAGCGCATCAACCAGGCGGAGGGGGAGCTGGACGCGATGGAGAGCCGCGCGCGGAAAATATCGAAAAAACTGATGTGAATAAAGCCCGGTCTACCGGACGCATGGCGCGGCCCGGACGCGCACGACGCAAACCCGCGCGGCTGTCCGGGCCGCGTTTGGGATGAAAGGGAGGCGTTTTATGCCCGATCAACTCGCCCACATTCGCTTTGCGCGCAAGGTGCTCGCGGTTGCGGAGCCGTCTGTGCGCGCACGGATTTGCGTCGATTCCGCGATCTTTCGCTGCGGCACCTTCGGCCCCGATCCGCTGTTCAACGATCCCTTGCCCATGGGGCGCGCCGAGGGTTTTGGACTGCATCGCCAACCCGGGCGCGTGGCGTTGGAGCGCATGCGCGGCCCCGTGCGTGAAAATATGCCGTGGGCGGTGGACTATGCCGCGGGTTTCTTCTGCCACTACGCGCTGGACCGGCTCTGTCACCCGGAGATCAAGGCCATGGCCCGGCGTGGCGAGGCCCGGCACGTGGCCGTGGAGACAGCCTACGACCGCCTGCTGATACAGCGTGGCGAGGGCGATATGCCGCGCCGCATCGTGTTGAGCGACAGCCAGCTCCGCGTTGCCGCCGCGATGTACGAGGGCATCACGCCTGCCCGCTACCGCGCCGATTTGGCGGGGTTCTGGCAGATCAAGCGCTTTCTGATGAATGAAGGCAGTTCTCACTTTGCTTCCATGCCCAAAAGAATTCGGCCCGCGTGGGACGGCCTGATTCCCTACGCGGAGCCTTCGCCGGGTGTGACGCGGGGCATGGCGATGCTGGAAGCGCGCCTCGATGCTTCGGTAAATATCGCCGCCGAGCAGCTCAATCGCTATTTCGCCGCCCTGGATGAAGATCGTCCCCTCGATCCATGGACGGACGCGAATTTTGCCGGAGAGTTTCCCGAGGGGAATTGAATTTCACACCCCGCGCACATCCACGACAATCAGCGCGCCGTCCGCCACGCGGAAGCGCACTTCCAGCCCCGCGAAGGGAAAGCCGTACACGCGCTCCGGGTCATCCTGGTAGCCGGGCCGCGGGTCCTGCGCCAGCGCGCCCGCGAGCGCCGCGCGCTTATCTTCCGGCACGCGGGACAGCAGCGCGTCGGGGAAGATCACCCGCAGCGCGCGCCCGGCCGTCTGCGCCGTGAAGCCCGCCGCCGCGTCGGGATGCGCGTCGGCGTAGGGGATATAGGGCTTGACGTCCAGAATCGGCGTGCCGTCCATCAGATCCGCGCCGGATACGCGCAGCACGAGGCCGAGATCCGCGTCGCGCTCCACGCCCAGCAGCCGCACGGAGGACAGTCCCACGGGATTCGGCCGGAAGGGCGAGCGCGTGGCGAACACCCCCAGCCGCGCGTTGCCGCCCAGCTTCGGCGGGCGCACCGTGGGCGACCAGCCCGCGCCGGCGTTCTCCGAAAACAGCCAGATCAGCCACAGGTGGGAGAATTGCTCGATGCCGCGCAGCATGTTCGCGTCCCGAAATTCCGGTTCGAACACGATGCGCGATTCCACCTCCTCCACCAGCCCGCTCTGGCGGGGCACGCCGAACTTGCTGGAAAAGTCCCCGCGCAGCCGCGCGATGATTCGCAGCTTGATTTCATCTTCCATGTTTGCGCTCAATAGATTCTCTCCAATGGGCCCTCGATGCCGTATTCCGCCTGGAACGCGCGCAGGTCGCCTTCGCTGCGGATGAGCATCACTTCCTCGAAGTGGTTGTCCCGGCCGTCCAGAAAGCCCGCCACCTGCTCCCCGGTGCAGATGCTGCACCGCAGGACGGGCCGCTTGTGCTCGCGGTCGTAGTCCTTCGTCGCCTTTTTGCGCATATTTTTCGCCTCCCGCGTCAGTTTTGAAGCAGAGTTGCGCTGCCACGGCCGATCTCGTTGATGATCAGCTCATTGACCATGCGATCTGGATGTCCAGGTTCTCTCCGTTAACCTTCGCATCGCCGGTGGAAATACAGCGTGCGGGCGGTTGTCCAATGTGACGCTGCGCCTCAACCATCTGCCGCGCGCAGCGTTGGCAGTTCGCCGGAACCGAACGTTTTCTTGCGAAGCAGGGAGCACCCCAAGCCATCCAGTGTGCATATTCGAACAGTATTATATCATAGGCGGAACCGACTTACAACTCGCGCCATCCGCGTTTCAACTTGCTTTTTTCGCCCGGAGCGCGTACAATGAACACAGAAAAATCTGTGAGCGAATAGGAGGGGTTGCATGAAGCACGGAATCTATTACGCCTATTGGGAGGACATGTGGGGCGCGGACTATATCCCCTACATCGAAAAGGTCGCCAGGTTGGGCTTCGATTTTCTGGAGATCGGCTGTGCGCCCATCAACGAATTTCCCATTCAGACGCTCAGGGACCTGCGCAAGTGCGCTTCAGACAACGGCGTCTTTCTCACGGGAGGTTACGGCCCGTCTGCCGACCGCGACATGGGCAGCGCGGATCCGGCCGTCGTGAAGAACGCGAAGGATTTCTACTTCGAGTTGTTTAAGCGCTTTGAGATCATGGACATCCACCACATCGGCGGCGGCCTGTATTCCTACTGGCCGGCGGACTATACCAAACCCATCGACAAGGCGGGTGACTGGGCGCGTTCGGTGGCGAACGTGCGCGAGGTGGGCCGCGTGGCGCGGGATTACGGCGTGAATTTCTGCCTGGAGGTGCTGAACCGCTTCGAGGGCTACCTGCTCAACACCTGTGAAGAGGCGGTGCGCTTCGTGGACGAGGTGGGCGAGGAGAATGTGCTGGTGATGCTGGACACCTTTCACATGAATGTGGAGGAGGACGACATGGCGGAAGCGATCCGCTGTGCGGGAAAGAAGCTGGGACACTTCCACACCGGCGAGTGCAACCGGCGCGTGCCGGGCAAGGGCCGCATGCCCTGGCGGGAGATCGGTCAGGCGCTGCGGGAGATCGGCTACGACGGCTGCTGCTGCATGGAGCCCTTCGTGAAGATGGGCGGCGAGGTCGGCCGGGACATTCGCATCTGGCACAATATGTACGACGATTTGAGCGAGGAAAAGCTGGACAGGGACGCCGCCGATGCGGTGCGCTTCCAGCGTTACATGTTCGACGGACAGATGTGATGAAACTTCTACCGGAAAAGCGCGAGGCGTGACTTTCGTCACGCCTCGATTCTTTCGATGATCTCGTACATCCGCGCCCATTTTCTCTCCATGTCCGCGACCAGCTTGAACTGCGTCCGGCTGCGATCCAGATTGTGATCGGGGCGGTGGATGTGGAAGTAGACGTCGCCCAGCAAGTAGTCGGCCAAAAAGCGCACGCCGCATTCCAGCGTCATCAGCTTCGCGCCCAGCGGAAGGGAGCGCAGCTCCGCCGGCGTGAGCGCGCCGCCGCAGGCGGTGATGAAGCCGTGAGCGAAGGTCTCGTAGAGATCGAGCGACATCTCCATTTTGTCGAGATCGCGCTCGTCCTCGGCGGCCGTGGCCGCGCCGAAACGGATGGAGTCGCCGAAGTCGAAGGCGGCGAGGCCGGGCATCACTGTGTCCAGGTCGATCACGCACAGCGCCTGCCGCGTCGCCGCGTCCAGCAGTACATTGTTGAGTTTGGTGTCGTTGTGCGTTACGCGCAGCGGCAGTTCGCCGGCGACGCGCATGCGCATCAACGCTCCGGCCTCCTCCTCGCGCGCCAACACGAAATCCACCTCCGCGCGCACCCCGGCAAGCCTGCCCAGGGGATCGCGCTCCATCGACTCGCGAAGCTGGCGATAGCGGTTGGGGGTGTCGTGGAAGCGGGGAATGGTCTCCGTCAGCTCCGACGCGGGAAAGTCCGCCAGTTTGCGCTGAAACTCGCCGAAGCCCAGCGCGGATTGGTAGAAGTCCGCGCTGGTCTCGGCGGCGTCCAGACAGAGGCTGTCGGTCACATAGTCGTACATGCGCCAATATTCGCCCGCGTTGTCCTGAAGAAAGCGTGCGCCGGTGTCCATGGGGATCAGGCGCAGCGAGCGCCGCGGATCGGGATCGCGCTGGGCCAGATACTCCGTCACCGCGCGGATGTTGCGCATCAGCGCGGGCACATCCTGAAACACGTGCCGGTTGACGCGCTGAAGGATGTACTGTCGCCCCGATTCGGTCACCGCCAGGAAGGTTTCGTTGATGTGGCCGTTTCCGTAGTGTTCGCAGGAGACGATTTTTCCGTCCACAGCAAAGCGTCCGGCGATTTCAATGCTCATCGCGCGCCTCCGCTTACAGTTTGGAGGCCGCGGCCCGATCCAGCAGCAGCGTGACGTCCCGGTGCAGTTGCAGTATGGAGGCGGGGCACTGGGGATCAACCTCGCCCTTAACCAGGGCGCGCACCGCGTCGGCTTTGACCGCGCCGAAGGCCAGCAGAATGACCTTCTTTGCGCGCATGATGCCGCCCATGCCCAGCGTGATCGCATGGCGGGGCACATCCTCGCGCCGCTCAAAGAAGCGCTTGTTGGCGTCGATGGTGGAGTCGGTCAGATCGACCACGTGGGTGCCCGCGTGGAATACGCTGTCGGGCTCGTTGAAGCCGATGTGGCCGTTGTTGCCGATGCCCAGCACCTGCAGGTCGATGCCGCCTTCGGCTTCGATCATCTCGTCGTAGGCGCGCGCGTCCGCTTCGTGGTCGCCGCCGGTGCCGCTGGGCACGTGGGTGTTCGCCGGATCGATGTTGATGTGATGGAACAGGTTGTCGTCCATGAAGTAGCGGAAGCTCTGGGGATGGGAACCATCGAGACCCACGTATTCGTCCAGGTTGTAGCTGTGCACACTGGCGAAGTCCAGCTCGCCGCCCTTGTTGCGGCGGGCAAGCTCCCGATACAGCGGCACTGGGGTCGAGCCGGTGGCCAGGCCGAGCACAAAATGTCCGGCGCCCTTCATGGCCGAGGCGATGATCTCCGCGCCGGCGACGGAAGCGTCCTGCATCGTTTCAAAAACCTTGATTTCCATTGTTGTCGCGACTCCTTTGTGTTGAATTGAGTTTTGTTTTACACGATCAGCCCTTGACGCCGCCGGCGGTCAGGCCGGAGGTCAGGTGTTTCTCGATGCACATGAACAGTATGACTACCGGGATCGTCGCCAGCAGAGACGCCGCGAACAGGTTGTGCCACTCGATCATGTTGAAGGACGAGAACTGGGTGATGCCCACGGTGATGGGCCGGTTGGCGGCCGTGGAGATCAGCACCGTGGAGATCGTGTACTCGTTCCATGCGTTGATGAAAACGAAGATCAGCGTGGTCACGATGCCCGGCGCCGCCATGGGCAGCAGCACGCGGATCAGCGAGCCCATGACCGTGCAGCCGTCGATGCGGGACGCCTGCTCCATCTCCGGGGAGATGGACACGAAGGTGCCTCGCAGCAGCCATATGGCGAAGGCTTGGTTGAAGGCCGCGTTGATCAGCATCAGGCCCAGTATGGAATCGTTCAGGTGCAGCGCGCTCATGAGCTGGGCGATGCCGATCAGCAGCACCACGGGGGAGAACATCTGGCTGACGATGACGAATCCCAGGAAGACGTTCTTTCCCTTGAACTTCATGCGCGCCATGGCGTAGGCCGCCGGAATGCCGCACAGCAGGGCGATGACCGTCGCGCCGCCCGCAATCAGCAGGGAGTTGAGCAGGTAGCGCAGCACCCCGCGGTCGATGATTCCCTTCAGGTTGCTGAACTGCCACTCCGTGGGGAAGATGTGCAGGAAGTACATGTCGTTGGTCTCGGCGCTCGAGCGGAAGCCGGTGACCAGCATCACGTAGTAGGGATACAGTATGAACAGGCAGAGCACGATCACGAAGGCATACATCAGTCCGCGCACGAGCGTGTGGGTAATCGCGCCGCGCCGGAGCTGAATGGCTGCGATCAGCATGGCCGCGACGCAGGGCAGCATCAGCCAGGTCAGGCCGGTGTTCTTGAAGCTCAGGCCCGCCAGCATGTCGCCAATACTTTCGCCCGCCTGGCCGTCGAACAGGAAGTTGTCCATCTGGGCGAAGAACGCGTCCTTGCCCGCGGTGATGGTTTCTGCGGTATACAGGCCCACCCGCCGGCTCAGGGCGTAGGTGTTCGTCATGAAGAATACCGGCACCAACACCAGCGCAATCAGCGTCAGATACATGGCGGCGGAGCGGAAAGCGATTGCGCGGCCGTCCAGATCGCGGCAGGCGTCGCGCATCGAGCCCAGCGTGCCGGCCAGGGCGCAGGCGACGGCCATCGCGAGGCAGACGATCATGCCCGTCAGCACCCAGGCGGAGGGCAGCCCCGAGCCCAGGAATGACCAGCCGTTTTTGGTGAATTCCTGGTCGATGCTGAACGCCACCATGGATGTGGTCTTGCCCTTGGAGTTGGTTCGCTCGGTGACGTTCTCCCGAAGCTCCACCGACAGGCCGTCCTGACGGTACTGTTCGAGAACCTGCTCCACCTCGGTGCGAACCTCCTGATACTTCTCGTCGCCCACGAAGGTGTTGGCGGATTTCTTGGTGTACAGACTGGAGGTAAAGGTATAGGTCGGCAGGCTCAACAGTATGCCCGCCAGCACAAACGCGACCAGCAGCAATGCCAGCGCCGCGCGATTTTTCTTTGCGATGCTTTCAGGAGTATTCACAGATCTTCCTCCTTTCGCATGACGCCCACCATGTAAATTCCGGCGCAGAGGCACAGCACCAGGAAGCCGATGACGGACAGCGCGGTCGCCGGGCCCTTCTGCCGATCGTAGAAGTTCAGCATGTACAAGTATGTGACCAGGGTGTCCGTCTTGTTGGACGGCGCGCCCTTCGTCATGGTGTAGATGATGGGGAAGGAATTGAACACGTAGATGATGTTCAGCACGGTACTGACGGTGAGGCTGGGCTTCACCAGCGGAACAGTGATGCGCCACAGCTTGTCCCAGAAGGTGGCGCCGTCGATGTCCGCCGCCTCGTAGAGGGAGTTGTCGATGGATTGCAGCCCGCTGAGCACGCAGAAGGCCACGAAGGGGATCGTCACGAAGATGCCCACGCCGCACTCCCAGATGAATTCGATCTGATAGCTGGCGCGCCAGTTGATGGCTTCCTTGATGATGCCCAGATTCAGAAGGATGTTGTTCAGATTGCCGTATTCATACTTGATGATGTAGTTCCATACGGACGCCTGAATGACCAGCGACGTGGCCCAGGGCAGAACCAGAATCGCGCGGGCGATCTTCCGGCCGTGAAACTTCTGGTTGAGCACCATGGCGATGATGAAGCCGAGGACGGTGGACAGGCCCACCACGGAGATCACCCAGTACAGGGTATTCAGCATGACCGTCTTGAAGGCGGGGAGCGCGATGGCGTCCTTGAAGTTCTTCAGCCCTACGAAGCCGCCTACGATGCCCGCTTTGGAGACCTCGCTGACGGACAGCTTGAATACGATCATGATGGGGAATATGACGAAGATCGCCATCAGGGCGATGCTGGGCAGAAGCCATATATACGGCATGATCTTTCTCTGCAGCTTCTTGTTCACGCCCCACCCTCCTTTCAGAATATTTTCCCCGGATATGGACAACGCGGGGGCCGGACCTGCGTCCGGCCCCCACATTTCCAAATTCACAGGACCAGTGATGCGGCGATGATTCCGCTGCTACAGCTTAGCTGCGCGCGGCGACCATTTCCTCCAGCGTCGCCTGCAGCGCATCCAGCTCGGTCTGGACGTCGGAGCCGGTCAGAGCGGCCTGCTCGGCGGCGATGACGCCCTGCTTTACGCTGTCCCACTCGGCCATGGCGGTCGGATAGAACTGGCAGCCGTCCAGCACGCCCAGCCAGGCTTCGAAGGACGGATCGGAAGCGACCAGCGCCTCAACGGCGGAGTTGACGGCGGGCAGGAAGTCCTCCATGCTGACCCAACCGACGTAGTTCTCAGGATCATAGAAGAACTTGGCGAACGCGCCGATGGCGGCGTCGCGGGCGGCCTGATCGGGAGCGGACTCATCCTTGAAGGCCATCACGCGGTCCATGACGCCCACGGACGAGGCGGACTTGCCCTCGTTGGCGGGGATGTTGGCGGTGGCCATGTTCACTTCATACCCCTTCTGCGCGCAGTAGGAGGGCATGGAGTTCGGGGCGATGCACATCGCCAGCTTGCCGGCGCCAAACATATCCTGCAGGTCGTAGCGGGTCTGGGTGGCGGGGTTGGGGTTGGTGAAGCCGTCGTTCACAAGGCCGATGGCGTACTCGATGGCCTCGACGTTCTCGGGGCTGTTCACGACCCAGTTGCCCTCGGCGTCCACGAAGCCGCCGCCGTTGCCCCAGGTGTAGTAGGCGAACGCGGCCTGGCCTTCGTCGGTGGTCATGTCGATGCCCCACGGATAGACCTCGCCCTCATAGAAGTCAAGGATGGTCTGGGCGACGTCTTCGAGCTCACCCCAGGTCGTCGGGGGCTCGATGCCCATCTCTTCGAACATATCCACATTGTAGTACAGCGCGCGGGCGGAAGCCAGATCCGGCACGGCCCACACGGTGCCGTCGATGACGGACTGGTCAATGAAGGACGGGAAGAAGTCCGCAAAGAGATCTTCCGGGCACCACTGGCTCACGGGCTCCAGCAGGCCTTCATTGGCGTAGTTGGCAAACACGTCGATGTTCAGGATGTCGGGGGCCTGGCCGCTGGCGATGCGGGTGTCAACCACGCTGTACACATCGTTCCAGGACACGACTTCCAGGTTCAGCTTGATGCCGGGGTTCTCGGATTCGAACTTGTCCACAAAGTTGGTGCCGTTCATGCCGGTTCCCAGGAACCAGTCAGAGGTGTTGGGGCCGTACTGGCAGATGATCACGTCCAGCGTGATGTCCTCGCCGCCCTCGGCGAAGGCCACGCAGGTCAAGCTCATCATCAATGCGAGGACCAGAGCTAGAATCTTCTTCATGGGTTAACTTCCTCCTTTTGATTGGTAGCAATTGACGGTCTGAAGTTGTGTTTGTTGCACAAAGAACAAACACTCCCTCAACAATTCTATTTTACAAAAGGGGCGTAGAAACAAATAGTAGAATCAGTACGCGAAATAGAAAAATCGTACACGAACCGCAATTTATATTAACAATTAGACCATATTGTCTAAATCACGGCGCGTGCACTTGCGGAATTCGCTGGGAGAAACGCCCACGGCCGTGCGGAAGATTTTCGAAAAGTAATTGTAATCGCTGATTCCGACGCTCTCGGCGATGGCGGAGATGGGCTGCTCGCTTTGAATCAGCATGGTTTTGGCCGCTTCGATGCGCCGCTGCGCAATCATGGAAAACAGCGTTTGGCCGCCGGAGAGCTCCTTGGCCAGCGCGCACAGACGGGTGCGGCCGATGTGGAGCTGCGCGGAGATCGAGGCGAGGGAGAGCTTCTCCATGTAGTGCTCATCCAGAAAGCGCTCCAGCCGCCGCAAGTCGCTCTCTCCGGCGGGTTGAATCATGCCGCTGAGGCGCGCGTAATCGGCCACGGCCTCCAGAATCGCCGCGAGCGCGTCCCGCTCGTCCGGCGCGTATCGCCGCAGTTCGTAAAATGCTTCGCATAGCGCGTCCGTGCCCCCGGGAAACCAGTCCAGACGCGCGCGCACGTCCTGCCACTGCGCTTCGATGGGCGCGTCGTCCAGGAATGGACCGGCGGCCAGATAAGCCATCGGCGCGCGGCCGGTTGCCCAGAGGATGGGCACAATTGCCCCGCACACGCCCGCGTGACAGCGATCGAAGCGCGCGCCCTCGCCGGCGGAGCGCAGCCGCACAGCCCGCGCTTCGCAATCCACGCAGCGCGCGCGGCCTTCGCGGCGGGCGTCGATTTGTGTGCAAAAGGAAGCGCGGCGGCCGCTGTCGCAGAGGATTCGACCGTCGTCGCGCAGGAAGCATACGCGCACGCCGCACAGCGCTTCGATGCTGGCGGCCAGCCGGGTCAGGCGTTTGCTGTCAAAAAAAATGTTCATGCAACCTCCCGCCGCGCGGATTGCGCGCTTTCGAGGTCAGGATAGCACCTTTTCAACGCCCTGTCAAGGATGGAGGAAGGTTTCGGAGGGGAGCCGCGCCTCAGGCGGCGCTCGTCAGGCCGTTGAGCAGATTGATCCATTCCCCGCAGGCGGCGGCGTGGATCAGGCGCATCCTGCCCGCGTCGGGGGAGCGAATGGCCCCGTCCAGGCGATCCAGTCCGGACTGCACCGCGCTGCGCAGGCGTTCGACGATTTCGCTTTGCCCGGACACCTCCGCCAGCGCGTCGCGGGCGCGCGCGCCCTGGGTTCGGTAGACCTCCAGCAGCGCGGTCAGGGAGTTCGCGTCCGTGGCGCCCGTCTCCAGCGCGGAGGCGAGGCCGCCGGTCTCCGAAGCCTGCGCGCGCAGGAAGGCGACCGCGTCTGAGACCGCCGCCACCTCCGCCGCCGGGCCGCGCAGCCGCAGCGTGAGCCCCGTCGCGCCGCGCTTCAACGCGCCTTCGGGGGCGCTCTCCGGGGAGAAGGCGTCCCGCACCACGGCGAACTGTCCGTTTTCGCCCAACAGCATGCCCGCCCCGCCGCTCGCCGCGCAGTTGGCCGCCGCGATGCGGGCCTCGGTCAGATCGCTGTAGACCGCGTCGCAGGAGAAGGCAGCGTCCAGACCCTCCATGCGCACCTCCGCCTCGCCCGAAGCGCTGGCGGCCGCCGCGTCGCTCTTCACCGTCTGGGGTTTCGCGGAGAGGGAGACGAGGTATACGCAGAACATTGTCAGAGCCAGCGCGAGCGCCAGGGCGGGGGCGCTGGGCCGGCTGCGGCGCACGCGAATGGTTTTCAGCTTCAAAAAAAACACCCCCCGGGGTTTAACCTATGCCGGGAGGAATATCCATATGCAGAAGCGCGAGGCAGCGTTCCCGATCCTTCCCGAGCTGCGCCGCGAGCGCCTCGGGCGAAGGAAAGCGAATTTCCGGTCGAATGTATTCCACCGTCTCCACGGCGGCGCGCCTGCCGTAGAGGTCGCCGTCAAAATGGAAGATGTGCGCTTCAAAGCTGCGGCCGCCGCCGGGCAGCGTGGGATGGGAACCGATGTTGAGCATGCAGGGCAGGCGCGCGCCGTCAAGCAGGAACCAGCCCGCGTACACGCCGTCCGGCCCCTCGCCCTCGACGCGTTCCGGCCGCAAGTTGGCCGTAGGGAAGCCCAGCGTCCGCCCGAGCTGCCGCCCGCGCGCGACGATTCCTTCGATCCGGATGGCGGCGATCATGTCAGCGTCGCCTCCGGCTTCGGCAGATCCAGCCAGTCCATGAAGCGTTTCGCCATGGCGTCCCACAGCGCCCAGTCGTGGCGGCCGGGCAGCTCTTCGCAGAAATAGCGGATGTTTCCGTCGGGCAGGGACTCGAAGAAGGCGCGGCTCTTCCGCGCGTTTTCGCGCAGGCGGTCCTCGTCGCCCCAGGCGTGCCAGACGCGCAGCGCCGGTCCGGCCGCGTTGTCGCGCTCGACGTCGCGCACGATGCGCGCGTCGCAGCCGTCGATGTCCTCGCCGTAGACCCGGCGCAGCGCGGCTTGCACGCGCAGACTGTCGGGCCGGTACTCCATGTGCGCGGCGGAGAATACGCCGATCGCGCTCCACTTCTCCGGCTCGGCGAAGCCCAGCTTCAGCGCGCCGAAGCCGCCCATGGAGCAGCCCGCGATGAAGTTCTTCTCCCGGTCGCCGCTCAAGGGGAAGGTCTCGCGCATGACCCGGGGCAGCTCGTCCGCCACATAGTCCCGGTAGCGCGGGCCGTGGGCCATGTTTTCGTAGCAGCTCAGCGCGCCGTCGGGCATCACGACCGCCAGCCCCGCTTCGAGGGCGTAGCGCTCGACGGCCGTCTTGCGCAGCCAGCTCGTGTGGTCGTCGCCCATGCCGTGCAGGAGGTAGAGCGTGGGCAGGTCGCGAACCTCGTCTTGCGCGTCCCGGGGCAGGGGCAGGATCACGTTCACCGGAGCGTACATGTTCAACGCTTCGGAAAAGAAATTCATGCGGATCAGCGACATGCGAGCACCTCCTCCGCCGGAATCATCCAGTCCAGCGCGTTCTGAATCTGCGCGTCCCAGTACAGCCACAGGTGTTCGCCCGGACCTTCGGAATAGCGCACGGAGTAGCCGAGCGCGCGCAGATGGTCGCGCATTTTGACGCTGGCGGGATAGAGGAAGTCCTCCGTGCCGCACCAGAGCCAGATTTCGGGCCGTATCCCCCGCAGCTCCGCCGCGGCCCGGAACAGGTCGTGCTCCGAACCGGCGATCCGGTCGATGGGACCGAAGGTGTCCTCCCAGTAGGCGGTCTGCTCCAGCGGTTCGTCGAGGCGGGGGAGTGCCGCCGCGTCCAGCGCGCCGGAGAGCGACGCAGCCTTGGAGAATACGTCCGGCCGCAGCAGCGCGCAGCGCAGCGCGCCGTAGCCGCCCATCGAAATCCCCGCGGCGAAGGTGCGCTCCCGCAGTGGGGACAGCCCCGGCAGCATCCGGCGGCTGGCGCGTACCACCTCGTCGGAGACGTGCTCGAAGAAGCGCTCGCCCATGGCGGTATCGACATACCAGCCCAAGCGGGTGTCGGGCATCACCACCGCCAGCCGCTTGTCCTCCGCGTAGCGCTCGATGGAGGTGCGCCGCGTCCAAACGCTGTAGTCGTCGGTCATGCCGTGCAGCAAATAGAGCGTGGGGAAGCCGCCCTCCGGCGCGCGTCCCTCGGGCAGCAGCACGTTCATCTGCGCCCCGCGCCCCAGCGCGTTCGAATAGAAATCCACCTGCAAAAGCGCCAAATCGCATCCCTCCCGTCGGCGTTTGCTTCCCTATTATTATATACGCGGGGGAACAAAAGCGCAAGATTTTGCCGGGATTGTGACGAAGGTTCAATATTGCTATGTCGAAATCGACAATTCGCGCCGCGCGCCTCGAACTTATGTTATACTGTATCCGTATAAAACTCTCTATAGGAGGACGCACCGATGAGCGAAGGGAACGAGCGCAATTTGCAAAGCATCGCCCCCGAGGCGACGGAGGACATAGAGCGGGAGGCCGAAAAAGTGAAAATTCCCGAGGCGGAACCGGCCCAGCCGGCCGAGGCCCCCAAGGGCGAATCCGAGAAAGCGGTCAAGGAAGCTCCCACAAAGAAGAAAAGTAAGAAGAAGCGCAAGCGCGACCGGCACAACACCATTATGATTCTGGCGGCGGTGCTCGTGGCGGCGCTGGTGGCATTCGGTGTGCTGGTGGGCTACGTCATGGGCCGCGTCCGCGGCGCGCGGGAGCTGCGGCAGGCGCAGGAACAGGTGGATCAGCTCTCCGCCGGATTGGAGTCGCTGGAGAACGCGCCCGCTTACGATTCATTTACGGAGGAACTGACCGGCCAGAATCAGCAGGCGCTGGACGCGCTTTCGGGCGCGGACGCCGCTTCCAATGATGGCGCGGACGCCCTGATGGGCGAAGAGGGCTTCTTTAACGACGATCCCATCCAGAACTCCGCCGCGGAGCCGGTGGTCGTGGCCGAGTACGGCGACGGCCAGACACTGATGAGCGATGAGGTGTTGGAGGAGTACAACGAGCAAATGGCGAGCTATATCCTCGCGGGATTCAGCGAGGAGGAGGAAGCCGGAGTGCTGATGGACGACGTGCTCGAGTCAATGGTGAGCGAACGCGTGCAGGCCGATCATGCCCGGGAGATGGGTCTGTACGATCTCACCGATGAAGACCGCGCCGAGATCGAGGCGCAAGCGACGGCCCAGTATGACGAATATCTGCGGTATTATCGCGAGAACATGGTTGATACCGGAGATATGACGGAGGAGGAAGCCGCCGGCGCGGCCAAGGCCTACCTGCTCAACAATGAGGGCATCAGCTACGACTATCTGGTCGAGGAGCTCGAGCGGAACTGGTGGCAGCGAAAGCTCTACGACGCGCTCACCGATTCCGTGACCGTGGACGACGCGACGGTTCGGGCCGCCTACGACGAGAGGCTCGCCGAGCAGAAGGCCGAGTACGCCGAGTATCCGGAGGACTTCGAATTCGCCCAGCGAAATGGCGAGATCATGCTGTACAACCTGCCGGGCTATCGCGCGGTGAAGGTGCTGCTGCTGGGCTTCGACAGCGAGGAGGACGCCATGACCGTCTATTCGCTCGCGGAGGGAACCGAGGGCGAAGCGACGGACGCAGATCGCCAGGCGAAGCTGGACGCGTGCTACGCGGGCCCCGAGGAGCGGGCGCGGCAGGCGCTCGACGCGCTGCGCGGCGGCGCGGACATGGACGAAATGATCCTCTCTGTCGGACAGGACGAAGGCATGAAGGACGAACGACAGCGCGCCGTGGGTTACTATGTGTCAGCCGATTCGATGCAGCCCGAGGCGTTCATAGAGGCCGCCATGGGACTTCAAAACGTGGGCGATTATTCCGAACCGGTGCGCACGGAGGACGGCGTGTGCATCTTGCAGTATCTGGGCGACGTGACCGAGGGCGAGGTGCCATTTGAGGACGTGCGCGATGCGCTCGCGAAGGAGACGCTGGATGTGGCGCGCAGCGACGCCTACGCGGAGCAGGTGCAGGCGTGGCTGGAGGAAGCCAAGCCCAGCTACTATCCCGAGAGGATGCAATAAAATTTCAGGCAAACCGAAAGCTTTACAAAAAGTAAACGTTTAGTAAACTATAAAAAACTTATATAGATCGACGAATTCCGCTATAATATATAAAACATATTGCGGCAGTCGATAGCGTACAACGGCGGACGTATCTGCATGAGTGGCAGTCGGCCGCCGTTACGGGTTTGCTGTAAGGTGGGATGAGTTATGAATACCAAGACGCTGTTTTACATTTTCAAGCGCGTGCTGCTGGCGATCGTGACCATATGGATCGTCATCACGATCACGTTTTTTGTGATGCATGCGGTGCCGGGCGGCCCGTTCCTGGGGGAAAAGGCGATCTCCGCTGAAGCCCAGGCGGCGCTGGAGGCGAAGTATGGCCTCGACAAACCGCTCTGGGAGCAGTACATTACGTATCTGACCGACATCGTGACGAAGTTCAACTTCGGCCCCTCGCTGAAGCAGCGCGGCCGGCAGGTGATCGACATCATTATGGACGGCATGAAGACCTCTGCGAAACTCGGACTGATCGCCGCCGTCAGCGCGGCGGTCGTGGGCATTGTGCTGGGCGCTGTAGCCGCGTTGCGGCGCAATACGGTGCTCGATAAGATCATCATGGTGATCACTACGGCGTTTGTATCAATGCCGTCGTTTATCATGGGGTCGCTGCTGTTGATTATATTCTCGGTCAAGCTCGGCTGGGTGCCGGCCAACGGCGCTTCGGAGGGCGGCCTGATCCTGCCGATCATCACGCTGGGATTGTATCCGATGGCCTACATTACGCGCCTCACGCGATCCTCCATGCTGGATGTGCTGGGCCAGGATTACATCCGCACCGCTCGAGCCAAAGGCGTTTCAGGCGGGAAAATAATTTTCGGCCATGCGCTCAAAAATTCGCTGATTCCGGTCATCACTTACTTTGGTCCCATGCTCGCGTTTATCGTGACGGGTTCGATGGTGGTGGAACAAATCTTCGCGGTGCCGGGCATCGGGAGACAGTTCGTATCAAGCATCACCAATCGCGACTATATGATGATCATGGGCACAACGATCTTCCTGGCCTCACTGATCGTTATCATGAATTTAATCACCGATATACTCTACAAGGTTGTCGATCCGCGCATCGAATTCGATTGAGGAGGTAGGAGAACATGCTGCACGCAAATAAACCCTTCAGCCTCCAGTTGAACCCGGAAGCTTTCCTGCCCGCGACTGACGCGGAGAAGGAGTATATCTCCCGGATGCGCCCGTCGTCCACTTTCTTTAAGGACGGTGTGAGACGGCTGATCAAGAACCGCGTGGCGCTGGTGAGCTTCATACTGATTGTGCTGATCACCGTGGCTTCCATCGTATTGCCCTATGTGTGGCCCTATAAATACGACCAGATGTTGGGAATGACGCCGGGCAAGCCCGCCAACAGCTCTTACAACAATCTTTCGCCGTTTACCTATGGCGCGAAGGAGCAGGAGCGCATCGAAGCGGGGGAGAAGGTATTTCCCCACATCTTCGGCACCGATGCCCACGGACGCGACTACTTTATCCGCGTGGTCTATGGTACGCGCATCTCGCTGGCGGTCGGCTTCTTCGCCAGCATCATCGTGCTCATCATCGGCCTGACGATCGGCTCCATCGCGGGCTACGCGGGTGGCAAGGTGGATCTGATCATTATGCGCATCGTGGATATCATCTATTCGCTGCCCGACATGCTGGTGATCATCTTGCTGTCCGTGGTGCTGGGGCAGGTGCTGCACGTGGAGGGAACGATTCTGGAAAAGATCGGCGCGAATATCATCTCCATGTTCATTGTGTTCGGCTTGCTGTACTGGGTGAGCATGGCGCGCCTGATCCGCGGCCAAATTCTCTCGCTGCGCGAGCAGGAGTACGTGCTGGCGGCGCAGGCCACCGGCGCAAAGGGCCGCTGGGTCATCATGAAGCACTTGCTGCCCAACTGCATCAGCGTGGTCATCATCTCCACCGCGCTGCAAATCCCCAACGCGATCTTTACCGAAAGCTTCCTCTCCTTCCTGGGCCTGGGCGTTAACGCGCCCATGCCATCGTTGGGTTCGCTGGCTTCCGACGCGCTCAACGGCATTACGTCCTATACCTATCGACTGGTCATTCCGGCAATTGTGATCTGCCTGATAGTGCTGTCGCTCAACCTGTTCGGCGACGGCTTGCGCGACGCCTTTGACCCGAAGCTCAACGCATGATGAAAGGAGCGCATGAATATGGCATTGCTTGAAGTACGTGACCTGCATACCTCCTTCTTTACGGATGCGGGCGAAGTAAAGGCTGTGGATGGCGTATCCTTTAATCTGGACCGAGGCAAGGTGCTGGGCATCGTAGGCGAGTCCGGTTCCGGTAAATCTGTCACCGCCTATTCAATTATGCAAATCCTGGCCAACACCGGGCGCATTGTTTCCGGAAGCATCAAGCTGGATGGACAGGAGCTGGTGAATTCCGGCGAGAAGGTCATGCGCACGGTGCGCGGCAACCGCATCTCGATTATCTTTCAGGACCCGATGACTTCGCTCAATCCGACCTATACCATCGGCCATCAACTGATGGAAGCCATCATGCTGCATACGAATCGCAACCGCAAGCAGGCGCGGGAGCGCGCCATCGAAATGCTGCGGTTGGTGAACGTGAATGAGCCTGAAAAGCGCATGAAACAGTATCCCTTCGAGCACTCGGGCGGTATGCGCCAAAGGGTCATGATCGCTATGGCGCTGGCCTGCGAGCCGGATATCCTGATCGCAGACGAACCCACAACGGCGCTGGACGTGACCATTCAGGCGCAGATTCTCGATCTCATGCGCGATTTGCAGAGACAGCTGGGCATGGCGATCATCATGATCACGCATGATTTGGGCGTTGTTGCCCAGATGTGCGACGAGGTTGTAGTCATGTACGCGGGTTCTATTTGCGAGCAAGGCACGGCGGATGAGATCTTTTACAATCCACGCCACGAATACACAAAGGGCTTGATGCGTTCGATCCCCACCGCTGCCAACAATGGCCAGCGCCTGGAGCCTATCACGGGCACGCCGATCGATCTTTTGAACATGCCGAAGGGCTGTCCCTTCGCGCCCCGTTGCGACGGCGCGATGAAGGTATGCCTCACGCAGCGTCCCGAACGCATGCGCATCAATGACGACCATATGGCGGCCTGCTGGACGAATGTGAAGCGCGGCGTGGACGAGGGCATCGTAACCTTGGAAGGGGGTGCGGTCAATGGCTGAGAACAATCGTCCCCTGGTTGAAGTAAAGCATCTCAAGGAGTATTTTGATATCAACATGGGCTTTTTGCGCACGAAGCCGCTCAAGGCCGTGGATGATGTTTCTTTTACAATTCAGCGCGGCGAAACGCTGGGCCTGGTCGGCGAATCCGGTTGCGGCAAGACCACCGTCGGGCGCACGATCCTGCACCTGTATAAGCCCACCGCGGGCGAGGTTATCTATGACGGAACGCCCATTCGGACAAAGCAGGACATTCAAAGCTTCCGCCAAAAGGCCGCGATGGTATTCCAGGACCCATATTCTTCGCTGAATCCGCGCATGACAGTTTCGGATATCGTGGCGGAGCCGCTGGACGTACACAAGATGTACAAAACCCAGAAAGAGCGTCAGGAGCGCGTGCTGGAGTTGATGGGCTATGTGGGCCTCAACAGCGAACACGCATCCCGCTACGCCCACGAATTTTCCGGTGGTCAACGCCAGCGCATCGGCATCGCTCGCGCGCTCGCGGTAAATCCCGAGTTTATCGTATGCGACGAACCTGTATCCGCGTTGGACGTGTCCATTCAGGCGCAGGTCATCAACATGTTTGACGATCTGCAGGATAAGCTGGGTCTTACCTATCTGTTCATCGCCCACGACCTTCTGGTGGTGCGCCATATATCGGATCGCATCGCGGTGATGTATCTGGGCAAGATGGTGGAGCTCGCGGACGCGGCGGAGATTTACGACCATCCGCTGCACCCCTACTCGCAGTCGTTGCTGTCGGCCGTGCCGCTGCCGGACCCGAAAGCGGCCCGCGCGAGCAAGCGCATTCCACTGAGCGGCGACATTCCCAGCCCGCTGAACGCGCCTTCGGGCTGCCCGTTCCGCACCCGCTGCCGCTATGCCACCGAGGCATGCGCCCAGTCGATGCCGCCGTTTGAGGAAGTCGCGCCGGGACACTTCGTCGCCTGTCACAGGGTGAAGGAGATCAATTGATTTCATTGGCAAACCGCCATTGAAAATACAACCATTCTTTGGAAAGGAAGAAAACGCTATGAACATGAAGAAACTGATGGCTCTGCTGCTGACTCTGGCGATGTGCCTGATCGGTCTGACGGGCATCGCCTCCGCTGAGACCGCCGGTTCCAAGCTGGCCATCTGCCTGGCTTCCGAGCCGGACACGCTGGACCCCGCTCTGAACTCCGCTGTGGACGGCGCGACGATGGTTTCCCATCTGTTCTCCGGCCTGGCCAAGTGGTCTCAGGATGAGAACGGCAACCTGATCATCGCTCCCGATGCCGCTGAGGAGCTCACTGAGGGCGTCGTCAACGAGGACGGCACCGTCACCTACACCTACACCCTGCGCGACGGCGTGAACTGGTCTGATGGCCAGGCTGTCACCATGCACGACTTCGAGTTCGCCTGGAAGCGCGCCGCTTCCACCGAACTGGGCGCCGACTACGGCTACATGTTTGAACAGGTCAAGGGCTATCCGGACGACCTGGCCGTGACCGCCGTGGACGACAAGACCCTGGAAGTGACCCTGAACAATATCGTTGCCTACTGGGACGAGTTGCTGGCCTTCCCGACCTACTTCCCGGTCCGCGAGGACGTCGTGTCCGACGAGGCCTGGGCAACCGACCCGTCCACCTACATCTCCAACGGCCCGTACACCATGACCGGCTGGGAGCACAACAGCGTGATCACGCTGACCAAGAACCCCTACTACCATGACGCCGACAAAGTGACCATGGAAACCCTGGAGTGCTACCTCTCCGACGACGAGAACAACATGCTCGCCAACTTCCAGAACGGTTCCTGGCAGATGATCGACGCCGTTCCCACGTCCGAGATCAAGCTCCTGGAGTCCGAATATCCCACCGAGTACTTCGTGGTGGGCCAGATCGGCACCTACTACGTCTGCTGGAACATCAACGAGGAGATCTTGCCCGAGGGCTGCGAGCTCACCGGCGCCGAGGCGGAGGCCGCCCGCGCGGAGATCCGCAACGCCATCGGCCTGCTGCTCGACCGCAACTACATCTGCGAGGAGATCGGCCAGGCCGGTCAGGTTCCGGCTTCCTCCTTCGTGGCGATGGGCATGACCGACTTCGACGGCAAGGAGTTCTATCAGAACGCCGGCCACTCCGACGAGTATGTGGGCTACTTCAACACCGCCGCTGATGCCTATGAGTCCAACTGGGCCGAGGGCGTGGAGATTCTGAAGAAGTACTACGACTTCGACGAGTCCACCCAGATGTTCACCAACTTCCCGTCGCTGACCTACATCTACAATACCGACGCCGGCCATCAGGCCATCGGCGAGTACCTGCAGGGCGCGCTGGCGGGCGTTGGCATCACGCTGCAGCTGACCAACCAGGAGTGGGCCACCTTCCTGAACACCCGTAAGGACGGCGACTACTCCATCGCCCGCAACGGCTGGCTGGCCGACTACAACGACCCGATCTCCTTCCTCGACATGTGGATCACCAACTCGGGCAACAACGACATCCAGTACGGCCGCGGCGCGCACGCCGAGCTGGCGATGTACGACCTCGACCTGACTCCCTACGGCTACGACATCAAGGTTGAGGATGGCACCTGGGCGGAGACCTACGATGTGCTGATTAGCACCATCAAGGGCTGCACCGACACCGAGGCCCGCTACGCCATGATGCACATCGCTGAGGATATGCTCATGTCCACCGGCTGCATCGTGCCGCTGTACTACTACACCGACATCTACATGATCGACGACGCCGTGCAGGGCTTCTTCACGAACCCGCTGGGCTACAAGTACTTCATGTACACGACCATCGCCGAATAAGAAAAAGTCTGACAAGGGGGGGACGGCGCACGCCGTCCCCTTTCGATTCAGGCGGCATGTATTCGAAGCGGCGTTTTTGAGATAAATTGCGAAAATCCAATCCGGAATCAACGGTCAAACTACACCAATGGACTACAAGAAAGCTGTGACATTAAAATGAAGAAGATTCTGACGCTGATTATGGCTCTTGTACTGATTGTCCTGGGGATGTCTGCCTGTAACAAGAAGGAAACCGCCCCAACCGACGCCGAAGCTCCTATCGCAGAGACTGTCGAGGAACTGTCTGAGGAGTCCACTGAAGCTGCGGTGGAGGAGACAGCCGAGTAAAATCGGATATCCCCAAATCAAAACAATTCAAAATGCGATGGCCGTGCTGGGAGTATCCAGTGCGGCCGCTGTTTTTTCGCACCCCTTCTCCGTCGCGCTCATAGTCTGGCAGAGTGAAAGGCGGGGATGCTATGCGTTATGCGGTGATCGGCGGCGATGCGCGCTTTGCGCATCTGACCGCGATGCTCAACGAAAGCGGCCGGGAGGCCGTGGGGTTCCTGCAGGAGAAGGCCGGCGGCGAAAATTTGGATCTGCGCGCGCTGGAAGCGTTCAGCTGCGTCGTATCGAACTGGCCCATGCGCTGGCCGCTGTCCGATCGGGAGATCGACGAGGCGGAAATTATGGAACACATCGCGCCGGGCAGCGTGCTGCTGCTCTGCGGGCCGAAATTTCCCCAGCGCCGCAGGTGGGATCTGCAATACGTCAACCTCTGGGAGGATGAACAGCTCCTGCGGGAGAACGCCTATTTGACGGCGGAAGCGGCCGTGGCCGCGGCGATGCGGCGAACGCAGCTTGCGATGGCGGGACTCCGCTGCGCGGTGATCGGCTACGGCCGCATCGGGCGCTCGCTGACGGAAATTCTCCTGAATCTCGGCGCGAAGGTCACGGTGATCTCCGGCCGCGCGGCCAAGCGGGCCGCCGCTCGGGAGGCTGGGGCGGAGACCGCGGTGCTGACGGATGTCGCGTCCGCGCTGCCCGGGCAGGATGTGATCTTTTCCACGCCGCCCGCGACGGTGATCGACGAATCCGCCCTGCGCAGCGTGGACGCGGACGCGCTGCTGATGGATCTGGCGAGCCCGCCCTACGGCTTCGATCTGGACGCGGCGCGCGCGCTGAACCTGCGCGCCAGCCGGGAGCCGGGCCTGCCGGGGCGCTACTGCCCGTTGAGCGCCGCGCGGGCGCTGCGTTCGGCGATTCTGCGCTGGGAGGAGGCAGAATTGCATGGTTGATCGAATCGACTTGACCGACGTGCGCGTCGGTTGCGCGATGACCGGCTCCTTCTGCACCTTCAAGCGCGCCTTTGCCGCGTGGCGCGCGCTGCGGGACGCAGGCGCGGAGCTCGTGCCGATCATGAGCTTCAACGCCGCGTCCATGGATACGCGCTTCTATCTGGCGGCCGAGGCCGTGGCGGAATTCGAGGAAATCTGCGGTCGGGAGGTGCTGCACACGATCCCGCAGGTGGAGCCCATCGGCCCGAAGGGATTGATCGATCTATTGGTGATCGCACCCTGCACGGGCAATACATTGGCAAAGCTGGCGAACGGGATTACGGATACGCCCGCCGCGCTGGCGGCGAAGTCGCACCTGCGCAACGGCAGGCCGGTGCTGCTGGCGGTATCCACAAACGACGCGCTGGGGACGAGCGCGCAGAATATCGGCAGGCTGCTCAATCAGAAGCACATCTACTTTGTGCCCTTTGGTCAGGATGACCCCGTGCACAAGCCGAATTCCGCCGTCGCGCATTTCGATCTGCTGCCGAAAGCGGCGGCCCTCGCCCTGCGGGAGCGGCAGATGCAGCCGATTTTGACGGGAAATGCCAGCTCTTGTTAAAACAAAAAAACTCTGCAAAAACCCATTGACACACCGATGGGTTTTTGCTATAATATCATTCGTTGCCGCCGGAAACGGGGCAGAGAAGCGAACCTTGAAAACGATACAGCGAGAGAGAGACAAGGCGTCCGGATCGAGAGATTCGGGGGAAGAAGTCAGTATTCTGAGAGTGAAGCGCCGCGCGGAGGAGCGAGTCTGCGAGCTTTGGCGAGCTTGGAGGCGAAAGTGAGGAAGCGCGGAGTAAAGGGATTGAACATCAGAGTTTGATCCTGGCTCAGGACGAACGCTGGCGGCGTGCTTAACACATGCAAGTCGAACGAGGA
>CANQEW010000021.1 GCA_947596085.1 uncultured Clostridia bacterium | reverse complement strand
CGTATCGCTTCAGCCACTTGTGCAGCGTCTTTCGGCTGATCTTGTACCGTATCGCCGTCTCCGTCGCGTTCCCATGTTTCAGATAATACTCCAAATACCGTTGACGCGCATGTGCATCCTGTGCTATCCTATTCATGCAGAGAGCCCCTCCTGTGATAGTCCTTGTGTTTTGCAGCTACATTCTATCACTTGGCTCTCTGTTTTTCTTCCTCCTTCTGTTACCTATCTATTGTATCAAAACAGATAAATGCCAGTACAATCGGTGTCAATCCGCAGGCATTCAAAATATATTCTTGCGTAAATTTCCAATCTGTGTTATAATCGTTCCAGAAACCGGGGGGGGGTAATTCTTTGACCTCGCTGTCTGGAATTTTCCTCCCGTCATTTTCCCCCGGCATGCTGCGCTGGGGGGAGGTGAATATCATGGTTAAGCGTTCAAAGCTCATTTTGATCGGCGCATTGCTGGCAACGATCCTCGTTATCATCGAAATTGTAATTTACGGGGGTTTGGCGGGTCAGACGCCCGCGGATCCCGAGACGGCGGAAGAGGTTGGAACCGCGATCGGAACAACAATCGGCTTGATGCTGGTTCTGCCGCATGTGGTCTTGTTCGCGCTGGGATGCCTGTTCAATTGGCTTGGCTGGTTCACCAAAATTCGCGGCTTTACTCTTACAGCTGGAATTCTGTACTGCGTATCCCTGATCGCGGGCATTCAGAATTTCTACATGGTTCTGATCCCGCTCATTCTCGCCTTTGTCGGCTTCGCGAGGCAGGGCAAACGCACGCAGAAAACCAATGATTGAAGATCGCGAAAATGTTGAAGGGGGTGAAAATCACGTGAAGAAGGGCATTTCGGTTTTACTTGTATGCGCGTTTGTCTTGTCTCTGAGTGTTGCTGTCGCGGAAGATGTCGATCTGTCCGCCATGACGCTCGATGAGCTGATCGCGTTGAAAACCGCCATCGCGGGCGAACTGATGAATCGAGATGAAATCAAGGAAGCGGCCATCCCATCCGGCGTCTATGTGGTCGGTCAGGATATACCGGCGGGGTCCTATTCAATAGCGACATCATCGATTCTGGCATCCATCATGATATATGAATCAAGCGGCGATTTGAGCAACATGTTTGCCATCGACTCTTCCGACGGCGTTGGAAAGATTGCGCTCACGGACGGACAGCGCGTCGAACTCAGCGCGGAATGTACGTTCAGCGTCTACGCGGGCATTTCTTTTGAGTGACGCGGTGGATTGACGCATCATTGTCGATTCTATACGAAACCCTTTTCGTTGAAAGCAACGGGCGTCCCATTCAGGGGCGCCTTTTGTAATGAAAATGATATTTTTCGCAAAAAGGTGAATCCCCTTCAAGAACGGTGTGGAGCAGATATATTTTTAAACTTATGTTCGATTGCAATTTCCACGCGAGTCTGCTATAATCATTATATCGAACATATGTTCGTATAGCAAAAAAACGGGGGCGAGCGGCGATGCGCACCGTGCTGCACAGCGATCTGAACAACTTTTACGCGAGCGTGGAGTGCGTCTACGAGCCGAAGCTGCGCGCGGTGCCGATGGCGGTATGCGGCGACCCGGAGGCACGCCACGGCATCGTGCTGGCGAAAAACGAGCTGGCCAAGGCGGCGGGCGTGAAGACGGGGGAGGCGATCTGGCAGGCGCGGCAGAAGTGCCCGAAGCTGCGAACCCTGCCGCCGGACTTCAAAAAGTACCTGCGCTTCGCCCGGATGATGCGCGAGATCTACGCCGACTACACGGACTTCATCGAACCCTTCGGCCTGGATGAGGCGTGGCTGGACGTGAGCGGCTGTCACAGGAGCGGCGAGGAGATCGCCGGCGAGCTGCGAAGGCGCGCGAAGGAGGAGCTGGGGCTCACGCTCTCGGTGGGCGTGTCCTTCAACAAGGTGTTTGCCAAGCTGGGCAGCGACATGAAGAAGCCCGACGCGACCACGGTGATCTCCCTGGACAACTACCGGGAGAAGGTATGGCCTCTGCCGGTGGAGGAACTGCTGTACGTTGGGCCGGCCACGAAGCGCAAGCTGCAACTGCGCGGCATTCGCACCATCGGCGATCTGGCCAACTGCGACGTGGGGATCCTGCGCGGCGCGCTGGGCAAGAACGGCGAGATGCTGTGGAACTTCGCCCGTGGAAACGACTGCTCGCCGGTACTGAGCGAGGGCGAGGCGGCGATGGTAAAGTCCGTGGGCAACAGCACTACCACGCCCCGGGACCTCGTCAACGACCGCGACGTGTATCTGGTGCTGCTGGTGCTCTCCGAGAGCGTGGCCGAGCGGCTGCGGGAGCAGAGCCTGCGCGGCGGCGTGTTGAGCGTGTCCGTGCGCGACTGCGAGCTCAACACCCGCTCCTTTCAGCGCAAGCTCCGTCGGCCCACGGCGCTGGGCGAGGAAATCGCCGCGCATGCCCGGGAACTGTTCCGGGAACGCTGGTACTGGGAGCGGCCAATCCGCAGTCTGGGCATCTGCATGAGCGGCCTGGAATCCCTGGCGGACGGGGTGCAGCTGAGCATATTCCCCGACGCCGACGAGCGCCGCTACGACATAGAGCGGGCGGTGGACGACATTCGCCGCCGCTTCGGCCACGGGGCCATCTCCCGGGCGAGCCTGCTGGCGGACCGACGCATCAATGAGATCAATCCCCGGGAGGATCACGTGATTCATCCCGTGGGCTGGAGGGGATGACGCGACATGGCGAGGCGAACCTTCGTGAAGGTGGTGGCGGAGTTTTCGCGGGAGGGCGGAATCACGCCGCTGCGCGTGGAGTGGGAGGACGGCCGAAGCTTCGAGATCGACCGGGTGCTCGATGTGCGCCGTGCCCCGGCCGCAAAGGCCGGAGGCTACGGCACGCGCTACACGGTGCGCGTGTCCGGGCATGAGACCTATCTGTTTGAGGATGAGGGGCGCTGGTTTGTGGAGGCCAGGGAATAGATTCCGTCATACTTCCAGTTTATCCGCATAGGATATAGGGAAAGGCACACCATGAGAACGACGCAGAGGTGATACGATGGAAAACCCAAACAATCGAATCGTGGCCGCGGGGCGGCTGGAGGGCAGCTTGACGCTGAGTCACGAGGTCATGAACGAACCCTTTTACGCGGGCACGCTGCTGGTAAAGCGCCTGTCGGGCGCGGTGGACAAGCTGCCGGTCACGATCCCCGGCAAGCTGCTGGCGGTGGACGAGCTCGGCGGCACGGCCGATTCCGCCGACCGGCTGATGCTGGTGACGGGGCAGGTGCGCTCCTACAACAAGGTCGTGGAGGGCAGCGGGCGGCTGATGGTGACGCTGTTCGTGCAGAGCATGTCGCCCACGGTGGAGAACGACACCATGAACAAGGTCAACCTGACGGGCGTGCTCTGCAAGCCGCCCATCTACCGCTCCACGCCCTTCGGCCGGGAGATCTGCGACATGATGCTGGCGGTCAACCGCGCCTTCGGCAAGAGCGATTACATTCCCTGCATCGCGTGGGGGCGCAACGCCCAGTACGCCTCGCGCTTTCACGTGGGCGACCGGCTGCGGCTGAGCGGGCGGCTGCAGTCCCGGGAATATCAGAAGCTGCTGGAAAGCGGCGAGTACATGATCCGCAACGCCTACGAGGTCTCGGCCTTCACGCTGGAGGCCGCCGGCAGCGACGAGGAGAACTTCATCCCGGCGGAGCGGCTGCGGCCGGCCGTTCCGGTCGGCCGCGCTGCGGACGACGTTTCATTGAACTGAATATGGAATCAAAGCGGCGCGGCGGGAGTAAATTTCCCGCCGCGCCCGATGTCATCGAAAAAGCCCTGCGACGCGGAACCGCCGCGCAAGAATCCGCTGGCCTACTGCGCGAACATCTCCCGGATGGCCGCCTGCACGTCCGCGTCCATCTGCTGGGCCAGCTCGCGAATGCGCTGGTCGCCGCCCGTCGGCGCGCCGTCGGAGAAGAGCAGCTTCTGGCTCTCCTCGCCAGCCGTTCCATCCACATTGAGGCCCGCCGCCGCCTGGAACAGCTCCATGCAGGCGTGCGTGGTCTTGCCGTACACGCCCGTGGGCTCGCCCTTCATCCAGCCCAGTTCAATCAGCCGCGCCTGCACAGCCGCTGCCGCGCGGGCATAGCTGGTGAGCTTCAGCGTCATTGGCAGCACGTGGAAGCTCTGGAGCGCGGGCTTTTCCGCGGGCGCCGTGGATAGATCGGAGGTTTCGTTGTCCGGCAGGCCGAACATCTCGTTCAGCGTCACCAGGCGGTAGCCTCGATTCACCGCCTCGGGGATGAATTGGAGCAGCTTCGAGAGGTCGTTGTCCGTGGTGTGGAACAGATAGATGCGCCCGGGGCCGAGGTTCTTGAGCAGGCTCTCCATGGAATCCGTGGAGCCGGACTGCGTCCACAGCGCGAGCGCGGAGAAGCCCAGCTGGCGCACGTAGGCGTGCGTGCGCTGATCGAAGCGCTCGTCGCCGCCCTTGGGGCGGAAGAAGTGCTGACGGTAGTTCACGCCGAGTACCTGGTTGAGCACGACGCTCTGCCGCCAGATGTCCTCGGTCATGTAGTTGTCGTCGTAGTGATAGGTGCCCTTGTGCGTATAGGTGTGGTTTTCGATCTCCATGCCGCGCTCCCACGCCGCGCGGATCACCTCGGCGACGCTGTCGCGCTCCAAATTTTCGCCGATGGGGAAGATCGTGAGCTTGGCGTTGTTGTTCAGCGCGCAGGCGACGATCTGCTTCAAATTGTCCGCCTGGAAGCAGTCGTCCACGGTGACGGCGATGATGTTTTCGTCGGTGTTCGCCTTGGAGACCATCGGCATGAAGCCCGTGTTCACCTCCGGCCAGCGGTCGAGTTTGGCGGGATCGACGGTGGAGTAGTCCGGCGTGACGGGCGCACCCGTGTCGGCGCCCAGCACCGCCGCCGCATAGGCCTCCTCATAGACGAAGGGAGCGGAGGAATCGTAGACGGGTGAAGTCTGCGTGGTGGGCGCGGAGGCGGGTGGATTCGACGCCGCGTCCGGGATCACCGGGGCATCCGTCGCCGCCGGCGCGGGGGGCTCCGTCGCCATGGGAAGATCCGTAGCCGCGGCCGGAACCGCCGCCGGAGCGTCCGTCGCTTCGGGAAGCGCCGTCTGCGCCATCGCCTGCACGACGCCTTCGGAATTCTCCGGCAGCGTCAGCGCGCGGTGCATCTCCGCCCTCTGGTGCCCCAAGTTGACGAGTACGACGACCAGAATCACGACCAGCGCGGCGAGCACTCCCAGCGCGGCAAAGAGCTGGTGACGCTGCTGCCGCCTGCGCCGTTCCCGCAAAATGCGCTGCCGCTGGGCGGGGGTGAGTCTGCGCTCACCCGCTTGCCGGGAAGTCTGCGGATTGTGGGCACCGCTCCGCGTGCTCTGCGAATGCGCGGCGTGCCGGGGAGCTTGAGAATTCGGATTCATATGTATTTCCTCAAAAAATCTTTTCATATTATAGAATAATCTTCATCATATTTTACCATCGTACGGCAGTTTCGTCAATTCAACAATTGTGGAGAAAATTTGACGTTATGGTCATATGTTGCGACAAATTCGACGCAACCCGAAAGAGTGGAAGGATCGCAGGTTTCCAGGCTGCAATCGCTCCGCTATGATTATTAAATTTTGGATTATGAAAAAACGTGGGAGGAAACAAAGACAAAAGCAAGAATATTTAATGGCGAAATAGGTGGAGAATTGCATTGCCCTTCTGAGAGATCCAAATCGCCGCCGAAAAGGGGAGAGTTGTCCGTGAAACCACAACAGGCCGTCCGGCGCGAGACGCGCAAAGTTGCGCTGGGAACGCTGGTTCTCACAGCCGTGATGCTTGCCGTGTTCGCACTGGCCGGACACTTCGACCTGCGCGCGCTCCTGAGCGCCCTGTACGGCGATCTGCTCGCGGTGGGGAATTTCTATCTCCTGGGGCGCACCGTGCAGCGCATTGCCGAGACGCCAGACGCGCAGAGCGTCGAGCAGGTGAACCTGGCGAAGCTTCGGATGCGCCGGAGCTACACGCTGCGGATGGTTGGAGGCGCGGCGCTGCTGGTGCTGGGCATCGCGGCGCTCAAGCTCAATTGGATCGCATGCATGGTTCCGCTGGTCTTCCCGCAGATCGCGATTCTGGCCGCGAATTGGCTGGGATCGCGGCGGGTCAAGGGCGGTAGCGACATGAAAGAATAGACGTACCGAAGGAGATTTTTCATGAATCTGGAAGTACATGGCGCGAAGATATTTTTCGAAATTCCCATCTTCGGGGGCATCCCGATCACGGAGACCATCGTCAATACGTGGATCGTGATGGCGGTGATCACGCTGATCTGCATCTTCCTGACGCGTGACCTCAAGGTGCACGCGGAGAGCAAGCGCCAGGTGGTGGCCGAGTATCTGGTCGGCATGGTGACCGATCTCGTAAAAAACAACATGGGCGAGCGCTTCATGGGCTACGTGCCCTACATCGGTGCGCTGTTTTCCCTGTCGGCGTTTTGCAGCCTCTCGAGCCTGATCGGCCTCTACGCGCCGACCAGCGATTTGTCCACCACCGCGGCCTGGGCGCTGATGACCTTTGTGATGATCACCTATTACAAAATTCGCACCAACGGCATCGGCGGCTATCTCAAGGGCTACACCGAGCCCGTCTTCGTGATGACCCCCCTCAACATCATCTCCGAGATCGCCACGCCCGTGTCGATGGCGTTTCGTCACTTCGGTAACATCGCCTCCGGCTCGGTGGTGACGCTGCTGATCTACGGCGCGCTGAGCACGCTGTCGGCCATGGTGCTGGGACTGCTGCCCGGCGCGCTGGGCGAGGTGCTCAGCCACATTCCCATCTTTGCCGTGGGCATTCCGGCGGTGCTGTCGATCTACTTCGACCTTTTCACCAGCGTGCTTCAAGCCTTCATTTTCTCCATGCTGACCATGAGCTACATCAAGTCCGCGTGCGAGTGATGAGATAATTCACCCCAACATTCATTTCAGGAGGTAACACATATGAACGGAATTACGGACAACGGCTTCATTCTCGGCTGCTCCGCCATCGGCGCGGGCCTGGCGATGATCGCGGGCATCGGCCCCGGCATCGGCGAAGGCAACGCCGTCGCCAAGGCGCTGGAGGCCATCGGCCGCCAGCCGGAGTGCAAGGGCGACGTCACTTCCACCATGCTGTTGGGCTGCGCAATTGCGGAATCCACGGGTATCTACGGCCTGATCGTCGCGCTGATTCTGCTGTTCGTCAAGCCGCTGACCTGACGGCTGCCGAGAAGCGACACGGGAGGAAGATAGCGTGGAGTTTCAACAGTTTGTATCGCTCGCGCCGTGGACGCTGATTGCCCAGATCTGCAATCTCTTGATCCTGATGCTTCTGATGAAGAAGTTCCTGTTCAAGCCGGTGCAGAACATACTGGCCAGGCGTCAACAGGAGATCGACGGCATCTACGCGGCGGCGGACGCGGATCGCGCGAGCGCTTCGGAGATGAAAGAGGAATACACGCAGCGCATGGCCAGCGCCCGCGACGAAGCGGATCGCCTGGTGCGCTCCGCCGTGGACGAAGCCAACCGCAAGGGCGACGAGATTCTGGGCGACGCGCGCAGTCAGGCGAGCCACATCAAGCAGAAGGCGGAGGCGGAGATCAGCCAGGAGCGCCTCAAGGCGTTCACCGAGCTCAAGCGCGAGCTCTCCGGCATGGCCGTGGATATCGCGGAGAAGATGGTGGGCCGGGAGATCGGCGATGCCGATCAGGACGCGCTGGTCGAGGACTTCCTTCGGAATGCGGGGGATGACAAGTGACGCACTTTGCCAGAGAGTATGGAAACGCGCTGTTTGAGCTCGCCCGGGAGGAGCACAGGGAGGAAGCGTTTCTCGCGCAGCTCGCGGAGCTGACCGAATGCTTTCGGCGGGAGCCCGACTACATCCGCCTGCTGTGCACCCGCTCGATTGAGCCGGAGGAGCGCAAGGCCCTGCTGGACGCGGCGTTCGCGGATTCGGTGCACCCCTACGTGCTGAACTTCATGAAGCTGCTCACGGGCCGCGGCGCGATGGATCGCTTTATCGAGTGTGCCGGCGTGTTCCGCGACCGCTACAACGAGCTCTGCGGCGTGGTCGAGGCCGAGGTGACCTCCGCCGCCCCGCTGAGCGAGGATCAGATCAACGCCGTGCGCGAGAAGTTCGAGGCCATGCTGGGCCGGAAGCTCTCTCTGCGCGCCTCGGTGGACCCGAGCCTGATCGGCGGCCTGCGCGTGGACGTGGAGGGCAGGAGATACGACAACAGCATCCGCACGCGACTGGAGCGCATGCGGCGCAGCCTTATCGAGAGCGAATAAAGGAAGGTCCGATTTTATGCAGTTGAGACCGGAAGAGATTTCCAAGATCATCAAGGAGCAGATCAGGCAGTACGACCAGAAGATCGTGCAGGACGACGTGGGCACGGTGCTTCTGGTGGGCGACGGCATCGCGCGCGTCTCGGGCCTCGAAAAGTGCATGGCCAACGAGCTGATCCGCTTCTCCACGGGCGTGTACGGCATGGCGATGAACCTGGAGGAGAACTCCGTGGCCGTGGTCATGCTGGGCGACGAGGAGGGCGTGAAGGAGGGCTCCGCCGTCAGCCGCACGGGCGAGGTCGTGTCCGTGCCGGTGGGCGAGGCGCTGATCGGCCGCGTGGTGGACGCACTGGGCGCGCCCATCGACGGCAAGGGTCCCATCGCCGCGACGGAACAGCGCCGCATCGAGAGCCCCGCCCCGGGCATCATCGAGCGCAAGAGCGTGTCGGTTCCGCTGCAGACGGGCATCAAGGCCATCGACTCCATGATTCCCATCGGCCGCGGCCAGCGCGAGCTGATCATCGGCGACCGTCAGACGGGCAAGACCACCGTCGCCACCGACACCATCATCAATCAGAAGGGGCAGGACGTGATCTGCATCTATGTGGCGATCGGTCAGAAGCGCTCGACCGTCGCGCAGGTGGTGGATTCGCTCACCCGCGCGGGCGCGATGGATTACACCATCGTGGTCTCCGCCACGGCCTCTGAACTGGCCCCGCTGCAGTACATCGCGCCCTATGCGGGCTGCGCCATGGGCGAGTATTTCATGGAGAAGGGCCGGGACGTGCTGATCGTCTACGACGATTTGTCCAAGCACGCGGTGGCGTATCGAGCGCTTTCGCTGCTGATTCGCCGCCCGCCGGGGCGCGAGGCGTACCCGGGCGACGTGTTCTACCTGCACAGCCGCCTGCTGGAGCGCGCGGCGCGCATCGCGCCGGAGTTCGGCGGCGGATCGCTGACGGCGCTGCCGATCATCGAGACGCAGGCGGGCGACGTGTCCGCCTATATTCCGACGAACGTCATCTCCATTACCGACGGCCAGATCTTCCTGGAGAGCGAGCTGTTCCACGCGGGCGTCATGCCGGCGGTGAACCCGGGCATCTCGGTCTCCCGCGTGGGCGGCAACGCCCAGATCAAGGCCATGAAGAAGGTGGCCGGCACGCTGAAGCTCCTGTACAGCCAGTATCGCGAGCTTCAGTCCTTCGCGCAGTTCGGCTCGGACCTCGACCCGGACACCAAGGCGCGCCTCGACCAGGGCGAACGCATCGTGGGCGTGCTCAAGCAGCACCACAACGCGCCCGTGGCCGTGGAAAAGCAGGTGTGCATCCTCTATGCCGTGACCAACGGCTATCTGAAGGACGTGCGGGTGGAGGACATTCCCGAGTACGAATCCGGCCTCTACGCGCGCATGGACGCCCAGCACCGCGGCGTGCTGGAGACCATCGCCAAGACCGGCGCGCTGGATTCCGAGACCGAGGACAAGCTGAAGGAAGCGCTTTCGAACTACACCGCGGACTTCCTGCGCGGCAAGGCTCCTGCGGAGGTGTAAGCGATGGCCGGAACATCGATGAAGGACATCCGGCTTCGCATCAAGAGCGTGCAGAGCACGATGCAGATCACGAAGGCGATGCAGCTCGTGGCGTCCTCAAAGCTCCGGCAGGCGCGCGCCCGCATGGAGGCGAGCCGGCCGTATCTGGAGATCGCCCGGGACACCGTCGCGGACATCGCCCGGCACAACACCGGCTGCGACAGCCCCTATCTGAACGGCAGGGACGTTCGCAAGCGCTGCCTGGTGGTGGTCGCGGGCGACCGCGGGCTGGCGGGAAGCTACAACGCCAACGTGTTCAAGCTGATCCGCGCCGAGCTGGAGGCGACGCCCTACTGCGCGCTGAGCATCGGCCGCAAGGCGGGCGAGTATTTCCACTATCAGGGTGCAGAGCTGCTGCCCTTTGGCTCGGAGAAGGCCGAAGGCCTGACGATGGACACCTGCCGGGAGATGGCGAAGGGGCTCATCGAGCGCTACGACGCCGGCGAGATCGACGAGATCGACCTGGTGTATACGAGCTTTCAGAGCATCCTGACCCAGAACGCTCGATGGGAGCGGCTGCTGCCGGTGTCCGTCGGCGCGGCGAGCCGCGCCGCGCGGCAGATGCTGTTCGAGCCCTCGCCGGAGGAGCTGCTGGCGAAGGCCATCCCGGACTATCTGGCGGGCATGATCTACGCCGCCGCCTGCGACTCGGTGGCGAGCGAGCAGGCCGCCCGGCGCGTGGCCATGGACGCGGCCACGAAGAACGCCGGAGAGATGATCGACGACTTGAATCTGCGCTACAACCGCGCGCGGCAGGCCTCCATCACGCAGGAGCTGACGGAGATCGTCGCGGGTGCGGAGGGCGAAAACGAGGGGAATTGACATGGCAGAAAAGAACATTGGCAAGGTCGCGCAGGTCATCGGGCCGGTGCTGGACGTTCGCTTCGACAGCGGCGAGCTGCCGAACCTGCTCAACGCGATCGAGATCGAATACGAGGGCCGCAGGATCGTGGCCGAGGTCGCCCAGCACATCGGCGACAACGTGGTGCGCTGCATCGCCATGAGCTCCACCGACGGCCTGCGCCGCGGCGTGAAAGCCGTGGATACCGGCGCGCCCATCGCGGTACCGGTGGGAGAAAAGTGCCTGGGCAGGATGTTCAACCTTCTCGGCGATCCCATCGACAGCCTGCCCGCGCCGGAGGACGTGGAGCGCTGGCCCATCCATCGCCCGGCTCCGGCCTATGACGAACAGGAGGGCACCACGGAGATCCTGGAGACGGGCATCAAGGTGGTCGACCTGATCGCGCCGTACGCGCGCGGCGGCAAGATCGGCCTGTTCGGCGGCGCCGGCGTAGGCAAGACGGTGCTGATCATGGAGCTGATCAACAACATCGCGAAGGAGCACAGCGGCCTGTCCGTGTTCGCGGGCGTGGGCGAGCGCTCCCGCGAGGGCAACGACTTCTACAATGAAATGAAGGAGAGCGGCGTGCTCGCCAAGACGGCGCTGGTCTACGGCCAGATGAACGAGCCGCCGGGAGCGCGCATGCGCGTCGGCCTGTCGGGCCTGACCATGGCGGAGTACTTCCGCGACGTGGGCAAGCAGGACGTGCTGCTGTTCATCGACAACATCTTCCGCTTCACCCAGGCCGGCAGCGAGGTGTCCGCGCTGCTCGGGCGCATGCCCTCCGCGGTGGGCTACCAGCCGACGCTGGCCACCGAGATGGGCGCGCTGCAGGAGCGCATCACCTCCACCCGCAACGGCTCGATCACCTCGGTGCAGGCGGTCTACGTCCCGGCGGACGATCTGACCGACCCGGCCCCGGCCACGACGTTCGCGCATCTGGACGCGACCACGGTGCTGTCCCGAAACATCGCCTCCCAGGGCATCTACCCGGCGGTGGATCCGCTGGATTCCACCAGCCGCATCCTCAGCCCCGAGATCGTCGGCCAGGAGCACTACGACGTGGCGCGCCAGGTGCAGTCGATCCTGCAGCGCTACCGCGAGCTCCAGGACATCATCGCCATCATGGGCATGGACGAGCTCTCCGAGGAGGACAAGAAGATCGTCGCCCGCGCGCGCAAGGTGCAGCGCTTCCTGAGCCAGCCCTTCAGCGTGGCGGAGCAGTTCACGGGCATGGAGGGGCGCTACGTGCCGCTCAAGGAGACCATCCGCGGCTTCAAGGAGATCTGTGCCGGCCTCCACGACGACCTGCCCGAGAGCGCATTCCTCTTTGTCGGCACCATCGACGAGGCCATCGAAAAGGCCGCGAAGGGCGCGTAATATGGACAAGCTCAAACTGACCATCGTCATGCCCACCCAGCAGATGTACGAGGGCGAGGCCGACCGCGTGATGGTGCGCACCACGGAGGGTGAAATCGCCATTCTTCCGCGCCACATCGATTTCGCGGCGGCGCTTGGCAGCGGCGAGGCCCGCGTAACCGCGGACGGCGCGGTGCGCCGCGCCCACATTTCCGGCGGCATGATGCACGTATCCCAGAATCATGTTCGCATTCTGACCACGGATTTCCGCTGGGAAGATTGAAAGTTGATTTGCGAAAAAGCGGCCGAAGCTTAAAAAGACTTCGGCCGCTTTTTCGCAATGATGTCAGGGTAGAGGGGAAGGTGGCGACGGTAGTCGTCTGTGGGTGCACGACAGAACCTTTCCCAGTGGTGCAATTTCCACAAAGAATTGTAATATCCTATGCACCGGAACGCGAGTTCCATTTTTTGTTCCGGAAAGAACAAATTGTTAGTCTATATGTCCGCAACAAATCGAGGTATAATTGCGTCAGAGTATTGCAGCCGAAAAACCGGCTGAGAAACCAATTCGGAGGTATCTCGATGAAACGGATTCGCATGGCGCTTGCGGTCCTCATCGCGGCGGTGCTACTGAGCTCCCTGGCGCTCATCAGTCAGGCGGAGCCGGCCGCTGAGGGGGAGTGGCAGGCGGATATTACGAAGCTGATGAATCCCGGCGACGTGCCCAGCACCACCGAGATCACATACGAAAATACCTATGAGGACGGCGTCGAGGTCGATACCCACGACGTCGCCTGTGAAATCAATGTGAACGGCGTAAACTATGGCTGCGAATTTCGCTTCGAGCTCGTGGGGGAGCCCGTGAGCGATTGGGACGCGCTGCAGAGCTGGCTCGGCGGGATCGTCACCGACGCCGCGCGCACGGCGGGAAGCGACTCCGAATCGCTTGCCAAGGCCGTGGACGTGGCCATCGCCACCGCCCGCAGCTACGCCGCTCCCGGCGCGGACGGCTCCCTGTCCGAGTGGGCGGCGGATGGTTTCAAGGTGAAACTCATTCGCGTATCCACGCCCTTCTATCCCGAGCTCTCTGAGGGCAAGAACGGTGCGGCGACGCAACGCCTGCAACAGCGCCTGATCGAGCTCGGCTTCCTGGACGGCGCGTCCGATGGCTACTATGGCGAGCAGACCCGCAGCGCCGTGGAGGCGGTGGAGAACTACGTCCGCGCGCTCGAGCAGGACCTGATCGACGCCCGGCCGGAATCGACAACGGCTGCCATGGCGGAACCCACGGCGGCTCCCACGGCCGAACCGGAGGCACTGTACGCGTTCAGTGAGCACACGCTGAACCTGCGGCCGCGCGACGCCGTCGCCGAAGCCGCCGTACAGCCGACCGCGCCCCCGATGGAGGTGGCGGCGGATCAGATACGCCTCGCGCCCGTCACTCGCGTGGACGGCATCGCGGACGCGCTGCTGCAGGCATACCTCTACTCGGATGCCTATCGGAGCGCGCGCCGCGAGCTTCGCTACGGCGATAGCGGCGACGACGTGATCCGCCTGCAGCGCAGACTCGCGTCGCTGGGCTGCTCCACGGAGCCCGCCGACGGCAACTTCGGCAGCAACACCGCGCGCTCGGTGCGCATCTTCCAATACTACAACGGCATCGAGCAGACTGGCGTGGCGGACGTCGCGACGCAGAGCAGGATCTTCTCCGGCAGCGCCCAGGCGCCGGACAACTCCATGCTGTCCGCCGGCTCCACGGGCGAATCGGTCGAGCGGCTCCAGACGCGGCTGCGCGAACTGGGCTTCACCACCGTCTCCACCGACGGGGACTACGGCGCGGCCACGCAGACGGCGGTCGAGAATCTGCAGAGCTATATGCGCGATATCGAGGCGGCGCGGCTGCATGCGGACAATCCGACCATCGCGCCGGACGCCGATCTGAGCGACCAGCTCAGGGTGGTCGTCAATGGCGTGGCGGACCCGATCCTGTTGGACGACTTCTATTCGCTCAGCTTCCCGATGGTGCCCGCACAGATGTCCAGCGGCGACAGCGGCAGCGACGTGATGCGCCTGCAGCGCAGATTGAGCGGCCTGGAATACCTCTACACCGCGCCGGATGGCAACTTCGGCGAGCAGACCGCGACGGCGGTCACGGCCTTCCAGCGGCGCAACAAGCTGCCGGAGACGGGTGTGGCGGACATCGCGACGATGCAGGTGCTTTTCTCCGGAAACGCGCTCAAGGCGCTCAAGCCCTACGAGTTGCGCGTGTCCATCGACGACCAGCGCGTCTACGCCTACGCGCCGGACGCGGACGGCAACTACACCGAACTGGTGCGCACGATGAAGTGCTCCACCGGACGGAACGCCACGCCGACGCCCAAGGGCACCTACAAGGCTTCCACCTGCCCCGGCGCGCGCTGGCACTACTTCAAGAAGTTCTCCTGCTGGGCGCAGTACGCCTACTACATCGAGGGCGACATCATGTTCCACTCGGTGCTGTACAACCAGAAGGGCGGCCCCGTGACCCAGAGTTCGGTGAACAATTTGGGCAGGAAGGCCTCTCACGGCTGCGTGCGCTTGAGCGTGGAGGACGCGAAGTGGATTTACAACAACTGCCCACAGCATACGACGGTGGTGGTGTACTGATTGAAAAGGAGACTGCTTGGCAGTCTCCTTTTCGGTATACGCAGAGCGCCGGGCAAATTGCCCGGCGCTTTGCGTGAATCATTTTACTCCGCAGGCTCCTCGCACAGCTTTTGGTAGAGCTCCATGTACTTCTTCGCGGAGCCGTCCCAGCCGTATTGGCCCTTCATCGCGCGAATGGCCAACTTGGAGAAGGTTTCCCGATCCTCCGCGTACATCTTTACGGCCTGCTCGATCACGTAGAGCATGTCGTGTGCGTTGTAGTTGAGGAAGGTGAAGCCGTTGCCCGCACCGGTGTACTCGTTGTATGCCAGCACGGTGTCGCGCAGGCCGCCGGTCTCGCGGGTGATGGGCAGCGTGCCGTAGCGCAGCGAAATCAGCTGGCTCAGGCCGCAGGGTTCGAACATCGACGGCATCAGGAACAGGTCGCAAGCGCCGTAGATCTTGTGCGCCAGCGGGTTGTTCATCTGGAAGCATGCCGCAACCTGCCCGCCGTAGCGCCACTGGGCCCAGCTGAACAGGTCGATGTACTTGCTCTCGCCCATGCCCAGCACCACGACCTGCGCCCCGGTGTTCATGATGCCCTCGAACACGCATTCCACCAGGTCGAAGCCCTTTTGGCCGGACAGCCGGCTGACCATGCCGATCATCGGAATATCCGCGTCCTGCTTCAGACCCAGCTCCTTCTGCAGCGCCAGCTTGTTCTGCACCTTCATCTTGAAACTGTCGGCGGTGTAGTTGACCTTGAGCATCGGGTCGGTGGCGGGATCGTACTCCATGGTGTCGATGCCGTTGAGGATGCCGCAGAGGTTGTCCGCGCGGGAGCGCAGCAGGCCGTCCAGCCGCTCGCCGTAGTAGGCCGTCTGGATTTCTTCGGCGTAGGTCGGGCTGACGGTGGTGACCTCGTCCGAGAACACGATGCCGCCCTTCATGAAGGAGCACATGCCGTAGAACTCCAGGCTGTCGCTGGTGTAGGCCAGCGAACCCAGGCCCAGCAGCTCCTCGATGAAGTCGATGGGGAAGATGCCCTGGAACTTCAGGTTGTGGATGGTATACACCGTCTTGATGCCCTTGTAGAGCTCCAGGTTGTTGTACTGCACCTTCAGCATCGCCGGGATCAGGCCGGTCTGCCAGTCGTTGCAGTGGATGATGTCCGGAATGAAGTCCAGCTTGGGCAGCGACTCCAGCACGGCGCGGCAGAAGTAGGCGTATCTCTCGCCCTCGTCGGTGCCCGAACCGTAGATGTAATCCCGGCCGAAGTACTGCTCGTTGTCCACGAAGTAGAAGGTGATGCCCTCATACTGCAGCGAAAGGATGCCCACGTACTGGCGGCGCCAGCCCAGATTCACATCAAAGTTGAACAGAATCTTGAGCTGCTTGCGCCACTCGACGTCCATGGTCTTGTACAGCGGCAGGATGACGCGCACGTCCGCGCCGGACTTGATCAGTTCCTTTGGCAGCGCGCCCACGACGTCGGCAAGGCCGCCCGTCTTGATGAAGGGCACGCACTCGGAAGTGGCAAACAGAATTTTCATGGCGTCCTCCTTAAATTCGAAAAACTTACAGCGTGACGTTCTTGCCGATAACGATGGGGTACTGGCGCTGGCCGATCAGCCGGCCGTGTGCGCGCACGGTGACCTCCTTGTCGAGGATCACGTTCTCCATCTCGACCTCGTCCTCCACGTAGCTGTCTTGCATGACGATGCAGTCCTTGATCTTCGCGCCGCGGCCCACATGCACGCCGCGGAAGAGAACGCAGTTCTCTACCGAGCCCTCGATCACGCAGCCGTCGGCCACCAGCGAGTTCTTAACGCTGGCCCCGGTGCGGTAGAGCGCGGGCGCGTCGTCGCGGGTCTTGGTGTAGACCGGGCGGGTGGCGAAGAGCTCCTGGCGCACGTCGGCGTCGAGCAGGTCAAGGTTGAACTTGAAGTAGCCCTTAATCGTCTCGATGCGGCGGAAGTAGCCGGTGAACTCGAAGCCCATGATCTTGAGCGCCTGAGATTCGATGTAGGGGCGCAGGATCTCGGAATCGAAGTCCTTCGCGCCGCGGGAGGCGGCCTGGTCCACCAGGTGCATCAGCAGCGTCCGCTTGATGATGAACACGTTCATGCTCAGGTTGCGGAAGTTGGCCGCGTTCGGGTTGACCTCGATGTCCTTGACAATGCCGTCGCCGGCGACGTCCAGGTAGGTATGGTTGCTGGTCACGGAGCTGGAGAATTCCAGATGCTCCGGCCTGACCTTGATGTACATCATCGTGATGTCCGCGCCGTTCTTCATGTGCGCCTCGATCATCGGCTCGAAGGAGGTGTTGCACACGTAGTCGCTGTTGGTGACGATCACGTAGGGCTGGCGGGAGCGGCGCAGATAGTCAAAGTTCGCGCGCAGCGCCTCGATCAGACCGGAATACTCGCCGCCATTTTCCCGCGTGAGGAAGGGGGGCAGGATGAACAGGCCGTTGTTGCGGGTGTGCAGGTCCCAGTCCTTGCCGCTTCCCAGATGGTCCATCAGGGAGTGGTAGTTCTTCTGCGCGATGACGCCCACGTTGCGCACGCCGGAGTTCACCAGGTTGGACAGGGTGAAGTCGATGATGCGGTAGCGGCCCGCCACGGGCAGCGCGGCGACGGCGCGGTTGGTGGTCAGCTCGCGCAGGTTGAGGTTATCCTTCGAGGTGTATACGATGCCCATCACGTCGTACATTATTCTGCCTCCTTTCCGGAGATCACGCTGTTGTCAATCTGCTTGCCGGCGCCCACGACGTAGCCCTGGGGCAACACGGTATCCTGGCCGATCAGGGCGATGTCGCCCTCCGCCTCTCCGACGATACAGTCGCGGCTGATGACGCAGTTTTCCGCGACGATGGCCCGGCGCACGACCGCGCCGGCGGCGATGCGCGTGTTCGGCATGATGACGCTGTCCTCGACGATCGCGCCCTCCTCCACGGTCACGCCCGCGAAGAGCACGCTGTCGTTAACCTCGCCATAGATCTCACAGCCCTCGGTGAGCATACTGTGTTCGACCGTCGCGTTCGCGCCGATGAAGTGGGGTGGCATCACGGGACTGCGGGCGTAGATGCTCCAGCGGTCGTCCGTCAGATCGAACTCCGGCGGAATCTTCAGAAGGTCCATGTTTGCCTCCCAGAGGCTCGCGATGGTTCCCACGTCCTTCCAGTAGTCCTCGAAGCGATAGGCCATCATTACCTTGCCGTCGCCCAGCATGTTCGGAATGATGTTCTTGCCGAAGTCGTTGCTGGACTTGGGGTTGGCCTCGTCGGCGATCAGATACTCGCGCAAGAGCTTCCAGGTGAAAATGTACACGCCCATCGAAGCCAGGTTGCTCTTGGGCTTCTTGGGCTTCTCCTCAAACTCCACGATGCGGTCGCTCGCGTCGGTGTTCATGATGCCGAAGGAGGGGGCGACCTCCATGGGCACCGGGCGCACCGCGATGGTCACGTCGGCCTTCTTGTCGATGTGCGCCTGCAGCATCCGGTTGTAGTCCATCTTGTAGATGTGGTCGCCGGAGAGGATCAGCACATACTCCGGGTCATACTGCTCGATGAAGCTGATATTTTGATAGATGGCGTTGGCCGTGCCGCGATACCACTCGCCGCTCTTGGCCTTCATATAGGGCGGAAGCACAAATACGCCGCCGTTGGACATATCCAGATCCCACGGCGCGCCGTTGCCGATGTAGCGGTTCAGCTCCAGCGGCTGGTACTGCGTCAGCACGCCCACGGTGTCGATGTGAGAATTCGTGCAGTTGGAGAGCGGGAAGTCAATGATCCTGTACTTTCCGCCGAACGGTACCGCGGGCTTCGCGTTGATCTTCGTCAACAGGCCCAGGCGGCTGCCCTGGCCGCCCGCGAGCAGCATTGCGATGCATCTCTTCTTTGTCACATTATCCCTGCTTTCACTATGTATTTGTCGTTCAGTTCAACAATTTTTTTACGTTGAGACCATTATACTACAAATATGCGGAAATTACCAGATGTAAACGCAAAATCGCTGAAAAATTTTCACACCAGTTTTCTGTAGGTTTCGCGAACAACCATGTACTCCTCGTTTGCCGGGACGACCCAGGCATCGACGGCGGAGTCCTCCGTCGTGATTCGGCGCTCGCCGGAGCCGGAAGCGTTCGCGGTCTCGTCGATCCGCACGCCCATGTGCGCCATGCCGGCCAGCACCCTGCGCCGCAGTTCCGCCGAGTTTTCGCCGATGCCGCCGGTGAAGGCCAGCGCGTCCAGCCCGCCCAGCTCCATGGCGTAGGCGCCGATGTAGCGCAGCACGTGGGTGACGAACACGCGCATCGCCAGCTCCGCGCGCTCGCTGCCCGCCGCGATGGCGGCTTCGATATCGCGCATGTCACCGGAGGTGCCGGAGATGCCCTTGAGCCCGCCGTTCTTGCCCAGGCCGTCGTAGATCTCCTCCAGCGTCAGCCCCTGGGAGAGCAGATAGGGCACGATGTACACGTCCACGTCGCCGGTGCGGCTGGCGTGGGGAATGCCCATCTGCAGCGAGAAGCCGAAGCTGTTGTCCACGCTCTTTCCATTGAGAATCGCGCAGATGGACGCGCTGCCACCCAAGTGGCAGGACACCACGCGCCGGTATCGCTGCAAGCGCTCGGCGATCCAGCCGTGGGACGCGCCGTGATAGCCCATGCGCCGGATGCCGTACTTCTGCGTCCATTCGTAGGGGATGGGGAACACGCGCCGCTCCTCCGGAATGGTGCGGTGGAAGTTCGTCTCGAACACGCCGACCTGTTTAACTTCAGGCAGGAGTTTCTGAAATACGCCGATGGCCTCCAGGTACGGCCCGTTGTGGGCGGGAGCGACGCTGAAGTACGCGCGCATGCCGTCGAGCACGTCCTCCGTCAGCTCGTGCACGCCGTAGTGATCCTTCGAGAGCACCGTCTTGTAGCCCACGGCGGCGATTTCGGAGAGCGCATCGACCGCCCGCAGTTCGCCCTGCGAGAGCGCGTCCAAAAACATGCCGATTCCCGCGGTGTAGTCGGGCACGTCGAGCTCGTCCCGGGAGAGCGCGCCCCGCGCGCTTCGATAGGAGAAGATGCCCCGCTGGGAGCCCACGCGTTCCACCTTGCCCTCGGCCAAAACCTCATATCCCGGCATCCCCCAGAGCTTGAACTTGAGCGACGTGCTTCCGGCGTTGCAGATCAGTATTTTCATACAAAGCCTCCGTTTCATTTTCGTCTATACGTATCATATCGTTTCCGAAGCGGGTTTGTCAATCGTTTCACGCGGGATGATGCGAGGCGCATCGATCACCCGGGCGCATTTGCGGGCTTGACAGCCGGGGACGGGAGAGCGTATCATGCTTTGGGGGGGGTGCATGTACATGCGCAGACGCATCTTTGAAATCATTGAGAGATCGGATGGAAACGACCGCGCCAGTTCCATCTACGACAGCGTCATGCTGTTTTTGATCTTGCTCAGCCTGGTGCCGTTGGCTTTCAAGGGCGAGCCCGTGACGCTGCGCTGCTTTGATGTTGCCTGCGCCGTCGCGTTCATTGTCGATTATATTCTGCGCCTGTGCACCGCGGATTACAAATACAATCAGCGCGGAATCCTGCCGTTTCTGCGCTATCCGTTCTCGTTCATGGCCATTGTCGATCTCGTGTCGATCCTGCCATCGCTCACGGCGCTCAACAGGGGCTTCAAGGTGCTGCGCATCCTTCGCATCGGCCGGGCGCTGCGCGTGTTTCGCGTATTCAAGGCGTTGCGCTATTCCCGCAGCGTTGAAATCATTGTGGGCGTATTCCGGCGCTCGCGGCAATCTCTGATCGCCGTGGGTTCGCTCGCGGTGGGATATATTCTGGTTTCGGCGCTGATCGTGTTCAATGTGGAGCCGGACTCATACAATACCTTTTTTGACGCGGTTTATTGGGCGACCGTTTCGCTCACGACTGTCGGCTACGGCGACATCTACCCGGTGACGACCATCGGCCGCGTCGTCACGATGATCTCGTCCATGTTTGGAATTGCCGTCGTCGCGATGCCCGCGGGCATCATCACCGCGGGGTACATGGACGAGCTGCGCGAACGGAGGGAGGACAGGGGCGATGAATGATATGAATCTGCCGAAGAGGGGAATCTACCGCCACTTCAAGGGCGGGCGCTATGAGCTGATCGACTTCGCGAAGCACTCGGAGACCCTGGAGACGATGGTCGTCTACCGCGCGCTCTACGGGGAGGGCGGGCTGTGGGTGCGCCCGCTGTCGATGTGGTCGGAGACCGTGGAGCGCGATGGCCAGACATACACGCGCTTCCTGCCGGAGGAGGAATATCTGCGCCTGCAGGAGGCGCGCGAGCGCGAGGCGGCCTTCGAGGACGCGCCGCCGCCGGAGGACGCGCCGCCCGAAAATGTGGACAGCGCCGCCCCGCCGGAAGATGGTTTGGTCGAGAGCGGCGCTGCCGCCGAAGCGCCCTCCGCCCCGGAATTCTCGGACAAGCTCGACGTTCTCAAGCGCGTCTACGGCTACGACTCCTTCCGGGAGGGACAGGCGGAGGTGATCGACGCCATCCTCGAGGGGCGCGACGCGCTGGCGGTGCTGCCCACCGGAGCGGGGAAATCCGTCTGCTATCAGATTCCCGCGCAGCTTCTGCCCGGCGTCGCGCTGGTGATCTCGCCGCTGATCTCGCTGATGAAGGATCAGGTGGAGGCGCTCGCGCAGTCGGGCGTGCCGGCGGCCTATCTGAACAGCTCGCTCACGGAGCGCCAGTTCGACGCGGCGCTGCGCCGGCTGCGCGCGGGGCGCTACCGGATTGTATACGTGGCTCCGGAGCGCCTGCAGACGCCGCGCTTCTTGAGCGCGCTCGCGTCCGTTCCGATTTCCATGGTGGCCGTGGACGAGGCGCACTGCATCTCCCAATGGGGGCAGGACTTCCGCCCCAGTTACATGGAGATCCCGAATTTCATCGCCGGTCTGCCGGTTCGCCCGCGCGTCTGCGCCTTCACGGCCACCGCCACCGAGCGCGTACGCCGGGACGTGGCGCGGCTGCTCGGGCTGCGCGACCCTTTCGTGCGCGTGACGGGCTTCGACCGGCCGAACCTGTACTTCTCCGTCAGCTACACGCACGAGAAGGACGCGAAGCTGATGGAGCTCGTCGAGAGCTACCGCGGCTTCTCCGGCATCGTGTACTGCGCCACGCGCAAGGGCGTGGAGGCGGTGTGCGAGAAGCTGCGGCGCGCCGGACATCCCGCGACGCGCTACCACGCCGGGCTGCCGGAGGAGGAGCGCAGGCACAATCAGGAGGATTTCATCTACGACCGCGCGCCGCTGATGGTGGCGACAAACGCCTTCGGCATGGGCATCGACAAGTCCAATGTACGCTTCGTGATTCACTACAACATGCCCAAGGACCTCGAGAGCTACTACCAGGAGGCCGGGCGCGCGGGTCGCGACGGCGAGCGCGCGGACTGCCACCTGCTGTTCGAGCCCAAAGACGTGGCCCTGCAGAATTTCTTCATCGACCGCATGGGCGAGGAGGCGGAGCTTGATCCCGCCGCGCTCGCATCCGTGCAGGAGGCCGCCCGCTTCCGCCTGAACGCCATGGCCAACTACTGTCGCACGACCCAATGCCTGCGCCGCACGATCCTGCGCTACTTCGGCGAAGAGCGCGGGGAAAGCTGCGGCTACTGCGCCAACTGCCTGAGCCCGCGCGCGCTGACGGACGTGACGGAGCTCGCGAAGCCGCTGGTGGCGTGCGTGAAGCAGAGCCGGGGGCGGTTCGGCGCGCGGCTCTGCATCGACGCGCTGCGGGGTTCGCGGAGCGAGCGAACGCGCTCGACCGGACTGGCGGGGCTGCCGCAATACGGCGCGTTGAAGGACGTGAGCCTGCAAAACGTGCAGTATATCGTGGACGCACTCGTGGAGGACGGCGCGCTGGAGATCACGGCCGGGGAATATCCGCTGCTGCGCTGCGGCAGGTTTGCGGACGAGCTTCTGCGCGATGAGCGGCGCGTCCTTGCCGTACAGGAGGACGCGCGGGAAGGGAAGCGGAACGGAAGGACGTCGAAGCGGCAGGCGAAGGTGCTCGCCGCGGACGTGGATCGCGCGCTGTTCGAGCTGCTGCGCGGCGTGCGCACGAAGCTCGCGCGGGAGCGCGGCGTCGCGCCCTATATGATCTGCAGCGACGCGACCCTCGCAGACATGTGCCGCCTCATGCCCACCAGCGCGGCGGCGATGGCGCGGGTCTACGGCATGGGCGAGCGCAAGATTCGCTCCTTCGGCGCACGCTTCGCGCAAGCGATACTGGACTATCAGGAAAAGAACGGATGACGCTCCTGCGCCCATGAAATATTTGTAGAATCCAGTCGGTTTTTGCATGATAAAACCCGACGTCGGTAGTTTGTTTCTTAAATATTTCATGAATATATCGCGGTCGTTCCTTCGCAATTCACATTCAGTTGATGTATTCCCTCTAAAATAAGCACTGTGAAATGAGAAATGGGTCATTCCACACGGGAAGGAGCGTTTTCATGTCCAGAGTGATCGGCATCGACCTGGGTACGACCAATTCCTGCGTATCCGTAATTGAGGGCGGCGAGGCGGTGGTCATTCCCAATTCCGAGGGCGGGCGCACCACGCCGTCCATCGTGGCCTTTGCGAAGAACGGAGAGCGGCTCGTGGGCCAGGTGGCCAAGCGCCAGACCGTGACCAACAGCGAGCGCACCATCTCCTCCATCAAGCGCGAGATGGGCTCGGACTACCGCGTGAACATCGACGGCAAGAAGTACACGCCGCAGGAGATCAGCGCCATGATTCTGCAGAAGCTCAAGGCCGACGCGGAGGCGTATCTTGGCGAGAGCGTGAGCGAGGCGGTGATCACCGTGCCGGCCTACTTCACCGACGCGCAGCGCCAGGCCACCAAGGACGCGGGGCTGATCGCCGGGCTGAACGTCAAGCGCATCATCAACGAGCCCACCGCCGCGGCGCTGGCCTACGGCGTTGACAAGGAGGAGCCGCAGAAGATCATGGTCTACGATCTGGGCGGCGGCACCTTCGACGTCTCCATACTCGACATCAACGCCGACGTGATCGAGGTGCTCGCCACCGCCGGCAACAACCGGCTGGGCGGCGACGACTTCGACCAGTGCATCGTCGATTACTTGGTGGACGAGTTCAAGCGCGAGAACAAGATCGACCTGAAGAAGGACGCCACCGCCATGCAGCGCGTGCGCGAAGCCGCCGAGAAGGCGAAGATCGAACTCTCCGGCATCACGATGGCGACCGTCAACCTGCCGTTCCTCACGGCGAACAAAAACGGTCCGCTGCACATGGAGATCACGCTGACCCGCGCCAAGTTCGATGAGCTCACCCGCCATCTGGTGGACATGACCATGGGGCCGGTGCAGCAGGCCATGGCGGATTCCGGGCTCACGCCGGCGAACCTCTCCAAGGTGCTGCTGGTGGGCGGCTCGAGCCGCATCCCGGCCGTGCAGGAGGCGGTGAAGCGCTTCACGGGCAAGGAGCCGTTCAAGGGCATCAACCCGGACGAGTGCGTGGCCATGGGCGCGGCGCTGCAGGCGGGCGTGATGGGCGGCGACGTGAAGAGCCTGCTGCTGCTGGACGTCACGCCGCTGTCGCTGGGCATCGAAACCGTGGGCGACGTCTACGCCAAGATCATCGAGCGCAACTCGTCGATTCCGATTCAGCGCAGCCAGATCTTCACCACCGCCGCCAGCTTCCAGACCGCGGTGGACGTGCACGTGCTGCAGGGCGAGCGGCCCATCGCCTCTCAAAATAAGGAGCTCGGCCGCTTCCGGCTGGACGGCATCCGCCGGGCGATGCGGGGCGTGCCGCAGATCGAGGTCACCTTCTCCATCGACGCGAACGGCATCGTCAACGTGTCGGCGCGCGATCTGGGCACGGGCCGGCAGCAGAACATCACGATCACCTCGTCCTCCAACATGAGCCGCGACGAGATCAACCGCGCCATCCGCGACGCGGAAATTTACGCGGCGGAGGACGCGAAGCGCAAGGAGGAGGCCGAGATGCAGAATCGGGTGGACAACCTGATCTACCAGGCCGAGGCCGTGATGAAGAAGCTCAACCACGACGACAAGCAGCGCATGACCGCGCTGGTGAAGGAGGCCAAGCGCGCGCTCAAGAGCAAGGATTCCGCGGCGGTGCGCAATTCCTGCCTCGAGCTGGAGCGGGCGCTGAGCGCGGCGGGGCAGGCCGTTTGGGACGCGGGCGCGCAGCCCAGCGAGGACGACGGCGTGTACGACGCCAGCTACGAGCCCACGGACGGCGACAAAAAATCCTGATTCCCGCGCGCGACTGAACTGCTTTAACATTCGCCGGGTATAATTTCGGAGGGATACTGCGCGAGGGGAGGGGCCGCATGTTCGGCTACGTCATCACCAACATCAAGACCCTCTCCGAGGAGGAGCGGACGCGCTTTCGCGCGCTGTACTGTGGCATGTGCCGGACGCTGAAGCGCCGGTACGGCAATCTGGGCCGGATGACGCTCAGCTACGACATGACCTTCGTGGCGATGGTGCTCTCGGCGCTCTACGAACCGGAGGAGGAGCGTGGCAGCGAGCGCTGCGCGGCGCATCCACTCAAGCCGCATCCCTACGCGCAGAGCGCGCCGATGGACTATGCGGCGGATCTCAACGTGCTGCTGGCCTGGCACAAGTGCGCGGACAACTGGCAGGATGATCGCAGCCCTGCCGCGCTGGCGGAGATGCGGGCGCTCTCCCGGGCATACCGCGGGGCGAGCGAGCGGCTTCCGGAAAAGGCCCGGGCCATCGAGGCGTGGATGGACGGCATCCGCGAGATCGAACGCGGCGGCGCGGAGGAGATCGACCCGCCGATGAACCTCACGGGCGCGATGATGGGCGAGCTGTTTCGCTGGCGCGGCGATTACTGGGCGGACGGCCTCCGCCGCATGGGCGACGCGCTGGGACGCTTCATCTACCTCATGGACGCCTACGACGACCTGCCCAGGGACGCGAAGCGCGGAAGGTTCAACCCGCTGAAGCCCATGATGGGCGCGCCGGACTTTGAGGAGCTCTGCAAGCGCGCGCTCACGATGATGCTGGCCGACTGCGCCGAGGCGTTTGAGGAACTGCCCGTGGTGAAGGACGCCGGCCTGATCCGCAACATACTGTACTCGGGCGTGTGGGCGCGCTACCTGTACATTCAGCAGCGCAAGCAAAAGCGCGACGCAAAGGGAGGAAACGCACAATAATGCAGGATCCATATCGCGTGCTGGGCGTCTCCCAGGGCGCCTCGGAGGATGAGATCAAAAAGGCATATCGGACGCTGGCGAAGAAGTACCATCCCGATGTGAACAACGGTTCGGCCGAGGCCGAGGCGCGCATGAAGGAGGTCAACGAGGCCTACTCCCAGGTCATGAAGATGCGCAGGGAGGGCGGCGCGGGCCAGGGAGCCTACGGCGGCGCCGGTAGCTACGGGAGTTACGGCGGCTATGGAAGCTATGGCGGATACGGCGGTTACGGAAGCGCCGGAGGCTACGGCTACGGCGGCCAGCAGAGCCAGAACGCTTACTCCGCGAATCCGCGGCTCGCAGCGGCGCGCAACTACGTGCGCTCGGGCCACTATCAGGAGGCTCTCAATGTGCTCAACGACATCTCGGAGCGCAGCGCCGAATGGTACTACCTGAGCGGCGAGGCGAATCTGGGGCTGGGCAACCGCGTGGCGGCGCTCAACTATGCGCGTCAGGCTGTGAACATGGATCCGAACAACTTTGAATACAGGGCGCTGCTTTCCCGGATCGAGGGGCGCAGCGCGGATTACGAGAGCAACGGAAGTCCCTTCAACGCCCAGCAGTTCATCTGCCGCAATCCCATGGGGATGTGCTGCCTGATGTCCTGCCTGTGCAATCTCTGCTGCGGCGGAGGGTGGTACTTCCCGATCTGCTGCTGATTTGAGAACGGAGGGAATGGAGAATGTGGCAGAGGATTAAAAACGCCCTGCGCGGCTTCATGGCGGGCAGGCACGGCGCGGATCAGCTTTCGCTGGCGCTGTTGATCGCCGGCCTCGTGCTTTCGCTGCTGACGAGCTTCACGGGCTTCGCGCTGTTCTACTGGCTGGGGCTGATCGCTTACATCTGGGGCATCTTCCGCATGATGTCCCGCAACAACGCCAAGCGCTCGGAGGAGAATCTGCGCTGGGTGACGTTCTGGACGAAGTTTAAGACGGAGTTCAAGCAGTTTTTCGTGCGCCTGAAGAACATCCGCAAGTACCGCTACTTCAAGTGCCCTCAATGCAAGGCACGGCTGCGCCTGCCGCGCAAGGTGGGCGAGGTGACCGTCACCTGCGGCAAGTGCCACCATCAATTCAAGCAAAAGGCATGAAAGAGAGCTCCCGGGGGCAGCTGCCCCCGGGAGCTCTTTCGGCATGAGTGGCAAAATTACGGCGCAAGCGAATCAGTCGCTTTTCGGCAGACGCACGCACAGCGCGGCGGGAAGGAGTTCATATTCCGCCTCGTTTGCCGATCGAAGCTCGCCGTCCAGGTTGACGGTCATGCCCGGCCTATGCAGCGTGAAGCGCCTGCAGCGGCGCAGTTTCCCCAAGCCGAACCTGACGTGCAGGCCCGCGATGTAAAAGGCGATCAGCGCAGGAATCAGCGCCTTCGGCACCGGCGCGACGATCACCACGTCGAACAGGCCGTCGCTCGTATCGGCCTCGGGCACGGCCTTCATGCCGCCGCCGATGCACCGGCCGTTGCCGACGGAGGCGATGGCGAAGCGCGCCCGCTCCTCGGGGCCGCCATCGAAGGAGACGAGCGCCTCGGCGGGGCGGTAGCTTCGAAGCGCGTCCCACAGCGCCAGCAGGTAGGGCTTGAGCCCATCGCCGCGATCCCTGTACTTGTCCACGCGGCGCAGCACATCCACGTCGAAGCCCGTGCCGGATACATTCAAAAAGTATGTATCGTTCATCTTTCCCAGGTCGATGCGGCTCTCCTTCGCGTCCAACTGCATGCGCAGCGCCTCCAGCGGATCGCGTGGAAGGGGGAGGCTCTTCACAAAGTCGTTGCCCGTGCCGCAGGAGACGAACAGCAGCGGCACATCGCTGCCCGCCATGCCGTTGACCACGTCGAAGAAGGTGCCGTCGCCGCCCACGGCGATGATCCCCGCCGGGCGCACCGAAGCGGCCTCCCGGGCGAGGCGGGTCGCGTCGCCCGGCCCGGCGGAGCGCTCGACGCGGTACTCCAGCCCGCGCCGCTTCAGCTCCGCCTCCACGCCGGCCAGCACCTTCAGCGATCTCCCGCCGCCCGAAACCGGATTCACGATTGCGATGTACATGACCGCACCCCTCGCGTTTCAGCTTTCGTATGCCTCCATTTTAAGGAATCGGCGCGCCCCTGTCAAGCGTTCGATGTCATGAGCTCGAGCCGCACGTCCAGCTCCGCGCCGGGATAGCGCCGCCGCCAATCGTAATTCACCCAGTCCTCGATCGTGCCGAAGCGCTTCGCGGCGGCCTCAGCGAAGCCGAAGATGTCCACGCCCAGGGCCTGGGTCGCCCGAATGGCCGCTTTCACGTCCGCATTCAGATGATCCAGCAGCGCCTCCTCGTCGATGTCCATCTCCTCGGCGGCGAGGGAGAGCCTGCCCCGCACGCGCAGCGCCACGGCATCGCCGTCCGCGTCCACGCGCAGGCGAATCGAGCCCTCCGGAATCAATTCGACGCTGACGTCGTCGAAATTATAGTAAAAGGAGTCCATTTCGTTCTGCAGAAGGTTCGCGCAGAGCGTCTGCGCGCCGTCCAGCACGCCGCACATCCGGCCGTCCCGAAACAGCGCCGCGCCGATGAAGCGCATGGGGATGTCCGATTCAAAGCGTTCGGAGAGCTCCATCAGCTCCGCCGAGAGCGCCGATGCGGGCTGCGCGGCGTCGCTCTGCTCGCCCCCGGATTGCATTTGCGGGCCGATCACCGCGTAACCGACCATCGGATCGCAGTAGACCGAATTCTGCAGGTAGTAGAGGTCCGCCAGCCTGCTGCGCGGCGTGAATCCTCGGCCGATGCAGTGCTCAAACAGCGCACTGATGTCGGTGGAGAGCCGCGTGCCCACAGTGGGGCGGATGGTGGATACGAAATCCTTCGCGCGGCCCTCGCATACCACCACGCGCGTGGCGGTGAACAGCCGCTCCGTGCGGGCCAGGCGCTCGATCAGCTCGGGGCAGTCCTCGCTCTCGGCCAGGTCGCGCGAGAGCACCACCAGCTTGAGCTGGGCGGGGTTCAGGTCCCGGGGCGAGATCCAGTCCAGCCGCTCCAGCGCCTCCTCATAGTTGGAGCCGGTCACGCTCATCTGCGCGTAGCCCGACGAGTTCCCCTCGCCGTCCGCCGACTCCTGGCTGTTGCCGGAGATGCGGGGAATCTGGGCGCTCATCTCGATTCCGCCGCCCTCGGCGCGATCGAGCCCCATGACCAGCAGAAACGCCTGGTTTTCGACCTGCGCATGGTTGGAACAGCCGCTCAGCAGCGCGAGCGCCAGCAGCATCGCAAACAGCTTCTTCACGCGCGCGCACCCCGCTTTCCCAGCAGCGCCGTCAACAGCAGCAGCGCCAGCGCCGCGCCGAGGACCGCGAACAGATTCAACACGATCAAGGGATCCGACTTCACCCACGCGCCGCTGGCCGCGCTCACGCCGCAGACGGCCAGCGCGCAGGCGGCCGCCAGCGGGGCGATGGGCAGCTTCGGCAGGATCGTTCGCAGATATTCCGCCGCCGCGACCACCTCGGCGCTGATCAGGTGCAGCATGTTGCCGAACCAGAGCACGTCCAGCACGATCTGAGGCGAGAGCGTCATGCGCCCGTTGTTCAGGATCAGGTCGATGCGCGCGGCGATGGTGAAATCGGTCCTGGTCATGGTGGGAATCAGCATCTGCTGGGAGAACATCACCGCCGAGGTCACGGCGGCGGCGAGCGCCGCCCAGGGGAGCAGCCCGCCCTTGTGCCGGTCCGGCAGCGCGAGCAGCCACAGCAGGCTCGTCAGCGCCATGCAGCCCGCGCAGTAGATGCCGCCGCTCAAGATGTCCGCGATTCCGCCGCCCAGGATGGGCGTGATCCAGCCCAGCTTGTAGTTTCCCAGCTGCACCAGCAGTATGATCACCGAGAACAGCGGCAGCATCCGCAGCCACAGGCGCGCGCTGTCGCCCAGCGCGCAGGCGCCCGTGCGCACCGCGCAGAAGACCACCAGCGCCAGCGGAATCAGCAGTAGCAGCGGGCTCACGTCGTCCAGCGCGAGGATGTTGGAGGAGATCGCGGTCAGCCCCGCGGCCGCCGCCGCGTCGTAGATCAGCAGCGCCGCGAAGCCCGCTGCGGTCAAGCCCATGACCGGCGCGGGGACGCGCGCGGCGAGGTTCTCCCACGGGCTGGAATCGCCGATCAGCGACGCCTGGCGCAGCGCGAAGGCGAAGGGGAGGTAGATGGCGAGCCCCACGAGCGGGCACATCCAGGCGGCGTTCAGCGGATATTGGAAGTCCAGCGACAGCCCCCAGTACATGCGCATGATCATCGCCGCGACGATCGTCGGCAGGGCCTCGCTCCGGCCGGGAATCCGCGTTCTCATGCCCGCGCCTCCTGATGCAGCCAGCTGTCGCGCTTCGCGTAGAACAGCGCGCGCTTCTGCATCCACACCGGCAGCCGCAGCAGCAGATCCGGATTGTGCCTGCGGCGCGGGGACATGGGCGCGAAGAACTCCACGCCGAAGGAGCGGATGGAGCACAGGTGCAGCACGATCAGAAACATGCCGATCATCAGTCCGTACAGCCCCAGCGCGGCGCTGAAGGCGATCAGCATCAGGCGGTAGAGGATCAGGCCGACGCCGAGTTCATAGTTGGGGATGACGTAGTTGCCCAGGCCCGTGAGCGCGATGATGATGATGAGGATCGGGCTGATGACCGACGCCGATACCGCCGTCTGGCCCAGGATCAGCGCGCCCACGATGCCGAAGGCCGAGCCGATCTGCGTGGGCGTGCGCAGCCCCGCCTCGTTGAGCAGGTAGAAGGAAAACTCCATGAACAGCACCTCCACGACGATGGGAAAGGGTACGTTGGCCCGGGATTCCGCGATGGAGGTCAGCAGCGCCATGGGGATCAGTTGATTGTGAAAGACCGACATGGCGATGTAGAGCGCCGGCAGCATGAGCGAGATCAGCAGGCCCAGCACGCGGATGATCCGAATCGCGGAGGCATACTGCCAGCGCAGGAAGGAATCGTCCGAGGCGTGAATCAGGTGGAAAAACGTCGCGGGCGCGATCAGCGCGTAGGGCGAATTCTCCACCAGAATCGCGATCTGGCCGTCGGTGAGGCAGGAGGCCGCGCGGTCGGGGCGCTCGGTCTGAAGCATCTGCGGCAGGAGCGAGAAGGGGCGGTCCTCGATGAGCTGCTGCACCTCGCCCGCGCCCATGACGGTCGGACTCTGAATGCACATCAGCCGCCGCTTCGCCTCGGCGACGAGCTCCTCGCTGGCCACGCCCCGCATGTACACCAGCGCCACCTGGGTGGGTACGCCGGTGCCCACGTACAGCTTCTCGCAGATCAGCTCCGGCGACTGCACGTAGCGCCGCAGCAGCGTGATGTTCGTGCGCAGATGCTCGTTGAACGCCTCCTGCGGGCCGTTGACGACCAGCTCGTTGGTGGGCTTTTCCACGCCGCGGTGCGGGTAATTCCGCGTCTCCAGCATCAGCGCTTCGCCGGCTCCGTCCGCCAGTAGACAGGTCATGCCCGAGAGGATCATTTGCACAGCCTCGGCGTACTCGGTGACCTCGCTCAGCTGCGCGATCTCCAGCATCGACCGGCGCAGGCGCTCCTCCGGGGGCGCACCATCCTCCGCGCCGCCGCCGGCCTTGAGGGCGTGCAGCACAAATTCGCCGATCTTTGTCTCGTCGGCCATGCCTTCGATGTATACGGCGCAAACGCGCAGGTTCCCGGCGCTGTACTCGCGAAAGATGGCGTCCTCGTTTCGCGGCGCGTTGAGGATCGTTCGCAGCGCGTCCATGCTCTCGTCCAGCCTGGCGGATACGCTGGCGCGCAGCAGATCGGAATTCGGTTTTTCGTTCAAGTTCGCACCCCCGTTGTCGGAATCAGTATGGCTGTAATTCGCCAAACTATGCCCGGGGGACAAAATCGCGCCGGGCAATTTGCCCGGCGCGCAGCGCGCTTTAAATTCTGTGAATTGCCTCAATTTTCTTCGAGCATGTTGTCGGGGAGCTTCGCGGTGAGCTTCAGCACCGCGATTTCCGGATCGTTGAACACGCGGAAGGGGAGCAGCGGAATCGACGACGTGCTCGACAGGCCGTTCGTGATGAACACCTGGCTCTCGCCGATGGAGGACAGGCCGCTCACGTCCTCCTGATCTGGGAACCAGCCGCCGCGCGGCAGCAGCTTGTTGGGCACGTAGAACGCGCCCAGGAAGGGCAGCTTCCACATGCCGCCGCAGTAGTGGCCGGACACGATCAGCTCCGGCTCGAACAGGTAGCTGTCGCTCTGCTGGTCGTGGGAGGCCGCCGAGATGATAAAGTCATCCTCGGGCACCACGTGGGACAGGCCGATCAGCAGATCGGTGGCGGAGATATCGCGCACCGCGCTGTAGAAGCGCTGCGCCTGATCGTTGCGGTAGCTGGTGAAGGGCAGCGTCGCGTAGTTCGAGCGCAGCCCGGTGACCACGCCGTCCTCCTCCTGTTCCATTTGGTCCTGCCATTCCTCCCGGTAGGCGGATACGTCGAGGTTGAGGAAGATCGTAGGGGAGAGCCATAGCTTCGCCTCGCCGACCTCCACCGCCGTGGGCGCGTCGATGTAGTGCGCGCCGCGCTCGATGGCACCGAGGATCCAATCCTCCAGCACGAGCTCCTGCAGCGGGCCCTGCGTTCCGCGCACGGTTTCCGCGAAGGGGCCAGGGTCGGAGTCGCCGCAGATGAAGTAGACGCGGCCCGGCCTTTTCAGGTTGTCCAGCAGCTCATAGAAGGGCTTCGGATCGCCGTCCTTGCCGACCATGTCGCCCACGCAGAGGATCATGTCGTAGCCCACATTCTCGATCTCGCGCACCAAGGCGCTCTGTTGATCGCCGAAGCGGCGGCCATTCAGATCCGAGAGCACCAGAATCTGATAATCCTCGAGATCCTCGGGAAGGCCCACCACGATGACGGGCTGCTCGACCGTCTTCAAATTCCCGTTGCTGATGATGACCACGCCCACGAGCATCACGACCAAGGCCAACAGAAACAGCGGCCAGAAGCGAATCTCGTGGCCGAACAGGCGGATCGGCTTGAAGAAGCTGTCCTCGTCCGTCGCACTCATGATTTCGAAGAGACTGCGACGACGTCGGAGGCGCTTCTCGGAAAAGAGCTTTTCCGGGCGCTTCTTCTTGCGCTTGGATTTGCGCTCCCCGCGAGGACTCCCTCCGGAGGCAGACTTCTTCTTTTTGCCGAGGTGAATGGGAACATCCCCTTCGCCGCCGAGGAGGTCGTATTCATCCGCCTCCGCGTCATCCGGCACGTTCGGCTCCGGATCGGGGATAGGCGCTTGCGCCTCGACGCGCTCAAAATCCGCCTCCGGCGAGGCGGCTGCGTGCTTACCCTTGCGCTTCGGTTTCTTATCGGAATCCTGCATCGGTATCTCCCTTTGTTGCTACATCAACTCTATTTTATTATAAAACGTTTTTCCCGATCTGGCAAGATTTGCGAAGGTATGATATAATGAATTCAATTGGAATATTGGGGGAAGAAAAGATGGCAAAGCCCAAAACGATCTTTGTCTGCGGCGAGTGCGGCTACGAGACCGGCCGCTGGCTGGGGCGCTGCCCGGACTGTGGAAGCTGGAATACGCTGACGGAGCAGGCCGCTCCCGCGGAGAGTGGAGCGCCCGAGAGGAAGCTCAAGCGCGCGCCGGGCAGCGACGCGCAGGCGATGCGCATCGACGAGATCCCCGACGACGCGCTCGAGCGCCGCCCCAGCGGCATCGGAGAGCTCGACCGCGTGCTGGGCGGCGGCATCGTCGAGGGCTCGTTCGTGCTGGTGGGCGGCGATCCGGGCATCGGCAAATCGACGCTGTTGACGCAGGTGTGCGCCAATCTTTCCCGGGATGGCGTGAGCGTGCTCTACGTATCCGGCGAAGAATCCGCCCGGCAGATTAAGCTGCGCGCCAACCGGCTCGGCGCGAGCGCGTCGGGCTTCTACGTGCTCTCCGAAAACGATTTGAACACCGTGGAGAAGCGCATGGAGCAGCTCTCGCCGGCGGTGGTGGTGGTGGACTCCATTCAGACCATGTACCTGCCCGAGCTGGCCAGCGCGCCGGGGAGCGTTTCGCAGGTGCGCGAGTGCGCGTCGCGGCTGATGCGGCTGGCGAAGCTGAGCGGCTGCTCGGTATTTCTGGTGGGACACGTGACGAAGGAGGGCTCCATCGCCGGTCCCCGGGTGCTGGAGCACATGGTGGACGCGGTGCTCTACTTCGAGGGCGACCGCCAGCACCAGTACCGCCTGCTGCGCGCGGTGAAGAACCGCTTCGGCTCGGTCAACGAGCTGGGCATGTTTGAGATGACCGGCGAGGGCATGACGGAGGTGCTCGGCGCGAGCGAGGCACTGCTCTCGGAGCGCGCCCACAATGCCAGCGGATCGGTCATCATGTGCGCCATCGAGGGCTCGCGCCCGCTGCTGACCGACGTGCAGGCGCTGGTGGCCACCACGGTGTTCGGCAATCCCCGGCGCATGGCCAGCGGCGTGGACCAGGGGCGGCTCGCGCTCTTGCTGGCGGTGCTCGAAAAGCGCGCCGGCATGCGGCTGTACGACAAGGACGTGTACATCAACATCGCCGGCGGCATGTCGCTGACGGAGCCGGCGGCGGATCTGGCGCTCTGCGCGGCAGTGGCCTCGTCCTTCCGCAACAGGCCCACCAGCGCGAACTGGGCGGTGATGGGGGAGGTCGGCCTCGCGGGCGAGGTGCGCGCGGTGCCCCAGGCCGAGCGCCGCGTGGCCGAGTGCCAGCGGCTGGGCTTCGACCACGTGCTGCTGCCCAAATCGAATCTGCGCAAATTGGTCGCGCCGGAGGGGATGACGCTGGTGGGCGCGGACACCGTATCCCAGGCCATCGGTGAGCTGGGACTGTTCGACTGACGAATTTGCGCGCGCGTTTCGGCGCATACTATCCCGCGAGGTGATGGTCATGAACCGAAACTTTTATTCGATGCAGCGCAGCCTGTTGGGGCTTCTGCTGATCACGATGCTGGCGCTGACGGGCTGCATGTCCGGCGCGGACGCCGACGTACCGGAGATCCCGGAGCGCCTGGACCGCAGCGGCGACGGCGTGCCGGTGCTCAAGGTCTACGACGTGGATTCCGAGAGCGTGGAGGAGATGGACGTCGAGACCTACATCATGGGCGTGGTCGGCGGCGAGATGCGCAACACCTGGCCCATCGAGGCGCTGAAGGCGCAGGCGATTCTGGCGCGGACGTTTACGATGAAGTTTGTGGACAGCAAGAAGTCCGGCTACGAGGGCGCGGACATCTCCACCGACATTAACGAGGCGCAGGCGTACGACGCTGAAAACGTGAACGACCGCGTCCGCGAGGCTGTCAATGAGACGCGCGGCGTGGTGATGAGCGCGGACGGCGAGTTTCCCTACGCCTGGTTCCACGCCCATTCGGGCGGCATAACGGAGCTGCCCACCAAGGCGCTGGAGTTCAGCGAGGATCCGGACTATTTGAGCGTCGTGCGTTCCGACGAACCGGAGGACGCGCCGGAGGAGGTGCGGCACTGGACGGCGAGCTTCACGCTGGACGAGGTGCGCCAGGCCTGCGTGGACGCGGGCGTGCAGGTGGGCGAGATTAAGAGCTTCACCATCGGCCAGCGCGGCGAGTCCGGGCGCGCGGTGACGTTCCTGGTGAACGGGCACGAGGTCTCCGCGCCGGCGTTCCGGCTGCAGATCGGCGCGTCCAAGCTCAAGAGCACGCTGATTGAGAATGTGGAGCTCTCCGAGGAGGGCGTGACTTTCTCCGGCAGCGGCTTCGGCCACGGCGTGGGCATGTCCCAGTGGGGCGCCTACGGCATGGCCAGGGACGGCGCGAGCGCGGAGGAAATCATCCGCCACTACTACACCGGAGTGGATCTGGTGGAGCTCTGGTGATATGCGGGTAAAGTTTGCGGACGGGCTGCGGCCCGTCCATTGTTTTTGCCCGGATTCTGTGCTATAATGCAGCGAGAGATTCTTGAAATTGCGCGGAGGAAAGCGGCATGGCGTTTCAAATCGCGACGCTCGCGGCTTTGGCGGCGTTCTACGGTTGCTACTTTGGCAAGATACTCGCGCAGCGGCGCAGGGGAATCCGCACCGATCAAATTGGGCGGGGAAAGCGCGGCTTCGTTCTGGCCATTGAGCGTGGCCTGCGGTTTGCCACGATTCTCGCGCCCGTCGCGGAGGTGGCGAGCGTCCTGCGGAATGCGTCGCGCTTTCCCAGCTGGGTGCGCGCCATTGGATGCGCGTTGAGCTTCGCGGGAGTGGCGCTCCTCGCCGCGTCGATGGCGTCGATGGGCGACAGCTGGCGCGCGGGCGTCTCGGAGCAGGAGCAGACGGAATTTGTCACCGGCGGCGTCTATCAGTTCAGCCGCAATCCGGCGTTTCTGGGCTTCGATCTCACGTACATCGGCGTGCTGCTGACCTTCTTCAACGTGCCGCTGCTCGCCGCGTCCGCCTTTGCGGGGCTCATGCTGCACTTGCAGATCACGAACGTGGAGGAGGATTTCCTGATCGCCCGCTACGGCGAAAGGTATCTCCAATACCGCGGGCGCGTGCGCCGGTATCTGGGGCGAAGGCACTGAACCGCGGGGCGCGTCTTACGCGATTGAAATCCATGGAAGCCGGAGGATGTCATGCGGCGATTTGAAAAGCGGGTCGCGCTTTGCCTGTGCCTCTGCCTGCTGGCGGCGGCGCTCGCGGGCTGTGGAAACCGGGGCGCGGGTGCGCCGGAGGCGGCGGAATTGAACGTATACGCCACCTTTTATCCGGTCTACGCCCTCGCGCGAATGGCGGCGGACGGCGTGCCCGATCTGACGCTGCGCCTGCTCGTACAGCCCCAGGACGGCTGCCCGCGCGCCTACGCGCTCTCGGACTGGGATGCGGCGCTGCTTTCCTCCGCCGACGCGGTGATCGCGCTCGGCGAAGGGTTTGAGAGTTTCGCCGGCGCGCTGGCCGCGCATGAGGGCGAGCGCCCCGCCGTGGCGGAGCTGCTGCCCGGCATGGAGTTGATCGAGTGCGAGGCCGCGAACGCCGATCCCGACCGCGATTCCCACTGGGACGGCGCGAATCCTCACGCCTACATGTCCGTCGACGGCGCGCTCGAGATCGTCGGCCGCGCCGCGCACAGCATGGCCGCGCTCGACCCGGACTACGAGGCGCTCTACATGGAGAATCTGGGGCGCGCCACGGAGCGCCTGGAGGCGCTGCGCGCGGAAATCGCCGCGGAGGCAGCCGGCCTGGCCGGGGCGCGCGCCGCGATTTTGAACGAGGCGCTGGTCTATTCCGCGCGGGACTATGGGTTGGACGCCGCGCTCTGCTGGGCGCGCGAGAGCGGCGAGTCGATGGACGACGGCGCGTTGGAGGAGCTGCTCTCGGCGATGGCGGAGCGGGACATTCGCGTGGCGCTGATTGAGCGGCAGGCCCCGCAGCGTCTATTGGAGGCGCTGGAGGGCGCGGGAATTTCCGTAGCGGCGCTGGACGTGCTCTCGACGCACCGCGAGAGCGAGGGCGTGGAGGCGTATTTTGAGGCGCTGCGGAGCAACGCGGCCGCCGTGCGAGACGCCTTCGCACGCATCCATGAGGAGGACGAATGAAGCAAGTCACCATCTATACCGACGGCGCGTGTTCGGGCAATCCCGGCCCCGGCGGCTGGGGCGCAATCCTGATCTACAAAGAGACGAAGCTGGAGCTCTCCGGCTACGCGGAGCACACCACCAACAACCGCATGGAGCTGCTCGCGCCCATCGAGGCGCTCTCCCGCTTGAAGGAGCCGTGCAAGGTGGACGTCTACTCGGACAGCACCTACCTGGTCAACGCCTTTCAGAAGGGCTGGCTGGACAACTGGATCCGGCGCGGCTGGATCAAGAGCGACAAGAAGCCCGTGGAGAACCGCGATCTCTGGGAGGAACTATTGAAGCTGGCGGCGATCCATGAGATCGCCTGGCACAAGGTGAAGGGGCACGCCAATGACGCCCTGAACAACCGCTGCGACGAGCTGGCGACGGGGGAGATCAAGCGCAGGAGTGGGAAATGAACTGGTTGGGACACTTTGGCTTTTCTTACGTGGGACTGGCGTTTCTGCTGCTCCTGTTTGCACCGAACCTGCTTTGGATGAGGCGCAAGCCGAAGGGTTACGCGGCGGACGGTGAAAGGCCCATATTTCAGGCATTGGAGCGCGTCGGAGAAGTTCTGGTCGTCTGCTTTGCGCTCGTCTTTCGGGATTTTAATCTGCGTCCCTGGACGGCGTGGAGTTTATGGCTGGTTATCGCCTGCGCGTGGATGGCACTCTACGAGCTCTGGTGGCTCCGCTACTTCCGCAGCGCGCGGGAATTGGCCGACTTTTATGCGAGCTTATTCGGAATTCCGGTGGCCGGAGCGACGCTGCCGGTGGCGGCGTTTTTGTCGCTGGGGCTCTATGGCAGGGTCATCTGGATGGTATTGGCGGCGTCGATCCTGGGCATCGGCCACATTGGCATTCACATGGAGCATCGTCGGGATTTGAGAAAATAATGATCGGAGACGGGATCTGTGTTATCCGTTTCCTGCGAAAAGTATGATGCGGCGAGGAGATGATTTCTCGCCGCTCAATTCTTGCGGTTTTGGGGATGTCGTTGGGGAGATTTGAGTTGGTGCGGGCTCCTATTTTCAGGGAAAGCTCCACTTTCCCTAAAAAAGATTCGCCGCGGCGGTCCGCGCATGGTGACGATGGTAGTATGGTTCGCATTGCCTGTCTCATTTCTTTGTGCGGGCCGCTGGGGTTACGCTGGGCGCTGCCCAGACCTGCTTAAAGACCTGAGGTCCTTAAGAATCTCCCTTTTGGGGCTTCGGGTCGTCTCGGGCTCGGATCTTTTGTGCGGCCATGCGCCGGCGGTCGTCGCTCATGGCGGCGTAGTGGCGGCGGGTGGTGTTCACGTCCGAATGGCCGAGCACGTCCGCGACCAGATAGATATCGCCGGTCTCGTGATAGAGGTTCGTGCCGAATGTGGAGCGCAGCTTATGGGGACTCAAGTGCTTCTTCAGGGGCGCGGCCTGCGTGGCGTACTTCTTGACCATCACCTGCACCGCGCGCACCGAGATGCGCCGGTTCTGCAGCGACAGAAACAGCGCGTCCTCGTCGCCGGGCTGGGCGGTGATCTCCCGTCGAATCTTGAGATAGTCCTTGAGCGCTTGTTCGACCTCGTCCGAGAAGTAGAGGATGGTCTGATTGCCGCCCTTGCGGGTCACCAGGAAGCCGTTGATGGAGAAGTCCACGTCGCTGATGTTGATGCCCACCAGCTCGCTCACGCGAATGCCCGTATCGAGAAACAGCGTCAGAATCGCCAGATCGCGCGTCCGCGTGTGCGCGTTATAGCTCTTCTGGCGCTCCGACATGGCCTCTCCGGACTCCACCAAGTCCAGCATCCGCGCCACCTCGTCAATCTCCAAGCGGATGATCGGCTTTTCGTGCCGCTTCGGCATGTCGATGAGCTGGGCGACATCCTTTTCGATTAACATATTTTTAAACATATATTTGTAAAAACTTCGTAAAGAAGACAGTTTGCGCATCTTGCCGAGCTCGGCGTTCGTGATTTCGGCATCGTTTTTGATGTAGAGGCCCAGATATTCGAGGTACATGTGCAAATCGCGCGTGGTGACGCGGCCCAGATCCTTGGGCGTCATATCGACGATCGCGACATCGGCAAAGCGCGGGCATTCGGTCACCAGATAATGAAAGAACAGCTTGAGATCGCAGGCGTAGGCATAGCGCGTGAGCGGCTGGGTAGTCGGCTCGATGGCGCGAAGGAAATCCGCGCAGACGTCCGGCAGCTCGCGCAGCACGTCGCGGGTGAGATAATGCAGATCTTTGGCGCGCTCCTGCGCATAAGTGCCCATAGAGAACCTCCAATCAAAATCCGAAAGCTCTTATCAAAGCTATGACCGCAGACAAGCGCGGCAGGCGAAGCCGCAGCCGCGCGCAAGCGCTCGTCAATAATATTAACCAGCCCTTGCAAAACAGGCATGCAACCATTTATATCATAGGCCAGCAATATCATGGGCCAACGTTTACAAGAGGCCGGGCAGCTTTTGCGAAACAGATAGGGAGCATTGCGCCCGTCAGGCGCAAAACGCACCCTATCTTTTCGCAAAAGCTGTCTTTTACGCATAGATAAGGATGGCACAATCAAGCCGGACGCGGCGCTCCCCCGCGGGTGCCGTCCGGCAGATTTTCCGCGCGCTTTGCGTTCATCGATCCGAGTGCCACTTCGCGGCGGCCCTGGATGCCGCGCCGCCGAAGCCGCTCGCGCCCGAACCGACGTCCACGCTTCCGTCCTCGATGATCTCATCGATTTCGACGGCGTTGTAATCCGCGCCGGTGTTGACGCACTTCATGCAGTTGTCGCAGATCTTATTGGGATCGAGATCGCACCGCTGGCACTCGCCGCAGTCGTCGCAAATCTTGCCGTCCACCAGCACGCAATACTTTTCAGCCACGCGGCATCCCTCCCCCTCCGATGAATCCATTATACAGGAAGAAGCGTCGATTTGCAAGCCGCCCTGCATAAAAATGTCAAACTATAGTACCATGAAACGACTTGTTTCACAAAAATCACCCTGTTATATTTGATATATAGTTTAGTCGGTACGATGAATATAGATAATGTTAGGAGAATGAATCGAATGGCAACCCAGCAACGCAAAAGAAGAAGGCCGGCAAGATCCCGCAGAAATTCGCGGGGGGGGGTATTTTAAACGTGATATTTAGGGGCGTATTCAAGGGTCATATTTTGCCCCTTCTCATTTCAATCTTCGTGCTCGTCTTTATACTCTTTTTAGTGTTTAATAACATTGCCTCTTCGAGGAGCGCCAAGATCAATCTTTCTTCGCAGTTGTTTGATGCGCTCGAAATTGACGAGCTGTCCACATCCAGCTTTATTTACAATGGCGTCGCGGAAATTTACGACGAATCGGGCGAAAAGCTCCTCTACTCCGCGCTCTATCACGCGACGGTCAAGGCCGGCATTCAGATGCAGGATATCGACTTTGTTGTGGATACGAAGGGCAAGACGGTACAGGTTGTACTTCCGGAAATCACCATACAGAACGTATCGGTCGATCCGTCGTACATTGATTTTCTTCCTGACAAATCCAAAATTGATCTCCCAACCGTGCTGACGACCTGCAGGGAGGATGTGCAGCGCGAGGCGATGGAGTCCGGCAAATTGATTTCTACGGCGGAAGAGAACCTGAAAAACGTCATTGAAGCGCTTACACTGCCCTTGATTGAAGGACAAGGATATACTTTGGAGTGGTGATGAATATGAAGAGAAAGAATTCCGCACGGCTGTTCCGGCGCGTCCTCTCCGGTTTCGTTTTGATTCTGATGGTCTTCACTCTCAGCGGTTGCAAGCGCAAAGGCGCGGATTGGCAGGAGTTTTCGCAGTTGGGAACCATCGCCGAACTGGCAACTTACAAGAACTTTTATCACAATGTCGCGGAATACGAGAGCGGCGAAAAGAGCTTTTTGCGCCTCAATTATAAGAAGATATGGATCGAATACAGCGGAATCGTCCAGGTTGGAATTGACGCCGCGAAGGTGTCCATCAAAAAAACCGATAGCAGCGACGTCGTCGTCGTGACCATTCCCCCGGCGCGGGTTCTGAATATTGACTTCGACGAGGACTCCATCCAGAAGCGATCCGAAAAGGGCAGCATCTTCTCCAGCCTGTCTTCGCAAATCGACCTTGAAATATTCGCCAAGGCGCAGGAGGACATGGAGCAGAAGGCGCGACAGGATGAAAACATGCTGATTCAGGCCCAGAACCGCGCCAAAAAGGTGATCGGACAGTACATACAAAAGTGCGGCGAAGCCGTCGGCAGGAATTACACCATTGAGTGGGAAGAGATCGAGGACGACAATCCGGTTATCCCCGCTTAATTCGCCGCGAGCGCGGAATACAGCTTTCGTATTTCCTCTAACCCTAACGCCTCGCCGCGCACCTGGGATGGGAAGCCGGCCGCTTCGATCCGCGCGGCGGCTTCTTCCCCGCGCATGCCGTACACCGCCTTCAGGTTGTTGGCCAGCGTCTTGCGGCGCATGTGAAAGCAGCAGCGCACCAGCTTCAAAAACTCCGCCTCTTCCGCCTCCGGAACGAGGCGGTTCTCTTTTACGTCGATGCGGATGAAGCAGCTCTCCACGTGCGGCGCGGGCTCGAAATGGCGCGGCGACACTTCCTCCAGCACTTCGCATTCGCCGTAAAAGCGCACGACGGCCGCCAGCGCGCACCAATTCTTGTCGCCGGGCGCGCTCATCAGGCGCTCAGCCGCCTCGCGCTGCACCATCAGGCAGACGCTCTCCGGCAGCGGGCGCGTCTCGAAGAACTTGAGGACCAAATCGGCGGTGATGTAATACGGCAGATTCGCCACCGCGCGCCAGGGCGCGCCCAGTTTGTCCGCGACCAGCGCCGACAGATCGCTGCGCAGTGCGTCCGCGAATACGATCTCCGCGTTTTCGCGCTCCCCCACCACCGATTCCAGCACCGGGCGCAGCTTCTCGTCCAGCTCCACGGCCAGCACGCGCTTCGCACGCTCCGCCAGCAGCGCGGTCATCAGCCCCGGCCCCGGGCCGATCTCCAGCACGCGGTCGCCTTCCCCCACGCCGGCCAGATCCAGCAGGCGCGCGAGGAAAGCTTCGTCCAGTATGAAATTCTGGCCCAGGCTGTGGGCGGCGCGAAAGCCGTGCGCCTCCAGCGCCGCCCGGGCGCGCAGATCCAGAGAGATGCCGTCGCTCATGTTTCCCCCTCGAAAGAAAGAAGGGATCAGTGCGCGCTGATCCCTTTGGTATCTGTCCCAGCTTACTTCGTGCCGAACAGCCGGTCGCCCGCGTCGCCCAGGCCGGGAACGATGTACTTGTTCTCGTTGAGCTTCTCGTCGATGGCGGCGATATAGATGTCCACGTCCGGATGGGCCTTCTGCAGCACGTACACGCCCTCCGGGCAGCCGACCAGCGCCATCATGGTGATGTGCTTGCCGCCGCGCTGCTTGATGAAGTTGATG
>CANQEW010000020.1 GCA_947596085.1 uncultured Clostridia bacterium | reverse complement strand
GTCAAGGGCGGCGGGGCCGGAATAGAAAAAATTTTCACTTCGTTGCTTAACCTCTTGACTTTTAATAGTTAGTCTCATGTTAAGACATATATTGGTACTTGTTTCTTCTGTTCGCATATAGGCGCCTGTCATTCCGACGAACTCTATCTCGTTTTTCTTCAGTGGATCTGTCATAATCCGACGTATTGATAATGATCGCATATTCTTCTCCGCAAGGATAACGCTCAGTTGTATTTACTTCCATGCTGCCATCATTTAGCTTAGCGAGAAGTGTATCATAAAGCTTGCAAAACTCTATCTGTTCTCGTACTATCGCCGCAGCTTCAACCGGATAGGGTTCACGCTCACAATTGTCTTCAAATCCGACTTCCATCGTCATGTGCCCTTCTGAATCATAAATGACTCTCAACACAGTCTTATCATGCAATCGATATACCCTTCTGCAAAGAAGTACGTCTTCTTGCTTCGTCCCAATACATTCATAGCCCATGTTACGTAGTTCTTCTTCTACTCGGTTCATAATGAATTCGGCATCCGCAGCCCATTTCTTCTTTTTAAGCATGTCAGCGCATAGTGAACGGATTTGCGGAATTGATTCTTCGGAAAATGCAAAATCTCTAGGCTCTGTGTTTGTCTCCGTACACAAAGAATGATAAACCGCGAGTTCTTCACTCAGCTTCTCATCAAGAGCATCAGCATATTCTTCTTGTTTTTCCAGCTCACAAAGAAGCGGATTTATTCGGAATACTTCTTCTCTATGTAAGTCTTCGAATATGTCTATATTCTTCCTGCCACTTTCAGACAGTATCTCATCAATGCGCTCTGAAATAGTTTCAACTCTTCCGTCTCGTCTGCCAAGATTCTCCTGACGATCTTCGATACTCTTTAGATTGGCTCTAATCCGAAGAATCGCATGTTCCAAATCTTCTTTGGGCATATCCTCTCTAGTAGTTTTTACGTTGCTATTCGCATGGGTATATTCACGCATAGCAGCTTCATATTGTTCTTCTCTCTCTTTATTAATCAGTGTAGTTGTCTTGGTAAGCATAGCCTCCTGCTTTTCAAGAAAGGCATCCAAAGAAGCTATAATCTGGCGCATTTTCTGTGTATCAAAGTGTTCCACTTCTGTGCTTGCCGTCTTTTTTGCTTGGATCTGCAGTTGTTCAATTTGCAGATTGGCACTTGCTATTTCTGGCCGCGTTAGTAAAGATAGCATACCAATTTGCATTCGTTGTGCCTCATTGATTCTACGAGAAAGAACTTCCCTCCTTCTATACTGATCCTGCACCAAACGCCTCCTTTCCTCTTCCAATCGACGTTCTTCCTCCTGGCGGCGTCTCAATGCTGCCAATTCTACTTCGGAAAGCTTAGGACCGCTCATACTTTCATCTCCACTCAATTATTGAATTGGTCAAGATTACATCCCTTACTTAATAGCCACGCATAGACTTTAGGCTTCAGTTGATTCGAGTTGTCAAGGAACAATTCGCAACTCTTATAAAGTCTATCATAATTCCCCGATTTGCCTTGTTCAACCAAAAAAGCTTTCAAATCATCTATTGATCTAAAGGTTCTGTTTCCCCCCAACCCTACATCCAGATCATCTTTCCCAGATAAACGATATGCAATAATGTAGAGATTCTCAAACCTATGTTTAGACCAATCCGACGAAGTACTCTGCGCTTCTTGATCTTGGAGGAATGATGTGAACTTGTCTTCGTGCCTTTCTGCAAAGGCAGAAAGAATTTGCGCCTGTAGCAGTTCTTCTACAGTCTTTGCAAACTCGTTTTGCATTGATTGGTTTGTGTCAAGGCATGTAAAAATGGCATTCCCAAACTCTGCGAGCGTATTATATCGAAAATCTTTATACATAATCGCAGGAAGATCGGGCGCGAGGCCATATAAAATCTTCGCCAACTTTACGTCTGTAGACCACTTTTTTGAGTCGGCAATAGACCGAACAAAAGATGCCCACTCTCGACATTGTACTGCGTTGACTGTGCTATTCGATAATTGATTATAAAGCGTATCACGGAAAACAAATTGCCTTCCGGATTCCCAATCACAACCCATAGCATAGCAAAGAGAGTCAATATTATCATATGCTTTGGGATTCCCGGCAAAATACATTCTCGGGATCGACCTGCTGTTTGTGGCTTCTCTCTGCTTTTCCTCTCCTGGCGCCGGAAGCGTCTCGCCTTTCAACCATCGACATACTTCATCATAACCCCACCGACGATTAGGATTGGTTTTATCATGACGATGCCGCAAATCAAAATATGTCAAACCCACAATGAGGTTATATAGCCTTTCGGGCATATCACGAGGCTTCGTGATCTCGAATAGAAAACCTTCTCGTTCTTCGGAAAAAGGCAGTTTCCCGCAGAACAATTCATACAATACAATTCCCATAGAATAATAATCTGATACATCTAAGTACAACCCTCGGCTTACCTCTGGAGCAGCATACATTGGGGTGAACCCTATTTTAGAAACGAGCATCGTCCTTGCATCACCGCGCAATGCAGAGGAAAGACCAAAGTCAATAATCGCAATTCCATCGCTCAAAGCCGCACCGCGTAGCATCATATTTGCAGGCTTAATATCGCGATGGAGAATATGATTCTTATGTAGTTGATTGAGTGCTTCATTGATATTAGGGATGATTATATCTTCAAGCGTTTTAGAATCAACCTTTACTCCTTTCTGGATTAAGTCAGCAAGACTCCCGTGCGAGAAATACTTGTAGACTTCAAAGTGATGTCCACAGTATTCGCCGACTTCAAACAAATGTGCTATTGAAGGACAGTTAATGGATTGCAAACTTCTGATGATCTCTTCTTTTACAGTAAACTTCCTTCTGTAAAGCTTTACTGCAAACTCTAAATCCCCCCATTCGCAGAGATAGAGATCCGCTTCACCGCTTTCCGACGCTTCACCTATGCGGCGGATAATCCGATATCCCTTTCCAATCATCGTTCCAGGAGAGAGTTCAATAACACTACCTGGCGTCTTATCTATTTTCACTATGGGGTTTATTTCAGTACCAGAACTATGCCCAGTGGCTTCATTTAGTTCAGTTGGTTTCACCCCACCTTTTGCACTATTAATTCCTGCATCTCCCTCATTATATTCCGTGGGCCTGTAATTCTTTTCCATGAGTTATCCTCCTTCGGTATTGCTATTGCTAGAATCGTCATGACACTGACCAGATACAGAAGCTATAATATCAGACTTGGATTTAAGGTTAATCTAATTGCTGGGCGAACCCCTAATCGCTGCATATTAACCCACTCTCCTTCGCCGCCATTATAATCAATATTTCCTCCTGGTTGAACCATCACTGCCCCCGTTAGATCATCGCCTGGTGTCCTTGTCCACCAATAGGCTTGGTCATTATAATACTCCTTAATTACATTTTCCACAAAAGTGCTCGCAACATGCCTCATATGATAGGAATAGTCAGAATACCAAGTGCCCGGATCTGGCAAGTACTCCTCTATTTCTTCTACACTAAGACAAAACACCCAGTCATTAGTGGTTTCGCCACCACGTGTCCCATTCCGGGGATTCCCACTATTTGCAACTCTTGAACGCTCAATATACCGCCTCTCTTCATCAGTGAAGGCATTCATATAGAATGAGCTATTTAGCCATGTCCTTAGAGAACAGGAATCCCATGTCGTAGCATCTTTGCTATCATTAAATGCCATACACTCAAGCACATTATCAGATACTAAAAAAAGTTCTTTCCCATCATTAGAAAGGATTCTCCATCGTATAGGCATTATTGCCTCTGCTATGTTTGGATCACTAAGATCTGGGGTTACATAATACAGTTGATAGTCTGTTTGTCGATACCGTCCAAATTCGATTGTACTGCCCGCCTGAAAATGAAGCGTGTAATACATGTTGCATAGATTTGCGTCATTTTGAATAATACTTCGCACATCTTTATAATCCATTATTCCAGCGAAAGTGGTTATTGCCTCTTCGTAACTGTCCATCTGATACTGCGATTTGCCCAAACAGTATTGTGCCTCTATTGCCTGTTCTGATGCATCAGAATATGGCTGCGCTTGGATAAATGCATTTTGTGCTGCTTCATAGTTGCCATTCGAAAGTAATCTAATTCCCTCATCATAATAGCACTCCAATATCCGTTCATCCACATCGCTATAATCAACGATGCCCTTGAACACTTCTATCGCTTGAAGATAGTTTCCTTCCTCCAAATACCCTTCAGCCTCTGAATATACTCTAGCTTTTTCAAATTGCTGCTTCGCGAATATGAATAAACCTATATTTATAACCACAGCAAAAGCAATGATAACCCTAAGTCTTTTCCGGAATAAAATTCGCTTCCTTTCCAATTCCTGCCGATGCAATTCCTCTTGACGCTTTCGTTCTTTCTCTTTTTGTATACGTTCGCGTTTGCGTATTTCTTCTTGATATTTCTCTATTATTTCAGTATAGCGACCGTCAACATTCGGCAACCCCTTATTCGTGTATTCATGAAAAATGATTCTTTCCATGTTTTCTTTGAACTCGGGGTTATGCGTGCCGGCACTATTTATCAATTCGAGGAAATAAGCAATATTCATTTCAATACCTTCTCCGTTGTCATTGCTCTAATACATATCAAAGCACAGAGTTGTTGTTTTCCCAGGCTTTGTGCAATATACTTCAAAATCTTCGCCATCCATCACGTAGATATGTTCATAGGACTCGTTCGAAAAATCCGCATTTTCGTAGTAATTTTCAATACTATCGCTAATGAAATCCCAATATGTAAAACCTCTAAATACTATCAATGATGTCGTCATAACTTCACTAATAACCCGACTTCCGATGTTGGCAGGATCCAGAAAATTAAATTCCATCGAGTCCTCCGACCAAAATCCATCTTCCAAGCATCCCTTTATATCCAAATACCCGATGGTTGAATAGCCTAAAGTGAATGCTACCCTTATAATATCGGGATCAAAATAATCAGAAGAATAATCATAGTTTGATCCTATATAATAATCCGTGTCCCCAACTGATAGATCAGTACAATACCCGCATAGAATATCTCCATAAATTCTAGCAACATCTTCATATGTTAGCGAGCCGGCATAGTCGTTTAAGCTATAATAATAACGCTCTTCAGGTTGAAAGTCTCTCTCAGATACTTCTTCGATGAATTCAAAATAAGTTTGCGAAGAATCTAATTCCAATTTGCCTTCTGTATATACTTCAACTCCTGTAACTGTATCGACCCTTCCTCGTATTCTAATTTCATCTCCAACCTGGTATATTTCAGTCCAGGCTTCTACATCACCGCCAGTTAAGCCAAGAGATGAATTTGTTACTTCATTATTGATTAGTGAATAAATCCACCCAATACTTCCATCTCGCCTTACTACTTGATACTCTCGCCCTTTCATTGATAGAGTACTATCTAAGGAGAGCGTACGTTCCCACCCTTCAAGTATCCGTTCTGTTTCATTTGTGCTGGAAATAAACCAAAGCGAATACCCATCTTCTTCTCTGGTAGTTACAAATGTTTCTTCTCTGCCATCGCTATCATAATCATGTGTCTCCTTTGAAACAACTCTTCCTTCTCTATTTGCCCTTTCGAGTATACTTTGATTACTTGAGCTTATTACAAGACTCAATTTCGCAGATGCATCACTATAATCATCAGCCAATTCGTACTCCCTAATTGCCTCCTCTGTTTCTCCCTTTGCAGCCAGTGCTTCCGCCTTAAAATAATGGCTCTCTTTTTCTTTTTGTTTTGAGTGCCAAACATTCGAAAAACTGGATGCTGTTTGAAAAGAGGTAATCGCCTCATCCCAGTTGCCTTTATTCATATAGGTACAACCCCTATTATAATAATGAAGCGGGATGACGACCACAAATACCAGCACGACAAGGCTTATGATTAGCATCGTCGCTATGGTAATTCGAATTCGTTTCTTTAGCAAGTTGCGCTTTCTTTCCAGCTCTTGCCGACGATATTCTTCCTGGCGTCTGCGCTCTTCCTCCCTCCTCTGGCGCTCCTGCTCACGAATCTCCTCGCGAAATCTCTCTATTATTTCAAAATACCGTCCCCCCTCATTAGATAACCCCTTGTGCTCATATTCATAGAAAATAGTCTTCTCCATTTCCTCCTGAAATGAAGGACTATGGGTGCCACTATTATTGAGCATTTCAAGAAAAGGGACAATATTCATTACTATCGTTCTCCTTTGAAGGCTACACAGGGATGTTGATTTAAATTCTGAGCTTTTCCGTTAATCCCAGTGCCTCAGCCTGGTCGTTCAATTCTTTTGCTCTCATTTGGATCCGTTTGCGATGTCCAATAGTTTCCTCGACCATATTTGAATAATTCCGATCAACGCTTACCGAATCAATTGCTTTGAGGAATGGTATTATATCTAATGCGTATTTTTTATAACTCGTCATTTTGTTTCTTAAAGCAGCAACTCTATTCTCCCGCTCTTCGCGTTCTACCCGTAGTTGTTCTGCTTGATGTTCACGTTCAATCCTCAAACGTTCTGCACGTTCCGTTCGTTCTATTGATAAACCGAGACTGGAAATATCATCCCTCAATTTCTTTATAGTTTTAGCATCCCTTTGAGCTTGCGGGATAGTTTTGCAAATAAGAAATATGGAAAATGGAACTCCACCAACGCAACCAACCATGGAAAGATCGCTAGGGTTTCCACCGTTCCATTCGTTCAGCGTATTAACAACATCAACCATCGAAACGAGTGCAAATATTACAACTATAGCTGTTCCCAGAATCATCAAACCGCGGCGCAACTGAAGGCCAAATAATCTGATCCGTTGCTTAGAGCGTTTCTCCTCAATTTGGGTACGCCAAGCGCTCTCACCTTCTCCCATATTCTACTCACGCCTTTCGTCATTCTTTATCGATGACCTATTGCATAGAGATCCTTTCATTCATATTTAGCTCTTTTGCCTGACGATTAATGTTCTCAAACTTTGCTATGAGATTGCTTCTGAATGTTGTATAGTTCCGCAACATCTCATCGTAAGATATGTTATTCCCATATTTACCAAGGAGCTCCAAGAAGCGCAGCAGATCCATTTGGTATTGTCTTTGTGACGCTATTTGTACCCTTAGCTCGCTTTTCTTTTGCTCTATTTCTCTTTGTCTTTTCGCTTCTCTCTCTGCCTCATCTCTCTCAGCAATTTGTTGATTTACGACATTCAGAAGTCCTCGCTGACTCTCTAATTCTTTGTTGATTCTTTTTGAGTCTGCCAGCCCAACGAACGCATTCCAAATTGCTACAATAGGTGCAAGTATTTGCCCAAAGCACCCCACGAATATCACTATCCCCTCTGGGATATCAGCTACCGAATCTACACTTTCCGCATAGATCCAAGAACACGCCCCCCATATCGCAAGGATTAGCACGGCCATCCATCTATTCTTTCTTTTCCTCTCTATGGTTTCAATTTTCTTTTCTAATTCTCGTTTTCTCTCATCCATGGTTTTCAACACCTTTCTCTAGATTTTGTTTCTCCGTAATTCTGTATCGTTGCATTAGATTTACACCAAGAAATAGTACAATAGCCAAACTTATCCACTGAGAAGTAGATAGTCCAAACCATATTCCCCTGATAACATCCCCGCGAAGGAATTCCAAAAAAAGCGGAAGCACGCATAACTCACAAGATATGCTTTTGTATAGAAGCCTCTCCGATTCGTTTTGATTCCTATCAAGAGTATCAGTGCTATCATCAAACATCCTGCTGCTTCAATTAGTTGAACAGGTATACGATTTGCCTTTGCACCATTTACGACATACGGAATGCCATACCATTTATCAGTCGCTTTTCCATAACAGCATCCGGAAAGAAAACAACCCACTCTTCCAAATGCTTGTCCTAAGGGTAATAAACGAAATACAGTATCAGTATAATCAATCGCCTTTTTTGCCCCACCAACTGCATTTATGTAGAGTCCAAATGAACACCCCGCAAGGCCTCCATAGAAGACCAATCCCGGTTCCATAAATGCCCTAAGCAATGACCCATTATTTCTTAGATTGAAGGGGATCTTTGAAATAGCTCCAAGTAGCATTGCTCCTATTGTCGCCCAAAGCATCATACTCGCTGTGCATTCCTGCATTTCTGCCATATTTATACTAAATACAACGTGAATTCGCAAGTACACCAGGTAGCATACAGCAAAACCTATGGCCAGCATTATAATGTAGGTTGGGATAGGGATCCCCATGATTAATATAGCGGGCATCATATTAGTTTCCCATTGAAAAAACCATATCCATCAAGACATCACGCATATCAAGTGCCCAACTCGCATACTGGCTCACTTTGCTAATCCTTTCTGTTAGTTGCTCAATTTCTGTCAGACACTTATGATACTCATCAGAGGGAAGACTTCTCTGCTCCCTTTCATATGCTTGATAGTAACCACGTATTTTCGAAGCAAGCTTGTTGAGCTGTTCTCGATCAATAAAAGTCGCAAAATACGCTACTCGATAAGATGCTGATAAATCCTTATATGGCTTGGTAATAAAAGTAATATACGCATCATACTCATCCCTATTCTCTTCCCGCAGTCGAATCAGCATCGACTGATCGTATCCGCTTAATACTCTATTGACTCCGCTTCTAATTGATAGATCTTCAGTGTCAAGACCTAGCGCCATCAAAAAATCACTTGCTACGTCCTGCTGCGTATTCATACTGTTCCTCCTTCCACTTTGCATACCACATCTCGTGTATAGATGAATTTATCCGCTGTTCAGTGTATTCTACTTCTTGTTGAGAATACTCAGAGTTAAACTTCATTTCTTGATATTGATCGATTGATTTCAAAAAGCCCTCCCATCCTTGTCCTGAATGGGCATCTACAAATTCCCTTAATTCAGAGTCATCTCCACAAAAATAAGCTCTATCACAGGCTCTTTCCCCAGCCAATGATCGTAGCTGTTCTGCCCATGTCGTCTCAGTATGATATGCATTACTAAGTTCAACTTCGCCTGTCTCCGATACGTCATTTATCCTTATCAATGCTTCTTTTGTGTACATTTGAGTTAATCCCTCATTCAGACCAACTCCAATATCTTCATTAGTATCCATATTATATCTGCGGACTCCGCTCTGTACTATTTCATTCGTTTGGCCATCGGTTCCCTCTACTTCACTTCGCTCCCAGAAAGACATCGCATGGATAGTCTCGTGAGTAATAGCTTCCTTATGGCATTTCCCATCTCTAAGGCCAATACTGTTATTCACAAAATTATGATATCCAAGTACACCTTCGCAATCACCACCCAACTTATGCCTCCACGCATTCTCGCCATAGAGTTCAAAATCTTCTTTGCTGGCGGTATCCTTAAAACGTCTAAGCGTAGGGAGCGTTTCGATTGTTTCACCATGTGATTCATAAATCGCAGCTACAGTAGCTCGCATTTGTTGACCCAGTTCCTCTCGCTTTTCTGCGTACTCCCAAACCTCCTCACGATTGTCGATTGCATCATTAGGCGTTTCCCAATATCTTTTATCAGTAAATCGCTCTCCCTCATGTACTGCACTTATGTCTTCTTCATTAATCTCTCCAGAAAGAGAATCCACTTCTCCGAGTTCGGAACTCGCTTTCTCAACAGATTCAACATGAGAGGACTCACCGACTTCTCCCTCCTCAGAATTCTGGGGGACATCTAGCACCTCAATTCCATCATCGTATTCTATTCCGCTCATCTTTTTCATCTCCTATTTGCTTTAAGCAGTTCCTCAATTATCCCACATATTCGTATCGCTGGAACATTTGGTTTCAGCCGTGTTTCCAAAATAGTACCTATGATACAAGTCGTTTCTGCGTTTGACAGTTTTCTATGTGCTCGCAAAGATATGCCACGAATAATATCTCGTAGCACTTCAGCATTTACACCTCTTTGCTCCAATATCACGAGATCTTGTTCTCTTATACACTCCCTTATTCTGCAAACGCCTTTACATTTGTCCGTTCCTGCTTCCGGGCATATAACACAAGCACTGCACATATCAGTATTTGTCTTTGCGTTACGCCCAATCTGAACTCTATGCGGTGAAGGATCCTCTGCACCAGCAATAGATATTATAGCTTCTCCCACTTGAAGTGCAGCGAGGGCCCTGGTCTGTAATTCATTCATTCCAGCGGCAATCTTTATTGTCTCAAGATCATCCTTATACTCGATGTGATGGAGAATCTTCAACCGTGTATTAATTAAGGCATTTCGATTCACTCTACTTGGGCTTTGATCGATAACAAACAAACTCAGTCCATAAGCCGCCATCTCTGACAGCATTGAAGCAAAGGCGTCTGTTGCGGCTTTCGCTGCCTTTCCGCTTAGTTTATCTTCATTTGGCATAATAGCATGTGCTTCTTCAAGAACCAGAATCAGTCCAGGTTTATTCGTTATGGGAGAAACTTTCAAAAACTCTCGAATCCTGGCTAGTAATATGCCGGCAATAAAACTTTTCGTATCTCCCATCAGATCGTCAAGTTCAATAACTGTTCCTCCGCACATTAATTGGGCAACTGAATTCACTTCATATGTATACGAAGTTTCCTCATCCTCTAACAATTGCCCAATTCGATCAATGCGTACCTTTATTGCGGCGCGAATATCTCCTGCAGATCTATCATACTTATACTCTTCCAATACTTTGTCTATTTGCTCTCTGACATCAACAATTGATGGGATTTGCTTCCTCGAGTAAATATCAATCCGTTCATTCATTCTCCATCCATATTTTTTATAGGCAGCTCGAACACACGCCATAAGCAATTCTGGCAAAGGGGATTCCATGTCAGACATTGAACATAACGCACTTTCAATGTTACCGATATGTGCTTCAACCATTGTTCCTGATTCTGGCTGAAATGGATTTATCTTCATCTGCCAAGCATCATGTCCGAAAGACAGAACCTTTACATCTTCCATCCCCTTGAACCTAAGCAACTCGCGGTATTCCTTTTTGACGCTCTCAATAATGATAAAAGGTATCCCTTTTTGTTTGCACGAGCATAGTATCTCCCGGACAGTCGTGCTTTTACCAAAGGTTGATTGACCGACAATCAGTGCATGTCCACTCAATTCATGTCTTCCTAAGATAAAGTCACTTGCGCCACTATGCCCCAGTGCAACAATTGATTTGTCATGATCTCCTGGTGTACTAATCTGAGAAAATGGCTCTTTCCCCTCTCTCTTTCCCGAACCATCAATGACTCGATATCCATAATACGTTTGATGCGGTAATAAACAGATATCCGACAATTCAGGTGAAGTGACATAGTCACACAAAGGATCTATTAAAAATCCGAGGTTTCGAGCATCTTGTTCGGAGTGAGGGTAAAAGGGAAATACAAGGTTTCCATTAGAAATGACACTCCTGTTCAAAATGATCGTACCTTGATTGCGTTTTAAATAATGATTCTTAGAAACACCCGAAAAAAAGCCATATACCGAAGAAGCTATATCCTGACACTCGTTTCTTTTCCCTTGAACTAATACTGTAAGCTTCCACAATCCATATTTGCGGCCATCCTCAATTTGATTCCCATGTTCCTCTAGGCAAGAAAGGAGCTTCTGTACATCATTAATTGAGCGTTCCAAGGTTTGATTTCCAGACTGGAGGCTGGTTTTCTGGAACATTGAAAACTCGCTCTGCATATCCCTTACACAAGATGCCTCTTCGATAACTGTGCTTTCATTTACAGGGCGTGCTATAATACATAATGAAAAATCTTCATGCATATTTGAGGAGATAAGCGTATCAATAGCCCCGTAAGAAGGAATCCCTACACCCATAAGGATTGCCGATTCTTCGCTCACCGGCATCACATCTTCTATTGAATTTAGCCGCTCCGTTTTTAAGTCCGCCAAGGTACCATTAATCAATTCAATGCTCTTTGCAACGGCATGAGATAGGCTCACGACTACTGAGAGTCTCCGCTTATTTATAGCTACAGTCAGAGCAAATGGTTTGCACTGACTGTACATCGAAGATATAAAAGCTCCCATGGCACGTTTTAGAGTATCATAATTCGTCTGCTCAGCTGAATCCTCTCCATAGAGTGTATAACCGCAGATTCTTATATTCTCATCAAGTATCCGTAGGGGCGCAAATTGGAAATCATAAGCAGACAAATCCTGACGGCTTTCCCCTTGTAACAGTGAAGTATACCGTCTTGCCATCCTTATTCTTTCATTAAAACCGACTCGCTGCCTATTTATCATGTCATCTTCCTCTAAAGAACATCCTTAGCAAGTAAAAAAGTAGTACTACGGCTATTACAACAACAAATAGCTCCTTGCCAATTGAGAGAATCGCATCGAATAAACTCATGCCCGCGACAGCTATCGAATCCGCAGTTTTACTTATCCCTCCATTTGTCAGGAAGTGGATAACACCATAAATCGCAGCGATGATCAAAAGGAAAACAAGGCGGATGATTATGGCTGGCATTAATGTCTGCGTACGAACAGGGGCATCATTTACTCTTGCGTCAACTGCAATATATCTGCCAAAGCTTCGTCGAACGTTCGCGTCAAAAGTATCTCCCGGAGCAATTATTCCTTGCACATTCCCAAATACGATCACATCGATGCTATTTTCCGAAAATCCCCGAGAAGATATTTCATCAACACGTACTATTGTTGAAAATGTCGTATGTCCAAATTGAAAAGGCTCATTTTTCAACAACGCATTTATTATCTTCGTATGGACAGCTTGATAATACTGTTGCTGATTCGTGGTCACTACATTTCCATGTACATGATTACCGTTTAAAAGCGGTTCTTCCGTTTCGCGGGCATTACGGTCGTCATAAGGCGGGGGAGTATTCACCCTTCCTCCTGATGAAGCGCTCGCATCTGTCGATTGATCTGTATTGCTTGGGATTGATACCAAATCCACAAAGCAGTTTTCGCAGTATTCATTGCTATCTGAATACTCTCTGCCACATACAGGACATCTTTTCATACCTAATCCCTCAATAAGTGCCAGTAATGAATTCCAAATGTGGTCAAAGTACCTGATGCCTACTGGTCTACATACTCAGTATCATCGTAACCAGCAGCACGAAGCTTGGAGACAAATCTATCCAAGAAATACCTTGAACACATATTGAAGGCTTTTGTTTTTCCAAACAAACGAACGAAAGTCGGGCTTACCTTGTAATACAATGAAATAAAGCATCTGCCCGCAAAAGTCTTCTTTAGTTCCATATCTCTATACCGGCGTAACGTCCATACCTGTGGGCAATCATATGAACCATAAACCGCTGTTGCAATATAGCATCCACCACTCTTCTGTGAACTGCTTGATTGAGATTGCTGGTATTGTTGGGGTCGGGTTTGCTGATATTGCTGCTGAGCCTCTTCTTGCCGTAGTGCTTGTAGGCGCCGCAGCATTTCTCTAGACTGTTCAGCAAGCTCCTCATCGCCACCATTCGCCACTCGCTGCCAGTACTGTTCCGCTCTATTGTAATCATGCCGTTCTGCGTATATGAATGCAGCAAGGCCCATTGAAAGCAAATCTCCATTTGCCGCAATGGCTTTCTCATAATAACGAAGAGCTTCGTTCTTATTCGTTCCAAATTCTCCGTTCTCATCATAAGCGTGGCCCAAAACACGCATTGCTAATGTATCGCCATTATCCGCAGCGTCCTTTATGTATTTCTCAGCCAAAGACACATTGCGGTTGCCACTATTGGATTGTAAATAGCTTTGCCCCAAAGCATAACTCATCTGAGGCGTAAGAGTCTCCCCTCGCGAAAGCACTTTCTGACAGCCTTCTATGAACATATCCGCATCCAAGTCTTTAATTAAATCAGTTGACCATTGTCCTGCATAAGAATCAAGAGCACGATAGTAACCATTACGAGCCGATCTGTAATTCCATGCATTACACTGATCAATGGTCGAGTCAGGATCCTTCAAATACAGGAGATACATTATAAACTGTGCTTCGGGGTCTTCTTCTGCTTTTGCGCGAAGATGTTCTATCTCCTTTTTAACATCTATTCCGAGTTCTTCAAGATCATGTCTTGCATAGATAAATACCAAATAGTCTTCTGCTGACTCAAGTCCCATGTCTCGTGCTTTTACAAAGCATGCCACAGCTTCCCTATAATCCGTCTGCACTCCTAGACCATCATTATACTGTATTCCCAATTGAATGTATGCTTGAGCACTACCTGCCTTTGCAGCCATATCATAATAATGATGTGCCCTCTCATAGTCTTTGCGTTCGTCAGATCCATATAATTGCCCAAGGATCATCATAGAATCAAGATGGCCTCTCTGTGCCGCCTCATCAAAATATGCTAAACTGGTCTCCTCATCCTTTGGTATATCATTACCAACGAAATATAGTTTCCCGAGATTATACGCACAGATTACTTGCACCCTTTCATTTCCTTCTGCAAGTCCGAATTTCAGGCAATCTATTTCTTTATAAACGTTCTTTGCTGTCCCGCTACCATTGTGATAACAATCAGCAAGGAACACCGTGGCCGGAGCATATCCACTTTCATATGCTTGCTTTAGTAAAGCAAAGCTTTCCTCTTCACTTCCACCATTCTCTTTGCTTCTCAACAATAGTGCCAAATCATATGCGCCTTCTGCATCCCCATTTTCCGCAGCAAATCGTAGATACTTTTCTGCCTTTTCCAGATCCTTGCTTACATGCTCGCCACTTTGGTACAATTCTCCTAGTTCCCTAGCACATTTTGCGTTCCCTAGTTCATAACCCCTATTAAAAGATAATGTCGCATCTGCAAACCTGCCTTCCTCCGTATTGACCAGTCCCAGAAGGAATCCGGCATCGCCCACTTCATTATCTAAAGCCTTCTGCAAGTATTCCTTTGCAAGTTCTCCCTCTCCATTTTCGCGGTATTCTATCGCCAATAACATCATCGAATTGGCGCCACCCTGATCGGCAGCTTTCTTAAACCAATAGATTGCCTTTTGACGATCTGCTGCAGGCACACCTTGTCCATCTCGATAAGCAATGGCTAACTTGTGTTGCCCATCAATATGACCCTTCTCAGCAGCTTCTTGATATAATCTAACTGCATGCTCGAAATCTACATCGACACCTTGCCCATAATAATACAGATCCCCTAATTCTACCAAGGCTCTGACATTGCCAAGTACAATTGCCTTATTATAATATTCAATGGCCTTCCTATAGTCTTGAGGCACTGCGTCTCCGTCTCGATATGCATTCCCAAGCCAGAGATTTGCACTGGCATTGTTCATCGCACAAGCTTTTTCCCAGAATTCGATCCCCTTTGTTTTATCGACTGGCGTACCAAAGCCAAAAAACCAACTATTCCCCAGATCGCTTATCACCTGGGGTTGATTGGGGTCAATTCTTATGATTTCATTGAACAGCTTAAAAGATTTCTCTTCATCGCACTCTACTCCGTCACCATTATAATAAGCATTGGCAACCTCGATCATCGCTCGAACGTCCTTTTGCTCCGCGCGCATTATCAGCTCTTGATCCAGCATTTGTAAGCCCTCCTCGAATTCATCAATGAATCATTGCTAGACACTCTGCACAAGTTCAAAGCTTAACCATACTTTGAATGCCCTATTATTTAGAGTAATTTCAATTTGGCCATTTTGGAATCTTTTATTTACTTTGGAGATTTTTGCTTCATATTCCTTTAAAGGGCCACTAATGATCTTGATTCTTTGGCCTTCATAATACGCTTGAGAAAAACCAAATAAACCGTTGTGTGCGAACAGTAGCTCTGCAAATCTACGATCATCGCCCTGTAGACACCAACTATCTTGGTGGTTAGCCGGATTTGCCTATACCGAGTATAGGCAAGCAAAGCAAACCATCTTGATTGCTTATGTGCAAAAATCGATACAGTAGAAGAGCAAACCAAGCAAGCTATTGAGGAATACAAGGCATTCAAGCAGGCGGTAATTACCGAGGCCGTCACTAAGGGCGTTCGAGGTGATAGGTCGATGAAGGAATGCAAAATTGAATGGATAGATGCCATTCCTGAAACTTGGGCCGAATGTCGGATTAAAAATGTGGTTCATCCCCAAGAGAAGGAAGTATATTCGACGGATGAAATTATAACTTGTTTTAGAGATGGTATAGTGACCTTACGAAAGAATAGACGCGAAGACGGCTTCACAGTGTCTTTTACCGAAAATGGTTATCATGGCGTAGATATAGGTGATCTAGTAATACATGGTATGGATGCTTTTGCGGGGGCTATAGGTTGTTCCGATAGTCGCGGCAAAACTACGCCAGTTGTACATGTATGCAGCACGGTTGGTAACAATCGTTACTTTATGTACTTCCTAAGAAGCATGGCATATGGCAACATCCTAATGGATTTATCAAACGGGGTGCGTATCCGGTCAAGCGATTATAGGAATTTTGCAAAGCTTGGTGTATTTGGCGCTTTATTACCGCCTCTTGATGAGCAGAATGAAATTGTGTCTTACCTCGACACGAAATGTGCCGAAATTGACGCGCTGATCTTCGCGAAACAGCGGCTCCTCGCCGAGCTGGAAACCTACAAGAAGTCCGTCATCTATGAGTATGTCACCGGAAAAAAGGAGGCGCCAGTATGCCCGTAACAGATACAACCGAAAAGCGCTTTGAGAGCGACATCGAGGCGTTCTTCCTCTCCCCCGAGGGAGGCTATGCGAAGGGCACGGATGCCTATGACCCGAAGCTGGGGCTGTTCCCTGATGCGTTGCTGCGCTTCATCCAGGCCACCCAACCGAGGGAGTGGAAGCGCTTCGCCAACATGAACACCGTCGATCCGGAGCGGAAGTTCTTCGTCGCCTTCAACAACGCCTGCGACATGGAAGGCTTGCTCCACGTGCTGCGTCACGGCTTCAAGCACCGGGGTATCCGCTTCCGCGTCTGCTACTTCATGCCCGAATCCTCGCTGAACGAGACGGACGTGGTACGCTATCGGCAGAACATCCTCCATTGCGTCCGGCAGTGGCACTACAGCGCGGAGAACCGAAACTCCGTGGATATGGTGCTCGTGCTCAACGGTATTCCCGTGTTCGCCTTCGAGTTGAAGGATCAGTTCCGGGGCCAGAGCGTGGCGAACGCCAAGCGGCAGTGGATGTACGACCGCGACCCCCGTGAAATCTGCTTCCAGTTCAACAAGCGCATACTCGGCTTCTTCTGCGTCGATCTGAACGAAGTCTGGATGACCACCCGGTTGGCGGGCGACAAGACCTGGTTCCTGCCCTTCAATCAGGGCAGCAACGGCGCGGGCAACGATGGCGGCGCGGGCAATCCGCCCAATCCGAACGGTTACCCCACCGACTACCTGTGGAAGCGGGTGTTCCAGGCGGATAGCATGATGGACATCCTACAAAAGTTCATCAGCCTGCAGGGAAAGAAGCTCATCTTTCCCCGCTATCACCAGCTGGACGTGGTGCGCAAGCTGGTCGCGGACGTCCGGCGCAACGGCGCGGGGCACAACTATCTGATCCAGCACTCCGCCGGCTCGGGCAAGTCCAACTCCATCGCGTGGACGGCCTATCGGCTGGCCTCGCTCCACGACGCGCAGAACAATCCCATCTTTCGCAGCGTGGTCGTGGTCACCGACCGCACCGTGCTCGATAAGCAGCTCCAGGAGACGATCTCCGGGTTCGAACACACGCTGGGCACCGTGGAGACCATTGGCAGGGACAAGAATTCGCAGGATCTGAGGCGAGCGCTGAACGACGGTGCGCGCATCATCGTCACCACGCTGCAAAAGTTCCCCGTGATCTACGACACCGTGGACGCCGCCGAGGGCAAGAACTACGCCATCATCTGCGACGAGGCCCACTCCTCCCAGACCGGCAGCAGCGCGATGAAGCTGAAGATCGCGCTGGCCGATTTGAGCGACGCTCTGCAAGAGTACGCCGAGATCGAGGGCAAGGCGGAAGAAGCGGTCGATCCCCAGGACAAGCTGGTGCGAGAGCTGATCTCCCACGGCAAGCACAAGAACCTCTCCTTCTTCGCCTTCACCGCCACGCCGAAGGACACCACGCTGGAGATGTTCGGCACGCAAAACCCGGACGACGGCAGCTTCCACCCGTTCCACATCTACAGCATGCATCAGGCCATCGAGGAGGGCTTCATACTCGACGTCTTGCAGAACTACATGACCTATAAGACCTGCTTCAAGATCGCCAACACCACGCCGGAGAATCCGGAGGTGCCCTCGTCCCGGGCAAGCAAGGTCATCAAGCGATACCAGCAGCTCCACCCGGAGAACATCCGGCAGAAATCCGAGGTGATCGTCGAAACATTCATGGAGACCACGCGGGGCAAGATCAACGGTCAGGCGAAGATGATGGTCGTCACCGCCTCCCGCCCCGCCGCCGTGCTCTACTTCCAGGCGATCCGGCGCTATGCCGATGAGCGGGGTTATGCGGAAGTCAAGCCCATGGTGGCTTTCTCCGGCGAGGTCGTGCTGAACGACGAAAGCTACACGGAGTCCGGCATGAACGTCCGCCCGGACGGCTCCCACATCCAGGAATCCCAGACCAAGGAGGAGTTCCACAAGAACTTCAACATCCTGATCGTCGCCGAGAAGTATCAAACCGGCTTCGATGAGCCGCTGCTGCACACGATGATCGTGGATAAGAAGCTGCGTGGCGTCAAGACCGTGCAGACGCTCAGCCGCCTGAACCGCACCTGCGACGGCAAGACCGACACCTTCGTGCTGGACTTCGCCAACGAAGCGGAGGATGTGCAGGCCGACTTCCAGGTGTTCTATCACGAGACCTATCTTCAGGAGGAGGTCAACACCGACCTGCTCTACAAGGTGCAGCGGGATCTGCGCAATTACCAGATCTACGGCGACGACGATATTACTGCCTTCTGCGACGTCTACTACGCCAACGGCGCGCAGAGCAGCGACGCCCAGGGCCTGCTCACCAGCAAGCTCCTCCCCGCCGTCCGGCGCTATCAGGAGAAGACGGACGACGAGCGCTACGAGATTCGCCGCACCATGCGAAGCTTCTGCAAGTGGTACCGCTATGTCACCCAGGTCGTGCGGATGTTCGACAAGGAGCTGCATCTGGAATACGTCTACTGCTCGTTCCTGGTCGGTATGCTGCCGGTGGAGGCCGTGCCGATGGAGGACATCGAGAAGATGCTGTCGCTCGAAATGTACAAGCTGGAGAAGACCTTCGAGGGCGACATCAGCCTCGAGGATGGCGACGGCGTCTACGTGCCCGCCGCGCCCAAGAGCTCGGGCAAGCAAGAGGGCAAGGATCCCCTCGACGAGATCATTCGGCGGATCAACGAGCAGTACAAGGGCAACTTCACCGAGGGAGATCGCGTGCTCATCTACGCCCTCGCGGAGAAGCTGCGCAGCAACACGAGGCTTGCGAATACGGCGCAGTCGTCCGACTTCCGAATCTTCTCGGAGAGCACCTTCTCCCAAGCCTTCGACGACGCCGCACAGGAGGGCTACGTCGAATCCCAGGAGACCTACACCTCCCTGTTCGAGGATCGCCACAAGTACGATGTCATCCGCCTCGCGCTGGCCGAGATCCTGTACAACGAGTTCCGGAACAAAGGTGGAAGAAGATAAGCCGCCAAGGCGCGATGAATTTGAATACCTAAGAATTATTCTGCGAGGGGATGACCTGTTGTCATCCCCTCGTTTGCAATAAAACGTAATCCTCGCAATCACAATCTGCTAAAATCAAACAGATGCACCAAACAAATCCATTTGGCTTCGGGGTGAAAATGGGCTGCTTTAAGAACGCATCTATATGAACTTTTTAGTCCCACGTTTTCACCCATATTTTCACCCATTTGGATGATTTCACCCCGGTTTCACCCCGATAAATTGGTTCAAAACGGGTCAAATCAGGACTCTCTGCGCAAAAGTAAAAATCCCCGGAAATGCCGTATTTCCAGGGGTTTTGAGGCTCTTTTAGCGCTTCGAGAACTGGGGCGCGCGGCGGGCGGCTTTGAGGCCGTACTTCTTGCGCTCCTTCATGCGCGGATCGCGGGTGAGATAGCCAGCCTTCTTGATGGCGGGCTTATAGGCCTCGTCGGCCTTGACCAACGCGCGGGCGATGCCGTGGCGGATGGCGCCGGCCTGGCCGGTGAAACCGCCGCCCTTGCAGTTGACGATCACGTCAAACTTGCCCAGCGTCTCGGTCAGGTTCAGCGGCTGGCGCACCACGGTCTTCAGCGTCTCGTAGCCGAAGTACTCGTCCAGATTGCGCTTGTTGATGATGATATTTCCCTCGCCGGGGATCAGGCGCACGCGAGCGATCGCCTTTTTCCTTCTGCCGACGGCATGGAAGCATACAGTATTCGCCATGATTTATTCTCCTCCCTGATTACAGCTTGAGCGCTTCGGGCTTCTGTGCCTGATGCTTGTGCTCGGCTCCGGTGTAGACGAACAGCTTCTTCGCCATGGCATAGCCCAAGGGGCCCTTCGGAAGCATGCGGCGCACGGCCTCCTTGAAAGCGAAATCGCTCTTCTTCGCCATCAGACGGCGATAGGGAATCTCCTTCAGGCCGCCCGGATAGCCGGTGTGATAGCGATAGATCTTGTCGTCCAGCTTTTTGCCGGTGAGCACCAGCTTGTCCGTGTTGACGACGATGATGTAATCGCCACAGTCGCAATTCGGGGTGAAGGTGGGCTTATGCTTGCCGCGGAGCATGGACGCAACCTGGGAAGCCAGGCGGCCGAGTACCATGCCCTCTGCGTCGATGACGTACCATTTACGCTCGACGTTCTGGGGATTCGCCATATAAGTACTCACGAGTAATTCCTCCAAATAAGATCACTGTTTTCGCGCCGGGTGTGGTCAGTACCCTTCGCAGGATGTGTCTTAGCTCGGGGCTAGTGAGCGCATTGACACAAACTGTATTATATCCCAATTTGCCCGTAAAGTCAATGTAACCCCCGGGAAATTTTAGAATTTAACATCCAGTCCGGCAGCGGCAGCGCGCAGATCAATCCCGCCAGGCTCGTGACCGCCGCCAGATAGATCACCGCCGCGCTCGACCAGAAGCCCGCCGCCCCCCAACCGGAGGCCAGCGCCACGAAGGGGACCTCCAGCGCCAGCAGCTCGCCCGCCTGAGCGCGCAGCGCCGCGTTTCCCGCGGCGGTCAGCAGAAAGAAGACGCTGCCCGACCACAGCCCGAGCGCCGCAGGCCGCGCGCCCTCCCCCGCCGCGCGCAATACCACGCCCGCGCAGAGGCTCGCGCACATCGCCGCGTGGAGCGCGCCGAAGAGCAGCGCGGCGGGAAGATTGTCCGCCAGCTTGAGCTCCAGCACAAACTGCATCCCGGGCAGTTCGTCCAGCCGGCCGAAGCGCGCGAGCGCCGCCTCATAGAGCGCCAACAGCGCCACGAAGCCAGCGCCCGCGATTCGCATGCCGCCCGCGCCTCCCAGCGCGAGCCACGCCGCCAGCAATAGCGCCGCCGCGACGCCAAACGCGTACGCGTGGCGCAGCGGCAGCGTGAGCGCGCCCAGCCTTCCCGCCGCGCAGATCAGCGAACCGCCCGCCAGCAGCAGTATGCCCAGGTACAGCGCGCGGCCGATCCTTCCCAGCGCGCCGCCCGGTGAGCGCCGCAGCAGAGAGAACAAGTCCCGCGCGCCGCTTCGGCGCGCCAGCAGCACGATCAAAGCGACCAGTCCGCCGAAGAGCAGCGCGGAGAAGGCGATTCCCAGCCAGGACGCCCCCGCCATCTGTGAATAGAACGCCGATGTTTCGCGCCCCGCGGCGAAGTCCGCGCTCACCGCCGCCGCGCACACGGCCATCGCCGCGCCCGCCTCCCGCCATCCTCGCATCAAAAATCACCGCCCCGCAAAAATCTATGCGGAGCGGGTGTGCGTTCATGTATCCGAGGCGGCTTCAGCGCGGCGGATGAGTTCGTCCACGGTCAGATCGACGGGCGTTTCCACCTCGGGCACGTAGTCGTCCAGCGTGGGATGGTCCGGCTGCGCGGTCTCCGCGTCGAGCTCGGGCGGGCGCGTGGGCGGCGCCTCCGCCTCCTCCGCGAACATTGGGTCCCGCGCGGCCGCTTCTGGCGCGAATCCGCTCACCAGCGCGCCGATCCCCTGGATCATCCGCCAGCCGACGAACAGCATCAGCGCGATCGCGAGCAGTGCGGCGATTCCCGCGATCCATCGGCGCATCGCATTCCCTCCAAACCGCGGGCCGCCCGCGGCGCGGGCGGCCCGATTCTATTCAGACTCAGATCGCGTACTTCTTCACGTACTCCGGCACCGCGTCGGCGCTGGCGCTCACGGAGATCAGGAACTTGCAGTGGTGCGCCTGGCTCAGTCCCTCCAGCGCCCGGAAGAAGTTCTCCATCTCAGGCGCGTCCAGCGGGGTGCGCACCAGCTTCATGAAGGCGTCCATCGCGATCAGCGAGATGTCAAAGTTCACGGAGAGCATGCCGCAGATGAAGCCCAGCATCTCGGTGGTCGTGCTCTTGTGGCCCACGGGGTACTCGCTGGCGTCCACGAAGCGGATCTCGTGGCGCAGATCGTACATGTAGCGCTTATCGTCATCTATAAAAACAATGTCGCCATGTTCATTCTTCAGTGATTCGTTTACCAGGTCGATCAGCCGCTTGGTCTTGCCGCTGCCCTTATCGCCCAAAATAACCTGTATCAACCGGATCATCTCCTTTCAAATTCAAGGGGTTACTATCATTATACAACAAATTCTCGCGTTTGCCTAGTGGGAATCGGCAGGAATTCGCCGCCGCCGGGTCGAATAAATTTCCAGCTTATTTCCAGGAGGAGCACGGACATGCAGAAATTCAGCGACGAATCCATCATGGAGAAGAACCGCACGCGAGAGCGCGTATTCGATGGCATCATACTCCACATCGACCACCTGGTCAACGAGCTGCCCAACGGCAAGCTGACCAAGCGCGAAGTCGCCTTGCACGTGGGCGCCTCGGCGGTGCTGCCGGTGGACGCGGACGGAAACGCCTATCTCGTGCGCCAGTTCCGCGCGCCCATCGACCAGATCCTGCTGGAGATCCCGGCGGGCAAGCTGGACAGCCTGGATGAGGATCGCCTGCTGGCCGCCAAGCGCGAGCTCAAGGAGGAAACCGGTCTCGACGCGGATAGCTGGGTTCACCTGACGGACACTTACACCACCCCCGGCTTCTCCAACGAGCGCATCTCGCTCTACCTCGCGCGGGAGCTGCGCTTCGGCGAGAGCAGGCCCGACGAGGACGAATTCCTGAACGTGGTCAAGCTCCCCTTCGACGAGGTATTATCCATGGTGACGCGCGGCGAGATCCGCGACGCCAAGACCCAAATCGCGGTGTGCATGGCGGACAAGCTCATCTGACGGAGAATCAAAATGGACATGTTTTCGGGCTTCATGCCCACGCTGGAGACTCCCCGGTTGCTCCTGCGCAAGCTCAGCATGCGCGACGCGCAGGACGTGTTCGAATACAGCCAGGACCCGCAGGTGGCCCGCTACGTGCTCTGGGACGCTCAGCACAGCGTCGGCGAGGCGCGGGGCTACATCCGCTACATGCTGCGCCGCTACCGCCTGGGCGAGCCCGCGAGCTGGGGCATCGAGTGGAAGGAGAACGGCAAGCTGATCGGCACCATCGGCTTCATGTGGATCCAGCAGGAGAACGCCGCGGCGGAGGTGGGCTACTCCCTGTCACGGGGCTACTGGAACCGGGGCATCATGACCGAGGCGCTGGGCGCGGTGCTGCGCCACGGCTTTCGGAGCATGAACCTCAACCGCATCGAGGCCCAGCATGAGGTACCCAACACGGCCTCCGGCGCGGTGATGCGCAAGTGCGGCATGCGCCACGAGGGCACGCTGCGCCAGCGGATGCTGAACAAGGGCCGCTTCGTGGATGTGGAGCTCTACGCGATCCTGCGCTCGGACTACATGGAACAAAATCATTGACTACCGGCAAAACTGACGGTCCTTTTTTCCTTGCGATTTGAACTAAAGCGGCTTTATCTCATGTTTGCTATATCACCTTGAGCAGGCTCGTCCTGCGGAACATCACCCACATGGGCGGTGCACACTTCGCGCCGCTGGCTGCCGCAGCCTCCTGCCAGTCCGCGCTGGATAGACCGGTCGCATTTGGAATCGGTGTGGTAGTTAAGTATTGATTCGTGTTAAACTCCGCTTCCTCCGCGCAGGCGCAGACATTGAAAAGCGGTGAAAATGTCAGCAGGAGCAACCAATTCTTCATGTTTCCGCCTTCCTGCTATCCTTATAGGCACGCAAAGATGGCGGATCATTGGATGGTGGCAGAAATAAATTTCGTGGATCCGAGAAGGTAAAAGTATTTAGGAAAGGATGGGTGGCGGGCTCCTTTTGATTGGGAAAGCCGCAGGGCTTTCCCAATCAAAGACTCGCCGCGGCGGCCCGCGCTTGAGAACGATGAGACGACCTTGCGCATGAAGGGATGCTGGATTGTCTGCGCGGGCCGCCTGGGGTTACGCTGGGCGCTGCCCAAACCCGCCAAAGAACCTGAGGTTCTTTGGAATCTCCCTTCTGGGGTGTGGTTATGCGCGGTTTCATTCGATGGCGACCAGCGTCGCGCTCTCCACGCCGACGATTCGATCCAGTTCGCGCAGCGCCTCCTCGATGCTGGCGTTCATCTGGCTCACGTCCAGCGTGACCACCACGCTGGCGACGCCGCGGATCGGCAGGCTCTGGGTCATGGTGAGCACGCTCGCGCCGATGCCGGAGAGGCGGTTGAGCGCCGTGGACAGCACGCCGATCTCGTGGCTCAGCATCATTGAGATCACCGCCTTGCGGCCCACCTCCCCGCCCTCGGGCGAGTAGATGTAGTCCTTATATTTATAGAACGTGCTGCGGGAGATGCCCACCCGGCGCACCGCCGCGCTCACATCCCGCTCCGCGCCGCTCTCCAGCAGATTGCGCGCCTCGAGCACCTTCTCGTAGTAGATCGGCAGGATCTTCTTGTGCACGATCAGGTAGTCGCCCCTCATGCCTCTTCCTCCTCGACGATGGTCGCGCCGTTCAAATCCATCTCCAGCGGAATCACGCGCCAGTGGTTGCGCAGGCCCTTGACCGCCTGCTCCAGCCGCCGGGGGAAGTCCATCACCCGGTGCACCGCCAGCAGCGTCGGCCCCGCGCCGCTGATGCAGAAGGCCACCGCGCCGCTCTTCAGCGCCCGCTGGCGCACGGAGTCGTACTCGTCGATCAGCCGCGCGCGGAAGGGCTCGTGCATGCGGTCGGTCATGGCGGCGGAGATGGCGTCGAAGTTGCCCGCCTCCAGCGCCTTCAAAAGCACCGCCGCGCGGGAGACGTTGAACGTGGCGTCGCCCAGCGAGAGCGACCTGGGCAGCGCGGCGCGCGCCTCCTTGGTGGACAGCGAGAAGTTCGGCACCAGCGCGCACAGGTGCACGTTGGGCGCGACCCGGCTGCGCATGGAGAACACGCGGCCGTCGTCCATCACGATGGACGAGGTCAGCCCGCCCAGCAGCGCCGGGGCCACGTTGTCCGGATGTCCCTCCAGTTCGGTCACGAGGTTCAGCATCGAGCTCTCGTCCAGCGGCCGGCCGTGAATCTCGTTCGCCGCCACCACGCCCGCCACGAACAGGCTCGCGCTGCTGCCCAGTCCGCTGCACGGCGGGATTTCGGAGTCGATTTTGAGATACAGACCCGTCTCCGGCGCGCCGATCTCGCGCAGCGTGCGGCGGTAGGCCACCACCGCAAGGTTGTCCTCGTTCTGAAACTCGGGGGCCACGCCCTCGAACTCGAGCCCGCTCTCGCGCTCCTCAAAGCTGAATTTGCCATAGATGCCCAGCGCCAACCCCAGGCAGTCGAAGCCTGGGCCGAGGTTTGCCGAGCTCGCCGGCACGCGAACGGTAATCATCTGCGCGTCATCCTCTCCATCACGTAATTCATCATCTCTCCGGGCGCGATCACATCCCGGAAGCGCGGCGCGCGATCCAGCACATGCGCCAACGGCGCGGGCGCCTTTGTGCCGCTCAGTTCCTCCATGCGCTTCAGCTGCGCCGCCGCGTCCGCGGGGATCTCTTCGCCCAGCGCCGTCAGCACGCTCGCCGGGAACTTGTAGGGCGATGCCGTGGACAGCACGACGCAGGGAGCGCGATCCCCCGTCGCCGCGCGGTAGTCCTCCGCCGCCTTCCAGGCCACGGCGGTGTGGGGATCCATCAGATAGCGGTGCTCCCGGAACACGCGCCGAATCGCGTCCAGCGCCTGTTCATCCGTAGCGCAGGCGGCGGCGAAGCTCTCGCGGATCTTCGCCATCGCGGCTTCCGGCATGGAATACTCTCCCCGCTCATTGAGCGCCGCCATCCGCTCGCGCACGGCCCGCGCGTCGCAATCCAGCGCCAGGTACAGCAGCCGCTCCAGATTGCTGGACACCAGGATGTCCATCGACGGCGAGATCGTCGTCAGGAACTTGCGCTTCTTATCATATACGCCTGTATTCAGGAAATCGGTGAGCACGTTGTTCGCGTTGGAGGCGCAGATCAGCTTCCCCACCGGCAGGCCCATGCGCTTGGCGAAGTATCCGGCCAGGATGTCGCCGAAGTTGCCCGTGGGCACGCAGAAGTTGAGCTTCTCGCCCATCCGCAGCGCGCCTCGCTGCACCAGATCGAGATACGCGCTGTAATAGTAGACGATCTGCGGCGCGAGGCGGCCGATGTTGATGGAATTCGCGCTGGACAATGCCACATGGCACCGCGCGCGGAAGTCCTCGGGCAGCTCGGCAAAGATGCGCTTCACGCCGGTCTGCGCGTCGTCGAAGTTGCCAGAGATGGCGCACACGCCGAGGTTGTCCCCGGCCATGGTGGTCATCTGGGCGCGCTGGATCGGACTGATGCCCCGATCCGGATAGAATACGATGATGCGAATGCCCGGCACGTCCCGAAAGCCCGTGAGCGCCGCCGAGCCGGTATCGCCGCTGGTGGCGGTGAGGATCAGGATCTCGTCGCGCGCGCCGGTCTTTTGCAGCGCGCAGCTCATCAGCTGGGGCAGCGCGGAGAGCGCCACATCCTTGAACGCCGCCGTGGGGCCGTGGAACAGCTCCAGCACGTGTATGTCCCCCACCGCTCGCACCGGCGCGATCTCCGGAACATCGAACTTCCCGTCGTACGCCCGCTCGACGCAGCCGCGAATCTCTTCCCGATCATATCCCGTGAGATACTCACCCAGGATGCGCTCCGCCAGCGCGCGGAAATCCGCGCCCGCCAGCTCCTCCACCGGGATACTCGGCATGTCCTTCCTTATATATAGCCCTCCGTCGGGCGCGATGCCGCGCAGCACCGCCTCGGGCGCGGTCACGCCCGAAGCGTCGCCGCGCGTGCTGATAAATAACTCCATCTTAGCTCCCCTTTCCTGAAACATAACTTGCAAACCGAATAAATCTATGATACAATGTTTCCCGCAGAAAAACAAGTGTTTTTATTGTAAAGACTTTTGGCCGCGCACCGCGGAAAGAAATGGGAGTGATAGCATGAAGATCGGATTGCTCGGCATGGGCACCATCGGCAGCGGCGTGTATGAAATCGCGCAGGGCCTCTCGGACGTGGAAGTCAAGTGGGTGCTGGAAAAGCGCTTTCAGGCGGACTACATCACCGACGACATCAGCGTGATCCTCAGCGACCCGGAGATCGAACTGGTCGTGGAGACCATGGGCGGCCTGCATCCGGCCTACGAATTCGCGAGCCAGGTTCTCGACAGCGGCAGGCACTTCGTGACCGCCAACAAGCTGCTGGTGAGCGCCTACGGGCCCGAGCTCACGGCGCTGGCGAAGCAGCGGGGCGTGGCCTTCCTCTACGGCGCGGCCTGCGGCGGCGGCATCGCATACCTGGCGAATCTGACCATCGCCCGTGGCGTCGACCGCATCACCGCGCTGGGCGGCATACTGAACGGCACGACGAACTACATCCTCGACGCGATGCAGTCCAAGAACAGCGCCTACGCGGACGTGCTGGCCGAGGCGCAGCGGCTCGGCTACGCCGAGCGCGACCCGTCCAGCGATGTGGACGGCCTCGACACCCAGCGCAAGCTGATCCTCGCCTGCGCCGTGGGCTTCGACGTCTGGCTCAAGCCCGAGGACATCCCGACGCGCGGCATTGCCTCGGTGCTGCCCGTGGACGCGGCCTGGGCAAAGGCGCAGGGGCTGGTCATCCGCCTGTGCGCGCGGGCGGAGCGGAGCGCGGATGGCGCGGTGCGCGCGTACGTCGAGCCCACGCTGGTCAGCAAGACCGCTCCCGAGGCGGCGATCCTCTCCAACGTGAACTACGCCTGGTACGAGGGCGAGCGCTACGGCCTGATGAGCTACATCGGCCAGGGCGCGGGCAAGGATCCCACGGCGGCGAACGTGCTGCGCGACGTGCGCTCGGTGGACGCGGGGCACCGCTACATGACCCGCGAGGTCTGCGCGGCGGGCACGCCCGACAACGCGGGTGCCATGGAGCGCTACTACCTGCGCGTCCCGGCGGGCACGGAGCTTCCCGCGGGCTGGGCGGGACGGCCCGACCACAGCGGCGCGTGGGATGTGTACGAAACCAATCCCGTATCCGTGTCTGAGATGCACGAGCGGATGGCGAATATCAGGTCCGCGTTCTTCGCGGGCATTCGGAGGACTTGAGGCATATGTTGAAGGTGGCAAAGTTCGGCGGATCGTCTCTGGCGGGCGCGGAACAGTTTCGCAAGGTAAAGGAAATTGTGGAAGCCGATCCATCGCGCATGTGCGTGGTGGTGTCGGCGGCGGGCAAGCGCTACGGCAAGGACAGCAAGGTCACGGACCTGCTCTACCTGACCCATGCGCACCTGAACTACGGCGTGTCCCACGAGGACATCTTCTCGATGATCGAGCAGCGCTACTACGACATCCGCGACGAACTGGGGCTCCAGTGCGACCTGGAGGGCGAGTTCGCCCGCCTGCGCGCCAAACTCAATTCGGACATCTCGGTGGACTACCTCGTGTCGCGCGGCGAGTACCTGACGGCGCTTCTGATGAGCGAGTATCTGGGCTACGAGTTCATCGACGCGGCGGACTGCGTGTTCTTCTCCTACGACGGCCAGATCGACTACCCGCAGACCTACTCCGCCATCGCGGCGCGGGCGGTGAAGCACCCCCGCTTCGTGATGCCGGGCTTCTACGGCGCGCTGCCCAACGGCCGCATCAAGGTGATGACCCGCGGCGGCAGCGACATCTCCGGCGCGATCGTCGCCAACGCGCTGGACGCGGACATCTACGAAAACTGGACGGATGTCTCCGGCATACTGATGGCCGATCCGCGCGTGGTGGAGAATCCGAAACCGATTCAGTACATCACCTATCAGGAGCTGCGCGAGCTTAGCTACATGGGCGCGAGCGTGCTGCACGAGGAGAGCATCCTTCCCGTCAAGGAGAAGAACATTCCGCTCAACATCCGCAACACCAACCGCCCCCAGGACGCGGGCACGATGATCCTGGAAAACATCGACGAGCGCCTCGTGCGCAGCAAGCGGCTGATCACCGGCATCGCGGGCCGCAAGAGCTTCACGGTGCTCACGATCTACAAGAAGCACATCTCCACCGACACCAGCATTGTGCGCGGCACGCTGGAGATGCTGGAGAACTACAAGGTGGAGGTCGAGCACATCACGCTGGGCGTGGACAGCTTCAATGTCGTCATGCCCTCGGCGCAGATTCGTGACCGCATCTACGACCTGATCTCCGACATCAAGCAGCGCCTCAAGCCCGACCGCATCAAGACGGCGGACGACATCGCGCTGGTGGCCTCGGTGGGCAGGCGCATGGTGAGCGTGCCGGGCAGCTCCGCCAAGCTCTTCGGCGCGCTGGGCGAGCAGAACATCAACATCCGCATGATCGCCCAGGGTTCGGAGGAGATCAGCATCATCGTGGGCGTGGACAACAGGGACTTCGAGCGCGCCATTCGCACGCTCTACGACGGATTCATGAAAGATCAGGAGGGCGATGCAAAATGAAAACGTACAACGTGGCCGTGCTGGGCGCCACCGGCGCCGTGGGCCAGCAGATGATTCAGGTGCTGGAGGAGCGCAACTTCCCCGTGGGCAAGCTGCTCCCCCTGGCGAGCGCGCGCAGCGCGGGCAAGAGCGTGACCTTCAAGGGGCAGGAAATCACGATTGAAGAGGCGACCGAAAGTTCCTTCGCCGGCATGGACTTCGTGCTGGGCGCGGTGAGCAACGCCATGGCCCAGCGCTTCGCCCCGGCCATCGTCAGGGCCGGTGCGGTGTTCGTGGACAACTCGTCCGCGTTCCGGCTCCAGGACGACGTGCCGCTGGTGGTGCCGGAGATCAACCCCGCGGACGCGAAGAAGCATCACGGCATCATTGCCAATCCGAACTGCTCGACGATCATCACGCTGGTGGCGCTCTCCGGCATCCGCCGCGTCACGCCCATCGAAAAGATGGTGGCCTGCACCTATCAGGCTGTGTCCGGCGCGGGCGTGGAGGGCATGCGCGAGCTGGAGGAGCAGATCGCGGGCCACGCGAAGGGCGAGGCCGCGAAGCCGAGCACCTTCCCCTGCCAGATCCTCTCCAACGTCATCCCCCAGATCGGCAGCGAGCTGGAGAACGGCTACACCACCGAGGAGATGAAGATGCAGAACGAGGGCCGGAAGATCATGCACCTGCCGGAGCTCAAGGTGTGCTGCACCTGCGTGCGCGTGCCGGTGATGCGCTCCCACTCGATCTCGGTGCAGTTCGTGACCGAGAAGCCCATGAGCGTCGAAGAGGCCCGCACGGCGGTGGCCGCGGCTCCGGGCTGCGTGCTGATCGACGATTTGCACGGCCGCAACTACCCCACCCCGCTGGACACCACCGATCAGGATCTGGTCTACGTGGGCCGCATCCGCCGCGACCTGATCGACGACGAGCGCGGGCTCACCCTCTGGTGCTGCGGCGACCAGATCCGCAAGGGTGCGGCCACGAACTGCGTGCAGATCGCGGAGCTGCTGATCGAGGCATAAAGCGGCGCTCATCGCAGCGCAAGACAGGCGGCGCGCGGTTTATCCATGCGCCGCTTCGCGCTTTCCGCGCGTTCCCTCGATATCTCCGCCGCGGACAATTTTCGCTTCCCGGCTGAACCTTCGCCCCCTTCCCGCGCAATCAAGGCGAATGCGAACGCTTCCCACAGGCAGCCACCTATATTATTTTGGAAAGTTTTACCCAAGCTTCGTTTGCCTTTTATCCCCGAATATGCTATATTGGAGAGGGCACATAAGACGGGCTTCCCCCACACCTCGGAGGACGCCCGCTTTTCATTGTTACGGAGGATGAGTATGCAGAAGATCGGTTTCGACAGCCGCAAGTACATCCAGCTTCAATCGGAGAAGATCCGCGAGCGCATCGCCCAGTTCGGCGGCAAGCTGTATCTGGAATTCGGCGGCAAGCTCTTCGACGACTACCACGCGTCGCGCGTGCTGCCGGGCTTCGCGCCAGACAACAAGCTGAAGATGCTGATGGAGCTCCGGGATCAGGCGGAGATCGTGATCGCCATCAACGCCAACGACATCGAAAAGAACAAGAAGCGCGGCGACCTGGACATCACCTACGACGTGGACGTGATCCGGCTGGTGGACGCGTTCCGGGAGAGCGGGCTCTACGTGGGCAGCATCGCGCTGACGCAGTACACGGGTCAGCCCTCGGCGGAGGTATTCGAGGCGCGCATGAAGAAGCTGGGCCTGCCGGTGTACCGCCTGTACCGCATCCCGGACTATCCGGGCAACATCGCCGGCATCGTCAGCCCCAACGGCTACGGTCGCAACGACTACATTCCCACCACCCACTCGCTGGTCGTCGTCACCGCGCCCGGCCCGGGCAGCGGCAAGATGGCCACCTGCCTCTCCCAGCTCTACCACGAGCACCAGCACGGCGTGCAGGCGGGCTACGCGAAATTCGAGACCTTCCCCATCTGGAACCTGCCGCTCAAGCATCCGGTGAACCTGGCCTACGAGGCCGCCACCGCCGATCTGAACGACGTGAACATGATCGACCCCTTCCACCTGGAGGCGTACGGCGTCACCACCGTCAACTATAACCGCGACATCGAGACCTTCCCGGTGCTGCAGGCGATGTTCGAGCGCATCTACAGCGAAAGCCCCTACAAGAGCCCGACTGACATGGGCGTGAACATGGCCGGCTTCGCCATCGTGGACGACGAGGCATGCCGCGACGCGTCGAAGGCCGAAATCATCCGCCGCTACTTCAAGAGCGCGCGGCTGCTGCGCGAGGGTTTCGCGGAGCCGGCCGAGGTGCAGAAGCAGGAACTGCTGATGCGCTCGCTCAACATCTCGCCTGAGCAGCGGCCGCCGGTGCAGCCCGCGCGGGCCGTGGCCGACGCCACCGGCGAACCGGCGACGGCCATCGAGCTGGGCGACGGGAGGATCGTGACCGGCAAGACCTCGAACCTGCTGGGCGCGTCCTCGGCGGCGCTTTTGAACGCGCTGAAGGCGCTGGCCGGCATCCCGGACGCGATCGACCTGATCTCCCCCACCGTCATCGAACCCATCCAGAACCTGAAGGTCAACCACCTGCGCAACCGCAACCCCCGGCTGCACATCAACGAGCTGCTGATCGCCCTGGCGATCTGCGCGGCCACCGCGCCCAGCGCCGCAGCGGCCATCCGGCAGCTCGCGAAGCTCGACGGCTGCGAGGCCCACTCCAGCGTGATCCTCTCCCAGGCCGACGAGGACTCCTTCAAGCGGCTGGGAATGAACGTGACATTCGACCCGATCTACCAGACCAATAAACTGTATCATAAATAGTTCTGTTTCACATATAACATTCCGGAGGTGTTTCAATCATGAAGGAGATCAACTGTCTGGACGTCATCCAAACCACGACGGAGCATCTGCAGAACGGCGGCGTGTTCCTGACCGTCGCGGGCGAGCGGCCCAATACCATGACCATCGGCTGGGGCGGCATCGGCTGCGTCTGGGGCAAACCGGTATTCATGGTGATGGTGCGGCCGCAGCGCCACACCTATGGGCTCATTCAGGCGGCGGGCGAGTTCACCGTGAGCGTGCCCACCAAGAATCCCCTCAAGGCGGAATTGGCCTTCGCGGGAACGAAGTCCGGCCGCGATCTGGATAAGTTCGACGGTCACGGCCTGACCGCGGTTCCGGCGCTGACGGTCAAAGCGCCCATCGTGGCCGAATGCGGCCTCCACTTCGAGTGCCGCACGCTGCTGACCCAGGCCATGACCCCCGACCGCATGGACCCGGTGCTGATTTCCAGCGTGTATAACGCCGGCGACTTCCATACGATGTTTTTCGGGGAAATCCTGAAGTGCTATACAACGGACTGACGGATAAGATGAAAATGCCGCCCACCCAGGGCGGCATTCGTTTCTCCAAAAGAGGGGGTTCTTAAGGGCCTCAGGCCCTTAAGCAGGTCTGGGCGGCGCCCAGCGTAACCCCCGTAACCCCGTCCTCCGCACCCCCAGCGGCCCGCGCCCGAATCCCATCCCGATCATTCGAACCAACCCTCGCCACCATCAAGCGCGGGCCGCCGGAGCGCTTTTTGATTTGGGAAGCAACGCTTCCCAAATCAAAACAGCAACCGAACCCTCCGCTCAACGCTCATACACGCATCCGCCAACCATGACAAGCAGACGCCGCCCCAATCCAGGGCGGCGTCCCCATTATGAATGACTCAAATCAAAACTTGTAACACTTGCTCACCGGATGATTCTCCCTGGCGGACACCTCGTCATACCAGATCAGATTGTTGCCGCTCTCCTTGTCGAACAGCTGAATCAGCTCCGGCTTCGTGTTGAAGCTCACTTCCGCGCCCTGCGACACGTCTACCTTCAAGCCCACGGTCGGAATGACCATGACCACTTCATCGCCCTGGCAGTTCGCGTGCAGATGCACTTCCGCGCCCATCATCTCGTTGACCTCGATCTTCGCCTTCAAATCGCCGCTGCCCACGCTCAGGTAGTTCGGCCGGATACCCGCGACGATCTCGCACGGCTTCTGCCCGTTCGCGCTCAGCGCCTTCTGCTGGAACTCGCTCAGCTCAAACTTCACGCCCTTGATCTCCGCGTAGTACTTCCCGCCTTCCTGCAGCAACTTCGAATTGTAGAAGAAGTTCATCACCGGCATCCCGATGAAGCCCGCCACAAACAGGTTCACCGGCTTGTTGAACAGATCCTGCGGCGCCCCGATCTGATTCACGTAGCCGTCCTTCATGATCACGATTCGATCGCCCAGGGTCATTGCCTCGGTCTGGTCATGCGTAACGTACATGAACGTCGTGTTGATCCTCTGGCGCAGCTTGATGATCTCCGCGCGCATCTGGTTGCGCAGCTTCGCGTCCAGGTTCGACAGAGGTTCGTCCATCAGGAACACCTTCGGGTCGCGCACCATCGCGCGTCCGATCGCCACGCGCTGGCGCTGGCCGCCGGACAACGCCTTCGGTCGGCGCTCCAGGTACTGCGTGATGTCCAAGATCTGCGCGACCTCGCGCACCTTCTTGTCGATCTGATCCTTCGGCACCTTCTTCAGCTTCAGCGCGAACGCCATGTTCTCGTACACCGTCATGTGCGGATACAGCGCGTAGCTCTGGAAGACCATCGCGATGTCGCGATCCTTCGGCTCCACGTCGTTGCACAGCTTGCCGTCGATGTACAGCTCGCCCTCGGAGATCTCCTCCAGGCCGGCCACCATGCGCAGCGTCGTCGACTTTCCGCAACCGGAAGGCCCGACCAGCACGATGAACTCCTTGTCCGCGATGTGCAGGTTCACATCGTGTACCGCCGTTACCTTGTTGTCGTACACTTTCTTTAAGCCCTTCAGAATCACTTCGGACATTTCGATATCCTCCCTCTCAGACTCGGTCAAAATCCAAATCGTACTTCTCCACGTCCACCAGCACGCTGCCCTCGGCCTCGAAGCTGATGGATTCGGCGGACTCCGGCGTGTAGACGATGAAGGTGGCCGCCTGCTCACCGTCGTTGACAAACAGCTCCAGGCTGCAGCGATCCATCACCACGCGCAGCTTGATTTCGCCGCCGCGCGGGCGAACGAGGAAATCGCGCACGTGCACCACGTCGTGGCGGATGCCGCAGCGGCTGCGGTCCACGCGCACCGTGTTGCACACGGGCTTGTAGCGGATGGTGGTGGCGAACTCGCCGTCCTTGGCCACGTTCAGCTTGAACCACTGATACATCGTTCCCGCGGGCCGCACCGTGACCGTCATGTCCAGTATGCGCCCGCTCACGCCGGGCATGTTCGTCTCCCGATTCACCAGCACGCCCTCGTAGGCGACGCGGTGGCCGTGGTAGTTCGCCAGCTCCCGCACGGGGTTCTGAACGAGCCGCCCATTGCGGAGGCTGAGCTCGCGCGGCAGCGTCATCTCGCCAAAGTAGCGCGCGTTCTGGGGCTGGCAGTGCGCGTTCGACCAGCTCTGCATCCAGGCGATCATCACGCGCCGGCCGTCGGGGGTCAGAAGCGTCTGCGGGGCGTAGAAGTCGATGCCGTAGTCGATGGACTGCACGCGCTCGCGGGTGAACTTTCGCGCCTCGGAATCCCATTCGCCGGTCAGGCAGATGGAGCCGTAGCCGGCGTGAAACTCCAGTCCCAGCGCCGCCATCTCCTGCGGACTGGTCAGCAGCGCCTGCTTCCCGTCCAGCGGGAAGAAGTCCGGACACTCCCACATGCGGCCGTACTCGTTGTGGCAGCGGTCAATGATGGTCGAATAGTGCCAATGGAAGCCGTCTCCGCTCTCGAAGAGGAGGATCGCGCCGCTGCCATCGTCAGTGCGGTTGCCCACCACCGCGCGGAAGCTCCCGTCCGCCTCCCGCCATATCTTGGGGTCGCGGAAGTCCAGCGCGCTGAATCCCTCGGGCAGATTCCTTCCGGTGAGCACCGGGTTCCCCTCGTACTTCTCATAGTCCACGCCGTCGCCCACGGCGACGCACTGGGTCTGAAACTCCTGCATCACGCCGTCCTCGCGGCGCACGCGGTGCACGCCCGTGTACATCAGCAGCTGCCGCCCGTCGTCCAACTCGACGGCGCTTCCGGAAAAGCAGCCGTTGCGGTCGTACTCCGTATCGGGCGCGAGTGCCACCGGCAGCCGCTCCCAGCGGATGAAGTCGCTGGTTCGGACGTGCCCCCAGTGCATCGGGCCCCACTGATTGGAGTAGGGGTGGTACTGATAGAACAGGTGGTATGCGCCTTTGTAGCAGGAAAAGCCGTTGGGGTCGTTGATCCAGCCGATGCCGCCGGTCACGTGGAACGCCGGGCGCTCCGCGTCCGAGATGTACGGCAGATACTGATCCTCAAATTCGCGCGCTTTGCGCAGCTCTTCGCTGAGCATGAGACAGCCTCCCAGTCGTTGTTTTTATTCCGCGGCCGCGTAGCGGTCGTAGGCGTCCTGATACACCGTCAACAGTTCCTGCATGCCGCACTGCTTGTTCAGGTGGTCGATGTACTTCTGCCACTCCTCGTCGGTGGGGCCGCCGTCGCGGATCCACAGGCCCTCCTGCTCGGAGACGGCGTTCTGGAAGTCCGTCTTGTAGCGGTCGATGGTATCCAGCTCGCGGGAGGTGAACACGCAGTCGATGGGATAGACGCTGGTGTCGTCCACCTGGGGCATCCAGTAGTCGTACAGATCGGTCAGGCGCTCGATGGCGCGGTCCTCCATGCGGAAGTTCTCCATGTAGTACTTGGAGAGGATCAGCTTCGGGCCGTAGACCTCGTACTCGCCCTTCAATTCGCCGGCGCCCTTGCCGTACTTCTCCTGGGACTGCTCTTCGGTGATGGACAGCCACACGCCGTCCTCGTCCTGCTCCAGGAAGTAGATGCCGATGGGGCCGTACTGCAGCTGCATGACGTTCTCGCCCTCATACCACAGGTCGAAGAACTTGAGCAGGTTGATCGGGCTCTTGCAGGCGGAGGTGATCGAGAGCTGCCCGCTGTTGGTGCCGCCGCCGGTGCGCACGGTCACGTTCTTCGTGCCGTCCGGGCCGGTGAGGATGGGCAGGAACACGTAGTCTTCCGCGTGCTCGCCCATGAGCTCCTCGATGTACCACCAGGTGGACACGCCCACGTAGCCCTGCTGGCATTTGGAGATCAGCTGGGTGTCGCTCTGGCTGAACATCTCCACGTCCATCAGGCCCTCGGCGTACCAGTCGTGGAAGTAGGTCAGCGCCTCGCGGTACTTGTCGTCGGTGCAGACGAAGCGCACCTTGCCGCTGCTGTCCAGCGTCAGGTCGTTGCAGACGTCGTTGATCCAGTTGGTGAAACCGAAGCCCGCGTAGAAGATGTTCTGGCCCCAGCACCACTGGTCGAAGCCGGTGGACATGGGCAGCGTCGATCCCGGCGCGTTGCCGTAGTAGGTGGCGGACATGTCGTTCTCCTTGAACGCGACCAGCGCGTCGTGGAGCTCGTCCAGGGTCGTCGGAACCGGCAGCCCCAGCTCGTCCAGCCAGGCCTTGTTGATCATGCTGAACTGGGGAATCGTATAGATGGAGTAGTCCTCCGGCTTGCCGATGCCGCCGGTGCCCATCTGCTCGCCCGCGGGGAGACCGTAGATGCAGCCGTCGTCCATGGTGATGGCCGCGCGAATGTTCGGATGCTCCTCGAGGATCTGGTAGAGGTTGGGCATGATCTCGGGCGTGATGTAGGGCGTCAGGTCGATGAACGCGCCGTCCTCGCCGTGGCGGGCAATGTCGTAATTGCTGAAGCCCACGCCGATGAAGGCGTCCGGCATGATATTGCCGGCGATGCGGATGTTCACCTGCTCGGCCAGGGAGTCGGACATGGTGTTCCACTTGATCTTGATGCCGGCCTCCTCCTGGAGCTTGTTGAGCACCTCGTTGTTCTCATAGCCCGGGGACAGCGCGGAGATCGCGCCCATCAGCGTAAACTCGGTCTGGGAGGTATCCTCGTTGAGGGTGCCGGGGCCCGCGTTGTAGTTGGGCGACTTGCTGCCGCAGCCGGTCAGGGTGAGCGTCAGCGCAAGGATCAGCGCGAGGCCGGCGATCTTGATTATCGTATTCCTTCTCATGCGAATCGCTCCTTTCTCAGCCCTTGACCGCGCCGGCCATGAAGCCCTTCTCGAAGTACTTCTGCACGAAGGGGTACACGATCAGCATCGGCGCGGCGGCCACGATGATGGACGAGAACTTGATCATCTCGGTCAGCTTCTGCAGTTCCGCGTAGCCGCCGGAGATGGTGGCTGCCTGGCTCGCGCTGGCGGAGGAGCGGATCAGCACGTTGCGCAGCACCAGCGGCAGCGGCGCCTTCTCCGCGGTCAGATAGATCAGGGCGGTGAACCAGTCGTTCCAGTAGGCCACCATACTGAACACCACCATGACGGCCAGAATCGGCTTGGAAAGCGGAATGACGATCTTGACGAAGGTCCGGAGCTTCGAGCAGCCGTCGATCTCGCTGGCCTCGATCAGCTCGCGAGGGATGCTGTTCTGGAAGTAGTTGCGCACGATGATCATGTTGCTCACCGCCACGCCGCCGGGCAGGAACAGCGCCCACATGCTGTCGATCAGGCCCGTGTCCTTGACCACCAGGAAGGTGGGGATCAATCCGCCGCCGAAGTACATGGTGATCAGGAAGAAGATGCTGAAGAACTTGCGGCCGGGCAAATCCTTCTGGGCCAGCGGGTAAGCGGTGATGTAGAGCATGACCACCGAGAAGATGGTGCCCACCACCGTGTACTTGATGGAGTTGACGTAGCCGGAGAGGATGTTCGGGTCGGCGAACACCGCCGTGTAGCCCTGCAGCGTGAACTGGCTGGGCAGCAGGAAGGTCTTGCCGGCGTACACGTCGTAGGGGTTGGAGAACGAGGCCACCAGCACGTAGTAGAGCGGATAGGCCACGATCAGCATGACGATGGTGCAGATCACCACGAGGATGATGTCGCTCGTCTTATCCGAAAGACCGCGTTTCTTGCTATTCATGATGCCGCGCCTCCCTTAAATGAAGTCCACGTCCGAAGCCTTGGACGAGATCTTGTTGACGATGAACAGGAGGATCAGGTTGATCGCCGTGTTGAACAGGCCGACCGCGGTCGAGTAGCTGTACTTGGCGTTCTCGATGCCCTGCTGGTACACGTAGACGGCGATGACGTCGCTCGTGGCCTTGTTCAGATCGGTCTGCAGCAGCCATACCTTCTCAAATCCCACGTTCATCAGCGAGCCCGCGCTCATGATGAACATCAGAATCGCCATCGGCAGAAGCGCCGGAACGTCCACGTTCATGATGCGCTGGAACACGCTCGCTCCGTCCACCTTCGCGGCCTCGTAGAGCGTGGTGTCGATGTTGGAAAGCGTCGCCAGATAGATGATGCAGCCCCAGCCCGCGTCCTGCCAGATGCCCGACGCGATGTAGATCGTGCGGAAGGCATTGGACTGGGTCAAAAAGTCCACCTGCGAGCCCAGCAGCAGGTTGATCAGGCCGCCCGACGGGCTCAGGAAGATGCGGATCATACCGCAGATGACCATCGTGGAGATGAAGTGCGGGGCGTAGAGCACCGTCTGCACCACGCGCTTGTAGCGGTGGAAGCGGAGCTGGTTGATGCACAGGCTCAGCACGATCGGGATCGGAAAACTCCAGAGCAGGCTGTACAGGCTCAACAGCACCGTGTTCTTCATCATGCGGCCGAAGGTGGGCGCAGAGAAGAACCGCTCGAACCACTCGAGACCCACGAATTCGCTGCCCGCGTAGCCGCGCGTGGCCTTGAAGTCGCGGAAGGCGATCTGGATGCCGTACATCGGTATGTACTTGTAGATCACCGTGATGATTACCGGAATCAACAGCAGCAGGTAGAGCTGCCAGTTGTCCATGACCCGCCTGCTCATCGACTTGCGGCGAGGCGCGGCGGCAGTGGGATTCCCATTCATTCGATTCACTTCCTCATTCATTGTAGCGCGTGTCCTTGAACTGTGAAACCTCCCGGGCAACCTTGCAATTCTCCCTTCACCCCCTCGCGCGGAAAAAATTTCCTCGCTGTATGTAACGTTTCACGCCGTACCCTGAAAAATGGCGCACCCTTGCTCGCCAATCCGTGTATGAAACGTTACACTCAATTATGTGATTCTATCATAGCCGCTTCGCGTGGATTTGTCAACGATTTTTTGAATATGCCGCAATTTTCGTCCATCGGAACAAATTTACATGTACAATTTTATATGAACTTCCGAAATATACGTTTCATGAAATTTTGTGAAATTTATGGCTTTACATTTCATCTCCTCCTGCGCTATAATGAATGTGCATGAACAATCGTGTGAAACATTTCACGAGAAAGCGAGGCGCGGATGAAGCGCAAGGGAAGTTCCCCCACGATGAAGGACGTGGCGCGGGAGGCGGGCGTGGCGCTGGGCACGGTCTCCAAGGTGTTCAACGGCATTCCCGTGGGCGAGGAATATAAGCGGAGGGTCGAGGAGGCCGCGCGGCAGCTGGGCTACCAGGTGAACAACTACGCCCGGGCGCTCAAGACCAACCGCACCCGCACCGCGGCGCTGATCCTCCCCAACACCGTCAATCCCTTCTTCGCGCTGCTGGCCGGGGACGTGTGCAAGGCCCTGGCCCGGCGCGGCTACCGGATGCTGCTGGCGCTGTCCGACGCCGATCCGGACGCGGAGCAGCAGTGCGTGCGCATGGTCGAGCAGAACAAGGTGGACGGCATCATCGGCCTGACCTACAACCCGGCGCTCGAAATCAATGAGAGCGTGCCCTTCGTCAGCATTGACCGCTACTTCGGCCCGGCGGTGCCCTGCGTAGCGTCGGACAACTTCGGCGGCGGCCAGATGGCGGCGCGCAAGCTGATGGAGCTGGGCTGCGAGCGCCTGCTGTTCTTCCGCATCGGCTCCGACGTGCCCGGCGAGGCCGACAAGCGCGGCGACGGCTTTCAGGCGGCCTGCCAGCAGGCGGGGATCGGCTGTTCGACGCTGCTCCTGCGCGACGAGGACGGCTACGAACCCTTCCGCGCCTTCCTGCGGGAGCATCTGCGGGATGGGAAGCTCGACTTCGACGGCATTTTCTGCAACACCGACCGCCTGGCCTACCACGTCTGCCGGATGCTGCAGGGCATGGGCGTGAACGTGCCCGGGGACGCGCAGGTGATCGGCTTCGACGGCGTCCGCCGTTTCGGCAGCGAGGCGCTGTACTGCTCCACCATCGCCCAGCCCGTGACGCAGATCGCGGAGACGGCCGTGGACATCCTGCTGCAGGAGGATCGCGGCCACCTCCCCTCGCTTATCTGCCTGCCCGTGAGCTACATCGGCGACGGCACCACGAAGGGGTGACGACATGGCGAGCGAATATTGGAAGTGGAAATTCCGGGACGTGCGGCCCGAGGAAAAGGTGGAGCTCACGCCCGCGCAAAGGCGCAAAAACTGGTGGCACTACCACAAGTGGCACATCGTCATCGGCGCGGTGCTGCTGGCGGCGGGCGTCAACATCGCGCTGCACGTTCTGGGCGTGGGCAGAGTGGACCCCGACTATCAGATCGCCTACGTGGGCGCCGTCCCGCTGCCCGATGGAGCCGTGGCCGCGCTGGAGGAGGCGCTCGCGGCGCTGGGCGAGGACTGCAACGGCGACGGCCGCGCGGCCGTGCAGCTCAATCCATACGCGGGCGGCGGCGACGCGGGCGCCGACGCCGCCTACTACACGATGGCCGCCTCCGCCAAGCTGACGGCTGACCTCGCCTCGCGGGAGAGCTACTTCTTCCTGCTGGACGACCCGGAGGGCTTCCAGCGCGACTACCACGCACTGCGCCGGCTGGACGGCTCCCTTCCACCGGATACGGACGCGGATTGGCAGAGCTGCTGCCTGCGCTGGTCGGATTGCCCGGCGCTGGCGCGGCTCGATCTGGGCGAATATGAGGAAACCGTATTGAATCAATCGGCGTCCGGCGACGCGCAGGAGCTGTTCTCCGGCATGTATATCGCCCGCCGGGGCTTCTGGACGGAGCAGACCTGCGAACATGTCGAGGCCTGCGACGCGCTCTGGGACAAAATCACGAAGGGGGCGAACCCATGAAGCGGCGAAAACTCTGGCTGATCGCGCTCGCCGCGCTGATCGCCTGCGTCGGAATCGGCGCGATGCAACTTCACCGCTGGCAGCCGAAGCTGCCCGAGCGCACAGCGGACGGCGCAAGCTGGGACGAGCAATGGGTGACGCTGGGCAGCGTGCTGGGCGTAGAGGAGCCGGGAAACGGCCTCGCGCTCGTGGACAACAACTCCATCCTCACCGCCGACGACACCTATCTGGCGAGCTGGGCCAGCGCGCAAACCGTTCCCCACGCCGGCGAGGATGGCGAGGCGGACGATCTCCCCGAGGCGCAGCTCTACCTGCTGGCGCAGGGATGCAAGGACGCGGCGAACGCCGCGATCGCGCTGGACGAGTGGATCGCGCGCGAGCGAGACACCTACGACGTGCTTGAGACCCGCGCGGAGGTCCACAACGGCCAGGAGTACACGATTCTGATCTATGCGGTCGCCTCCGACGAGAATCCCTACGCCCGGGGCGCGACGGCCTTCGCCACTCATCAAAACTACGCGCTGACCGCCGAGCTGACCTGCGTCGATGGCTACGCCGGCGACGCGGCGGCCATGCTGGGCGCGTTTCTCGACGGCTTCCACTACAACGCGGCAATTTGAAGGAGGCATGGATATGGGCCTGCTCACCCCCAAGGATCCGAGCTACGATCTGAGCGTGCGCCAGACTGGCTTCTACCGCTACCGGCAGCTTCTGTCCCTCTACGGCGTCCACTGGTTCAAGGTCGGCCTGTTCACCGTGCTGGGCGCGCTCCCGCTGGCCGCCGGCGTCGCGTACGCGATCCTGTCCTCCAGCCTGCTGGTGCTGCTGCCCGCGTCCCTGCTGGGCGGCGCGATCCTCGGCCCGTTCCTTGCGGGGATGTTCGACGCGATCCTGCGCGGCATGCGCGACGATCCCAACAACTGGTGGGCGAATTACCGGAAGAGCTGGCGGCAGAACGGGCGCGCGAGCCTCCTCCCCGGCGCGCTGCTGGGGCTGATGCTGGGCGTGTTCGCGTTCATGGCGTACCTGTTCTGGGTGTCGAGCGCCGCGCCCACGCCGGGCACCGTCGCGCTGTACCTGTTCGCGCTCTTGCTGCTCACGATCCTCAATACCCTCTACTGGCCGCAGCTCGTGCTGTTCGAGCAGACGGCCGTCAACCGCCTGCGCAACATCATCCTGTTCACCGCCAAGTACCTCTGGCGCGTGCTGGGCGCGGCGCTCGTGCAGCTTTTGTACTTCGCGATTCTGATCCTCTTCGCGCCCTGGACGCTGGTACTGATTCCGCTGCTGGGCGTGTGGTACATTCTCTTCCTCTCCCAGTTCATGCTCTACGACCGGCTTAACGCCGAGCTTCGGATCGAGGAGCAGTTCAACGCCGCCCAGGCGAAGGATGAAACGGAAATAATGGAGTGATCTCATGCAAAACGAAAGCGAATTCGCCGCACGCCTGGCGCGGCATTATGACGAACTGAAGTGGCTCTACTGCGAGCTGTACGACAACGATATGGACTCCTTCCGCGCGCTGACGGAGCGCATGCGCGCCGCCCATCGGGCGCGCCGCAAAGAGCTCCGGGCCCTCGACCGCGCCCGCGAGGCCGATCCCGATTGGTATCGGGGAAGCGGTCTGCTGGGCATGTGCCTCTACGTCAAGCCGTTCGCGGGCACGCTGAACGGCGTGCGGGAAAAGCTCGACTACATCCAGGAGGCGGGCGTGAACTACCTGCACCTGATGCCGCTGCTGGACACGGTGGATGGCGAGAGCGACGGCGGCTACGCCGTGGCGGACTACCGCAAGGTCAAGCCCGAGCTCGGCACGATGGAGGATCTGGAGGCGCTCACCGCCGAGTGCCGCGAGCGCGGCGTCTGCTGCTGCCTGGACTTCGTGATGAATCACACGAGCTCGGCCCACGAATGGGCGCGCCGCGCCCGCGCGGGCGAGAAGGAGTATCAGGACTACTACTTCTTCTACGACAGTTGGGATGTTCCGAATGCGTTCGAACGGACGGTGCCGCAGGTCTTCCCCACCACCGCCCCCGGCAACTTCACCGAACTTCCGGACATCGGCAAGGTGGTCATGACCTGCTTCTATCCCTACCAATGGGACCTGAACTACGCCAACCCCGCGGTGTTCAACGCCATGGTAGACAATCTTCTCTTCCTGGCAAACCGGGGCATCGACATCCTGCGCGTGGACGCGGTGCCCTACATCTGGAAGCGGCTCGGCACCACCTGCCGCAATCTTCCGCAGGTGCACACCATCATGCGCATGGTGCGCATGATCTGCGAAATCGTCTGCCCCGGCGTGCTGCTGCTGGGCGAGGTGGTGATGGCTCCGCGGGAGCTGGCCCCCTACTTCGGCACGCCGGAGAAGCCCGAGTGCCACCTGCTCTACAACGCCACCGCCATGTGCACGATCTGGCACACGGTCGCCACGCGGGACGCGCGGCTGCTGCGCCACCAGATCGACGCGCTGAACGCGCTGCCGGACGGCTGCATCTTCCTCAACTACCTGCGCTGTCACGACGACATCGGCTGGGGGCTGGACTTTCCCTGGCTGGCGCAGTTCGGCATGGAGGAGGTTCCCCACAAGAAGTTCCTGAACGACTACTTCGCGGGCGACTTTCCCGGAAGCCCCTCCCGGGGCGAGCGCTACAACGACGATCCGCGCCTCGGCGACGCGCGCATGTGCGGCACCACGGCCTCCCTCTGCGGCGTGGAATCGGCGGAACAGGCCGGCGATGCCGAGGCCCTCGAGCGCGCGATCTCCCTCGACCTGACGCTGCACGCGCTGATCTTTACGCTGAGCGGCGTGCCGGTTCTCTACGCCGGCGACGAGATCGGTCAGCTGAACGATTCCGGCTATCGCGCCGATCCGGCCAAGGCGGACGACAGCCGCTACATCCACCGGGGCGACTTCCCGTGGGATGCGGCGCGGGAGCGCTTCGACGCCTCAACGCGCCCCGGGAAGCTCTTTCAGGGCCTGCGTGCCCTGGAAAGACTCCGGTGCGGCGCGCCCATCTTCCATTCGGACGCGCGCGTATCCACCTTTGACGCGGGGAGCGTTCACCTCCTCGGCATCCGGCGGAAGCGTGGCGGCGCGGAGCTGATCGCCGCCTTCAACTTTGGCGACGGCGCGGCGGACACGGCCCTGGATGGGTCGGGCCGCTACGCGAATCTGGCGACCGGCGAGGTTCTGGAACTGCCGGCGGAGATCCGCGTTCCCCCGCGCGGCTTCGTCTGGCTCGCGCGCGACCCCATGGCGTGAATGGTTGTTTTGATACGAGGCCGCCCGGAGCAAGCTCCGGGCGGCCTCTCAATCTGTCAAAAAAACAACCGCAGGACAGCCTGTTCAATCAAATCCGGCGACCAAAGTCGATTGCCTTTGGCAATCGAGTCGCTATGCGACTGATTTTGACAAATCAAGGATTTGGCAAAATCACTTGTACGTCGGATTTGGTTTCCCTGGAGCGCAAGCGGAAGAGAAACAATACCTGCCAGTCAGGTTTCCGCCCGGAAAATCGTGAGATTTTCAGGAAACCGCAGTCCATCTCTCCCGCCCGGGAAATCCTCAAATTTCCCGGGCAAGTGTCGAAAAGACTTTTTCGACACGCTGGCCGCCCGGAGCAAGCTCCGGGCGGCCTCTCCAGTCACGCGTTCATGCGGCGCTTCGCGCTTCGCCGAAAGCGCCTCCTCCGCTCGTCCTCCGCCTCCAGCGCGGGCGAGAGGTGGCGGTGCAGGTCGATGATGACGTCCGCGCTCAGCGGCTCGCCGATCCGTGAGTATAGCCTGCGCAGGCGGTCCACCTGGGCCGCGACGCGGGCATATCGAACTTCCTTGCCTCCGGACATGGGCATCCCTCCATCCTTCGACAATGTATATGTTTCCCTTCGACGCTTTATGACCGCTTTCGCGAAGAAATTTTCAAATCCCTCAAAATCTTTTTTCGCTCGCCGGGAATGCGGTCGCTCTCGACCGCCTTCTGAATCGCCTTGTTGTGCGTCCATTCGGGCAGGCGGCGCGCCTCGATGTACGGCAGCGCCGCGTCCCACTGCTTCGCCAGCGCCGTGGCGAAGTACCACGCGGCCATCATGTCCACATAGTATTCCCCCGGCCGCAGCGCCGCCGCGCAGGCATCCCAGTCGCGGATGCCCTCGATCAGAAAGCCGTGCAGGTTGTTCTCCTCGAAGTAGCCGTGCGGCAGCGCCGCCATGAACTCCGCCGCGTCCGCCGTGCCGGAGAGCTCCCGCGCCAGCTTCCGCAGCGCCGGGGTGCGCACGCCCAGAATCGACGCGGGCGCGAGATTTGGCAGCAGCTTCGCCATGAACGCCTGATAATCCTCGTCGCGCAGCTCGAACAGCCTCGCGCGCACGCGCTCCGCCCCGCCGCTCACTTCGTTCCCCGCTTCGCCCGGGGCTTCGGCGCGCTCAGCTCGGGCCACATTGCCTCGAACAGCTCCGCCAGAAACGCCCGGTCGTCCAGCCGGTCCACGAACAGCATTCCCTTCGCGCCGGGATAGGGCGGCTCCGGCGCGGCTTCGGGCATGCGCGCGCGGGCGGCGGGCACGTCCTTCACCGCCAGCGCGTCGTCGTACAGCCCGCCGATCACCCTGTCCCGATAGTAGAGCACATACTCCCCCATCATGGGCCGGAAGCGCACGTCCAGCCCGTCGAGCTGGGCGGAGACATACTCCAGAAACTGCCTGCCGGTGGCCATGGGACTTCCCTCCTTCAATTCGCAGTCCAAAAGAAATCCCCCTGCCGAGGGGTGTTTCGGCAAGGGGAGCTTCATTCCGAAATTATGCCTCGCTGGGCGCGCCGACCGGGCACGCGCCTTCGCAGGAACCGCAGGAAATGCAGGTATCCGCGTCGATCACATACTTGCCGTCACCCTCGGAGATGGCGTTCACCGGGCATTCCTCGGCGCAGGCGCCGCACATTACGCAGTCATCGGAAATCTTATAGGCCATTGATTACACCTCCATATTGTGATAGGGATATTATAACCGCAAATCCGCCAAAAAGCAATAGAGAATTTCCGAAAAACATTCTCATTTCTGTAGGATTACAATACATATTGGAAAGGAGAAGAAGAAAAAGGAGAGGGACTGGACACATCTGTTATAGTTGAAGTTGTGAAACAAAACGAACGGAAGGAGTCCAGCCCCTCATGACCAGTATAACACAAAATATGCGCTTCCGGCAATCCCTGATGAAGTACGCACAGAGATTTGGCGTCGCACGTGCCAGCCGCAAATACAACAAGAGCAAGTCGTACATCTACTTCTGGTTGAAGCGATACGATGGCAGCATCGAATCTCTCGCCTGCCAGTCCCGCACGCCACACAGCCATCCCAACGCCCACACG
>CANQEW010000019.1 GCA_947596085.1 uncultured Clostridia bacterium | reverse complement strand
TACATGGAAAATCTGACGGGCGGTAATCCTCCCGTCAGACCGTTACCCTGTGTAGTCCCTTGTAAACTGTACTTTCGGACGATATAAATAAATTAACGCGCGGCCATTTTCCCGTCGCAACGGAAGTATGCGCAGCCCCTTGTCTCCGAGTAGTAGATTCCACTTGCGCAACTGATCTCGCAATTCCTCTGAATCCACATAAGTGCAGCTAAATATATTCCCGGTCTTTAATCCCGCCAACGTTGGAGAGCAATGCCGTATAATCAATTCATCAGACATTTGTAGGCACCTTCATCTTTGTTTGTGATTAGGTTTAACTAACTTCTGGAGTTAAAAAATAGCTCTCTCGGTTCTCATTTTAGTGTTTATTGAGTACGACGCATTTTCAAACTCACGTTCGTTATCATGCCTGTGTCCCTCTGTCGCATTTCATTCTTCAAGTCTAAAGTTAGTAATGCCTAACCTCCGACATCATTCTAACATATCACGCCTCCATTTGTCAAGCTAAACCATAAACATAACATTCTTACAAAACCAAACCAGAAGGTTTCCGCCCTGCAGAAAATTACAAGAGTTGCTACTGTCGGCTTTGTCGTTTCTACATCATTTTTCTATTGTAGTACCAATGCTCCTTCTACTATACAAGGCATCAAGAACTTTCTGTTCAAATCATTCACCGATGATTTTACCATCCAGTCCTGCCAGCATCATTCGCACACCAAGCTGATACCCGGCAACGAAATCCTCCTCGCAGGCCATATCCGAAAGGTCAACGCGGGCGCGCACGTACTCGTCAAACGTGGCCTTGCTCCCTTCGGACGGAGCGGCCCTAATACCACCATCTAGCGTCTTATAAAAAAGTGCGCATGTCATGCGCACTTTTAAGATTTAGTGAAATGTGAGAAACACCCTTGACAATACCTGTCACAAAATATGCGCTTCCGGCAATCCCTGATGAAGTACGCACAGAGATTTGGCGTCGGACGTGCCAGTCGCAAATACAACAAGAGCAAGTCGTACATCTACTTCTGGTTGAAGCGATACGATGGCAGCATCGAATCCCTCGCCTGCCAGTCCCGCCGGCCGCACAGCCACCCCAACGCCCATACGGAAGCGGAGCTGAAGCTCATCCGGGACATGCGCCGCAGGAACCCCGACCTCGGCCTCGTGGAACTCTGGCACCGGTTGCGCTTGCGCGGTTATTCCCGTTGCGTAGTGTCGCTCTACCGAGTCATGTGCAAGCTCGGCATGTTCCCGGTCAAGAAGGGAAAGAAGAAGTACGTCCCCAAACCGTATCAACAGATGACACACCCCGGTGAGCGCATCCAGATCGACGTTAAGATCGTCCCTCGCAGTTGCATCGCCGACCCCGAACTCAAGCTTTACCAGTATACCGCCATCGACGAGTTCTCCCGCTTTCGCATCCTCGGCGCCTACGACGATGTGTCCCCTCAATTGGCCCTCCCCGCAGAAATTTTTGCTTGCCTTTCTTGTCCAAGATGTTTGACAAACCTACAGGCAAACAGATTTTTCAGATAAAAAAGCGGCCCTACGCTAGGACCGCGTTCCATGCTGATTATGCGTCCACGGGTTTTGCGCAGCGCAGCACCCAGTAGCCCTTTTCCCGCGCCACGCGCTCCACTTTCTTGTAGAGCGTCTCCAGGTATCTCTGCGCCGACTCCGCGCCCTGCTGCTTGCGAATCACCACGTACAGCGCGCCGTCCGGCGCGAGGCGCCGCGCCGCGCCCGCGAACAGCGCGTAAACCACCGCCTTGCCCGCGCGGATCGGCGGGTTCAGCGCGATGAGATCGAACGCGCCCTCCACCCGCTCGAAGCCGTCGCCGCAGACGACCCGGGCGTTCTTCACGCCGTTGTCCCGCAGGTTGCGCTCCGCCAGCTCTGCGGCGCGCTCGTTTACGTCGGTAAGCAGGATCTCCGCGCCGGGGTAGCGCTTCCCCAGCGCGACGCCCACCGCGCCCCAGCCGCAGCCCAAATCGAGCGCCCGGCCCGACAATTCCGGCAGCGCCTCCAACAGAATGCGCGTGCCCATGTCCAATCCGTCCCGGGAGAACACGCCCGCGTCCGTCGCGCAGCGAAACTTCAATCCAAGCGTCTCAAAGATCACCGCCTTTTCATCGTGCGCGGCACTCGGATTCTTCGAATAGTAGTGCTCCGTCATGTTCTCTCTCCCTCGAAAAGATCCGTCATGCGCCGAAGTCCTTCGATCTCCGCCGCTGTCAGCCTGCGAAACGCCCCCGGCGCGAGGGTTTCGTCCAGCTCTACGCAGCCGATTTGCAGGCGTTGAAGCGAGATCAGCGGATGGCCGATGGCAGCGAACATGCGCTTCACCTGATGAAACTTGCCCTCGGTGAGCGTCACGTCCGCGACGGAGGTTTCCCCCGCGGCGAGAATCTCCATGCCTGCCGGCCGCGCGGTGAAGTCCGAGAGCGCCACGCCGTCTGCAAAGGCGCGAACGTCGCCGTCGGTCAGTGTCCCCTCGCACGTCGCGCGGTAGCGCTTTTCCGCCTTCCACTTGGGGGAAATCAGCCGGTGCGCGAGCTGGCCGTCCGTGGTGAGCAGCACCAGCCCCGTCACATCCCGGTCGAGCCGCCCCACGGGGCCGAGCCTGCGCCGCTGATAACGCTCCGGCAGCAGCGAGACCACCGTGGGCAGGGATTTGTCCTCGGTGGCCGTGACCACGCCCGCCGGCTTGTTCATCATCAGATAGACCTCTGTTTCGTAATCGAGCGACTCGCCGTCGAGCCGCACGTCCTCGGGCCGCACATCCATCCCGGCGCTTCGGGCGGCCGCGTCCCCGACGCACACCCGGCCACGGGCGATCATCGCCCGTGCCTCCGAGCGGGAATACCCCGCCAGCGAGAGCGCTCGATCCAGCCGCATGTGCCATCCCCTCCGCCTCCATTATACGGCCGCGAAGGGGATTTGTAAAGTCACACCAGCTGCATCTCACCCTCCAACGCCGTGGCGCGAATCGCATCGGCGCTCTCGCGCAGGGCCTTCAATTCCACCGGGGCGAGCGCGGGCGAGAGCACGCGCTCCACGCCGCCGCGCCCCACCACGCAGGGCAGGCTCAACGCTACGCCATCGACGCCGCATTCGCCGTGCAGCCGCGTGGACACGGTGAGCACCGAATGCTCGTCGCGCAGCACGGCTTCCGCGATTCTGCGCACCGCCACCGCCACGCCGTGGCTGGTCGCGCCCTTGCCGCGAATGATTTCGTAGGCTGCGCCGCGCACCTCCCGGTCGAAGCGCTCCCGCAACCGATCCTCCAGCTCGGCCGGACAGTCGCCGCAGGCGCGGCAGAACGCCTCCAGCGGCAGGCAGCCGATGCGCGCCGCGCTCCACGCGGGCACCTCGCTGTCGCCGTGCTCGCCCAGCACCCAGGCGTGCACGTCCCGCGCGTCCACGCCGGCGCAGCTCGCGATCATCGCCCGGAACCGCAGTGAATCCAGAACCGTGCCCGAACCGATCACCCGCCAGGGCTCGAAGCCCGTTGAAATCACCGCCGCCGAGGTCAGCACGTCCACCGGATTCGTTACCACGATCAGCACGCACTCCGGCGCCCAGCGCGCGATCTCCCGGCTGGCGCATTCCACGACGATGCGGTTGCGTCCCGCCAGCGCGCGGCGATCCTCCCCCGGCTTCTGTCCCGCTCCGGCCGTGAGGATCACCAGGTTCGAATCCGCGATTTCCGGATAATCGCCCGCGCGCACCTCCACCGGAGGAAGCATGGGTACGCCGTGGGCGATGTCCTTCGCGACGCCCTCCGCCCGCTCGCGCGCCAAATCCACGATCACCAATTCCTGAGCCAGTCCGCTCTCCGCCAGCGCGAAGCCAACCTCCGCGCCCACCTGTCCCGCGCCGATGATCGAAATTTTCGTGTTCCCATTCTCCTTCATATCAAAAAACACCGCCTTGCAGAATGTTCGTTCCACAGGACAGTGTTTTCAAAAGCGGGTGATTCAATGCGTCACCAGCTCACGTATTCCGTCGAAACCCTGCCTTCCTCCAGCCGCACGTGCACGCCGAAGCTGCAGTTCTCGGTCACGTAGGTCACGCAGCCCGCGCGATCGAGGTTCTTCAACACATTCTTGTCCGGCGTGTCGGGCTTCTCCTCTCTGTCGGTGGAGATCACCGCCACCTTTGGCGAACAGGCCGCGATCAGTGAGGCACCGCACGCGTCGCTGTCGCCGTGGTTGGGCACCTTGAGCACGTCGCACTTCAAATCCGCGCCCGAGGCCAGCAGCGTCAGCTCCTCCTGATACTCCATGTCGCCGGTGAACAGGATGCGTCCGTCCGGGGAATCCAGCATCATCACCAGCGAATTGTCGTCGTCGTTGCCCTCGAACGGCTGCAGGGGTGCGACCACGCGAAACACCGCGCCCGTCTCGCCCAGCGCCACCTCGTCGCCCGCGCTCAGCCAGTTGACCTCCAGATCCAGCTTCTTCGCGGCCTTTGCCGCCGGATGCTTCTTGTCCTTCACCTCGGGATGGTAGCGCGAGGCGTAGATCGCACGGATCTCGATGCCGCTCTTGCGCAGCCACTTCATGCCGCCCGTGTGATCCTTGTCCGTGTGGGTCAGAAACACTGCGTCCAGCGCCTTGACGCCGCAGCGCTCGAGCACCCGGGCGAGCTGCTCCTCGGCCTCGGCCTTGCCCGTGTCGATCAGGCATATGTAGTCGCCGACGCGCAGCAGCAACGCGTCGCCCTTGCCCACGGACACGGCCAGGAACTCCACCTCTGCCCGCGCCGCTCCGCAGAACAGCAGGCAGGCCGCGGCGCAGACCACCCGCCGGACCAGCTTTCGCTTCATGCGCTATACCTCCACCCAGCGTCCGCTGGCGTTGGATTCAAACAATTTGTCCATCAGACATTGCAGTTTCGCGCCGTCCTCGATGGTGCAGTCCCCGGCGCGGCCGTGGGCCACGTTGTCGAGGAAGGTGAAGTAGCAGTGCAGATGCCCGCGCTCCCAGCCCACGGCGTTCTTCGGCGGCAGAAACGCGCCGCCCGGCGCGGGATAGCGCCCCACAGTCTCGATGCGCGTAAAGCCCTTCACACCGCCGATGGGGGAGCCGGGGGCGGTATCATCGTAGAATTCCAGATAGTTGGGCTGCATCAGGCTCCATTTGAGCGCGCCCCTTGATCCGCAGATCTCCAGCGTGAGGTCGTCGTTCGTGCCGGTGGCGATCTTGCTGGCCTCCACCGTGCCCAGCGCCCCGCAGGGCAGCTCCAGCAGCGTCAGCGCGTGATCCTCGGAGAGCGCGCGCTCCACGCCGCCGTCCTTCGTCGGACGCTGGGAATAGAGCGTTCGCGTACAGCACAGCGCGCGGCGTGGGTAGCCCAGTAGCCAGGTGACCAAATCGAGCACGTGGCTGCCCATGTCCAAAAGCACCCCGCCCTGCATCTGCTGCTTCCAGCCGATGGGCTTGTTCGGGTCGATGGAGCCGGAGTGGAGGTAGCGCGCCTCGAAATGCATGATCCCGCCGATTCTGCCTTCGTCGATGAGCTGCTTCGCGCGCAGCATGGCCGGCATGTAGCGGTTGTTGAAGGCCACGCGGGTGAAAACTTTCGCCTTCCGTGCCGCCGCGGCGATGCGCATGGCGCTCTCCCCGGTCACGGCCACGGGCTTGTCCAGATACACGTGCTTGCCCGCACGCAGCGCCGCGACGGCCATCTCCTCGTGCAGCTCATTGGGCGTGCAGATGGAAACCACGTCGATGTCGTCCGCAGCGATCAGCTCGCGCCAGTCGTCGGTACAGCGCTCGAAGCCCGCGTCGCGCATGGCTTCGCGCGCCTTCTCGATGCGCCGGGTACAGACACAGGCCAGCCGCACGCGGAAATCCGCGCCCGGATAAAACAGCGCGACGCTGCGCAGCGCCTGCGCGTGCGTCTTGCCCATGAATCCCCAACCGATTACGCCCACGGAGATGGTTTTCATCCGCACTACCTCCCCATTTAAAACCTGCTTCCATTATAGCGGATGCGCCGCGTCCCCGCAAGTAAAAATTAATTTTGCACATTCCTAATAATTTCTACTTTTACTATTGACAAATTACTGACCAGAATGCTAAAATATAGTAAATATCTAGGCTTGTATAATTTGCACAATTATACAGTGGAATGGCAAGTGGAGGAAAACTATGCTTCCCGGAAAACTTTGTATCGGTATTCTCGAGGAGGACAATCCCCTCAAGGCTTATTTTCGCCTGAAGCCGCTGCTCGTGGAGAACGACGGCAGGTACGAGCCGTACGACGGCGCCGAGGTCTATCCCGAGGACGGCTGCATTCGCATCGTGCCGGACAAGAACGAATCCAGCCACTTTAAGGCGCGCATGCGGCGCATGGGGCGCTACTGCGTGCTAGATTTGCGGGAACACGCGGGGGAGAACGACAAGATTCGCCCCAACAAGAACTATCGCGGCGACGATACCGAACGCAACGCCCACATCGTCTACTCCGACGTGGTGCGCGAACCCGCGGAAAACATGATCTTTGAGATTGCGGCCGAGCTGCAGCCGGGCGAGTGGAGCGGCGCGGCGCCGGGCACGCCCCGATTGCTTTGCGCGGATTCGCTCGAAACCTGGGCGTACACTCCGCCCGCGGAGGACGGCGGTGCCGGAACCGTTGCACTCGACGGGGAGACGCTCGTGGAGGAGGAGCTGCAGCGCTTTGAGATTCCCGGCTTCTCCGGGGAGACGCTGCGCTTCGCCATCCGCCTGCCGGGGACGATGCCTTCGGTGATCGGCGCGCCGAAGCTCCGTCCGGAGCGTCCCGTGCCCTCGCCGCAGCCCATAGCCGCGCCCCAACCGGCGATTCAGGCCTCCGCGTCCCAAGCCGAGCCGCAGGCGCAGCCCGCGCCGGCGGCGGATAAACCGTGGATCAGCCGCGAGCTGCCCATCGCGCCACCGGTGCGCGGCCGCATTACCAACCTCCGCCAGTCGCTGGAGGCGCAGTCGGGACTGAATCCCCGTCGCAGCCGCAGCCTGCAGGAGATCATCGAAGAGAAGTGGCGGCATTCCCGGGTGGATCAGCTGGGCCATCCCGTGCCCGCGAATGCTACCGGCCAGCCGGTGGAAAGCCCGCTGGACAAGGCGCTGGACGCGCTGCGCGACGCCTGGCAGCTCCCGGAGCTGCGCAAGCGGCTGCTCTCCTCCATCTCTGAAATGGACGAATTTTCCGACGCGCTGACCGATCTCGTTCGCCGGGAGCGCGACGGCGCGCTGCGCCGGGATTTGGAAGAATTGGAGGCCGAACGCCTGAAATCCCTGGACGAAGTGGACAAGCTGCGCCGGGAGAAGCAGGAGCTGCGAGAGACTTTTAAGCGCGAGATCCGCGAGGAGGAGGAGGCCGCGTTCCGCGACGCCGTGGAGCGTACCCGCGCCGCGCAGGAGGAATGCGAGCGACAGGAGGCCGCCGCGCGGGAGGCCCGCAAGGCCGCGAGCAGCGCGGAGGATTTTCTCGCTGCGCTGAACGATGGGCGCTTTGAGGACAAGCTGAAGGATTTCGCCTTCACCAGTCGCGCGGTGGAGCTGCTCACCCATCCGAAGGAGGCGCCCGCGCCACAGGAGGAGATCTCCGACGAGACGCCCACCGCCGCAGAGTGGATCGAGCGCACCCGGCGCGCGTTTGCCGTGGAGGGCTTGGAGATCGATGCCATGCACGCCGCCAACCTGCTGATCTGCGTGGCGCTGAGCGACAGTCTGCTGCTCTCCGGCCCCGCGGCCAGCGACAAGAACGTATCCGCGCGCGCGCTGGCGCGCGCGCTGGGCGCGCTGCGCCCGGGCCGCTGCATGGAGCTCTGCGGAAAGATGGACGGAGCCGAACTGAAGCGCCCCTCCGAGCTGCCCCGGGTGGCGCTCGTGCGCGGCGCGAACAACCGCCCGCGCGCGGAGATTGACCGTGGGCTGTGCGGCTTCGATCAGAATTTGTTGGTGATTGCCACGCTGAACGACAGCGGCTCCGGCTACCCGGTGTGCGCGGAGGCACTGGAGCGCGGCTTCTTCGTGCGGATGCAGCCCGCCCCCGCCCATACGCCCTGGCGGCCCGCCGTTCGGATCAACGAGGACTTTTCTCCGGTGCGCATGGACGCGCTGCGGGCGGCCTTCCTGGACGACAGCGCGGAGCTGCCGGCCGGACTCGAGCGCAGGCTGCAAAAGCTGCGCGACGCGCTGGCGCAGGACGGCGTGCGGCTGTCCCGCTGGACGCTGAATCTGATGTGGCGTTATTGTGCGGCGGTCATCAAGCTCAACAAAATTTCCGCGGGCGAGGCGCTGGATCTGGCCTTTGCGCAAAAGGCGCTGCCCTGCATTCTGGCCGAGGCACCGATGGAGTGCCTGATCAAGCTGCGCGGTCTGCTGTCGGGCATGCCCCACAGCCTCGCGCTTCTGGATGCGCCGCTGCCGATTCTGATCTGACCGGCGGCGCAAACCAAATAATGCCGGCCGGCGCACGCAAGCGCCGGCCTTTTGACGTTAACAAACCATGAAAATACCTCGTATTCGCCAGAATTATTTATTTTGGGTTGTGGAATTAACATTGATGATGTATCTTTAATCATATATAATATCGCAAGCGCATTGGAATGCAACGAGCGTTAGAAGAGATCGCGTCCGAATGGCGGGAGATGCAACCAACGGTTGGTGGCAAGCGGGCGTAGAATCTGCTATGCTGAAGGCAGCGCTCGACAGGTGACGGATTTGTAAGCTTCGCGGTCAAAGCGTAAGCCGGATGAATGGCAACGGGGCCGCGCTTTCCGTTACAATGGAATCGCAGCAAAAAAGAAAGGCGCGCCGGGAGCGGCGATACGGTTTCATCGAGATGGAAAGATTGGGCGAGGAGCGATCCGGCTGGAAGAAGGCGGCCTCCGCTGCGCTTTTGATACTCTGCCTCGTGTTGGCTTCGGTGTTCTTCAAGGCGTACATGGACGGCAAATTTAACTCCATTCGCACATTGCAAGCCTACGTGCGCGGCTTCGGACCGCTCGCTCCGATCGCGCTGACCGCGATTCAGGCGCTGCAGGTGGTGATCCCGGTGCTGCCGGGCTTCCTGGGCTGCGCGGTGGGCGCGGTGCTGTTCGGCTGCATGGGCGGCTTCTGGTGCAATTACATCGGCATCTGCGCGGGCTCCATCGTCGCGTTTTTCCTGGCGCGGAGCTACGGAGCGCCGCTGGTGCGCCGGATGTTTCCGAAGGCGCGGTATCACAGGTGGGCCGCATGGGCGGCGCAGAGCAAATCGTACGCGGCGCTGCTGTTCGTGGGCACGCTGCTGCCGCTGTTCCCGGACGACTTCTTCTGCTATTTTTCGGGCCTGACGGAGATGCGCGCGCGGCGGTTCATCTGGATCATTCTGCTGGGCAAGCCCTGGTGCATCCTGCTGTATAGTATGATTTTCGCGTCCATACGCTGAGGGCGCGCGGAGAGGGGAGATTTAATGGAAAGACAGAAGCGATTGCTGGGATTTTATAACTATACGGTCGTGTTAACTTACATCGGCATGCTTGCGGGCTTCACGGGCATCGTCTGCGCGATGGAGAAGAACTTCCGCTCGGCGCTGGTCTGCCTGCTCGTGGCGGGCGTGTGCGACATGTTCGACGGGGCGGTGGCCTCCACCATGGAGCGCACCACGGCGGAGAAGCGCTTCGGCATACAAATTGATTCGCTCAGCGATTTGATCTGTTTCGGCGCGCTCCCGGCGCTGTTCGTGTGCAGCTTGGGCGGAAAGGATTACTTCTGCTTCGGTGCGGCGGGCGTGTACCTGCTCTGCACGCTGATCCGGCTGGCCTACTTCAACGTTCTGGAGGAGGAGCGCCAGAGCGCCGGCGGCGGGCGCAGAACCTGTTATCTGGGCATGCCCGTGACGATGATTGCGGTATTCCTGCCCGCACTGAACGCGATGTGCCGCTATCGCCGGTCGAGCGCGCTGCTCCCCTACTGTGCGCTGCTGCTGTTCTCGAGCGTCGCCTACCTCTGCCCCGTCACGATCCGGAAACCGAAGGTTTTCGGCAAGATCGTGCTCGTCATGCTAGGCGTCGTCGAGGTCGCCGCGCTGGGGATGTCGATGTTTTGGGACGTATAAAAATGGAGAGCCTTTCGCTGCGATTCCTCTATCGAACCCCGCCGGGCCGGGCGGCGCTGAAGCTGCTGACCCGGCCGGGGTTTTCGCGTTTCGCCGGCTGCTTCCTGGATTCGCGCGCCTCGCGGCGGCTGATACCCTGGGCGGTTCGAAGCTGGAATGTGAATTTGACGGAGTTTGAGGATGCGGACTATCCCTCCTTCAATGCCTTCTTTACCCGGAGGAGGAAAAAAGAACTCCTCGGGATCAATGTGGAGCCGGAACGCCTGATCTCCCCCTGCGACGGTTGGCTGAGCGCGTACCCCATCGAGGCGAACAGCGCCTTTCGAATCAAGGGCGGCGAATACAGCTTGCGCGACCTGCTGGACGATGCGGAATGGGCGCGGCGGTTTTGCGGCGGAGACTGCCTGATCTTCCGGCTCACCCCCAGCGACTACCACCGCTACTGCTTCATTGACGACGGCCGGGTGATCCGAAGCGCCGCCATCCCCGGTGTGCTGCACTGCGTGCGGCCCATCGCCTGCGAGCGCTACCCGGTGTACGTGCAGAACAGCCGGGAGTGGACGCTGATCGAGACGGAGCGCTTCGGGCGCGTCGCGCAGATGGAGATCGGCGCGCTGATGGTGGGGCGCATCGCGAACGAACCCCTGCCGCCGTACAGCCGCGTGCGGCGCGGCCAGGAGAAGGGCCGCTTCGAGTTCGGCGGATCGACGATCGTGCTGCTGTTCGAACGGGATCGGATCGCGTTGGACGAGCGCGTCCATGAAAATATGCGAAATGGAATGGAGACGCGGGTGCGCACGGGCGCGGGAATCGGACGCTCCCGCCCGATCCCCGCGAAGCCGAACGATTCGGTCAGTTCACCAGATTGACGGGCTTTCCCTCGAGGAAGGCCCGAACGTTTTCCACGGCGATGTTCATCAGCCGCACCCGCGCCTCATAGGTGGCCCAGGCGATGTGCGGCGTGAGGATCATGTTGTCGAGGCCCAGCAGCGGGCTGTCCGCCGGAATCGGTTCCACCGACGCCACGTCCGCGGCGGCGGCGTAGAGCTTGCCGGACTTCAGCGCCTCGGCCAGGTCCGCCTCGTTGACCACTGGGCCGCGCGCGGTGTTGATCAAAATCGCGCCGTCCTTCATCTTGGCGATGGTCTCCCGGTTGATGAGGTTCTTCGTCTCCGGGAACAGCGGACAGTGGATGGAAATCACGTCGCTGCGCGCGAGCAGTTCGTCCAGCGGTACGCACTCCGGGCCGCGGGGCGTGCGCGTGTAGGCGATCACGTCCATGCCAAAGCAGCGCGCCACCTGCGCCACGCGCCGGCCGATCTGGCCATAGCCGATGATGCCCAGCGTCTTGCCCGCCAGTTCGATGAGCCGGCCGTCCCAGAAGCAGAAATCCGCGCTGTTGGACCAGCGCCCGGCGTGCACCTCCCGGCTGTGGTGCCCCACGTGGTGGCAGATTTCCAGCAGCAGCGCGAACGTCAGCTGCACCACCGAGTCCGTGCTGTACGCGGGAATGTTGGTCACCGCGATGCCCAGCTCCCGCGCCGCGGCCACATCCACAATGTTGTAACCCGTGGCGAGCACGCCAATGTATTTGAGTCCCTTCGCGCGTTCCATGCGCGCGCGGTTCAGGGGAACCTTGTTGGTCAGTACGATCTCTGCGCCCGCGATGCGCGCGTCCACCTCGTCCGGCGCGGTGCGGTCGTACAGCTTCAATTCGCCCAGCGCCGCGAGGGGCGCCCAGCTCAAATCGCCGGGATTGCCGGCGTAGCCGTCCAATACAACGATCTTCATGGAAAACCTCCGCATCTTTTTTGTCCATTATAGCGCAAAGCCGCGCCGGGCGCAAGAATTATGAACTCTACACAAACTTAATCCGCCGGTCACCTTGCAGCGCTATAATGGACACAGATTGAATGGAGGTGTCTCCATGGATTCGGCCGGCTTTCGTCTGTTGAACTATCACAGCCATACCCCGCGCTGCATGCACGCCAAGGGCACGGAGGAGGAATATGTGCGCCACGCGCTGGACTCGGGCTACGAGGCGATTGGCTTCGCGGACCATACGCCCTGGCCCTACAAGTCCGACTTTGTGGCGGGCATGCGCATGCGCGCCTCCGAGCTGGACGGTTATGTGGCCGCCGTGCGCGCGGTCGAGCGGAAATACGCGGGGCGGATTCGCGTGCACCTGGGCCTCGAGTGCGAGGCGTTCCCGGAGTTCTATCCCTGGCTTCGGGAGATCCGGGAGGAAAAGGGCATCGAATACTTCATTCTCGGCAACCACTACGACACCAACGACGAGCGCAACGGCCAGTACTTCGGCCGCTGCTCCACGCCGCGTGAAGCTGGACGCTACGCCGACACCACCATCGCGGGCATGGAGAGCGGGCTGTTCGTCTATCTGGCGCACCCGGATCTGTTTCTCGAGCGCTATCCGCGCTTTGACGCAGACGCGAAGCGCGTCTGCCGGGAGATCTGCGAGGCGGCGAAGCGGTTGGATCTGCCGTTGGAGTACAATCTGCTGGGCGCATGGCGCAATCCCAGAGCGCGAGAGCTCGGCTGCGTGGGCTACACCAGCCGCGAGTTCTGGGAGATCGCCGCGGAAACCGGCAATCGCGCGATCATCGGCGTGGACGCGCACGCGCCCGAGGCGCTGGACCGCGTGGATTCCGTCCGCGAGGCCCACGAGCTGCTGCAGGGGTTGGGAATCGAGATATTGAACGAATTGGAAGAGGTCGAAAGAGCGAAATAAATTTCCGGGCACAAAACATGGCGGCGCCGCATTCGCGGCGCCGCCATGTTTTGTGCCTCGCTTATTTCTTCCCGGCCAGGGATTTGCGGTACTTCTCGCTTTCCCAGTTAGCGATGAAGTGCTTCGCGGCCTCGCCCATGGTGGCCAGCGTCTTGCCCTTCGCCCGGATGTTGTGGGCGATGAACACCACGGCTGTCAGCGTTTCGGCGATCACCTGCGCCTTGACGGCGTCCATGCGGAACACGACCCTGCCCGTCGCGGGATCGGCCAGGCAGCTGTCCGCTTCGGGCTGGCCCGCGCCAAAGCCGAAGGAGCCGATCAGGAACACCATCTGGTCGGGATACAGCGGCGTCTCCAGGAAGAAGTGCTCATCAAACTCGCCGGAGCGCAGCATCTCGCTCAGGAAGGGCGAGTCGGCCTCCAGCAGGCCGTCTTCCGCCTCCCGCACGGATACCGCCGGGAAGCTCGCGCCGCTCAGGCCGAAGGCGGCCGCCACGCGGTTGTTGGCGTCCTCGTGGATGCGCAGGCACTCGTCCGGATCGTCCGAATGGGCGATCAGCCCGTGGTTCTCCATGAAGATCACCGCCGGATGCTTGCCCGTCTCCGCCTCCACGCGCTTGAGCTCGTCGCGGATGGAGAAGGTCAACCGCGCGCCGGGATCGGTGTAGGGCACAACGCCCCAGGCGTAGTCCGCGCCCGCCAGCGCCGCCGCAACGATCTCCTTGCACTCCACGCTGCACGCGGCGAGATTGGCGTACACGCTGTGGCTGTGCGCCACGTAGGTGTCCAGGATGGAGTGGAAGCCCGCCTCCACGCTGGGGCGCAGCGCCGCGAGGCCCTCGATGGCCTTCGTGGCCTCCTTGGCCTGCGCAGAGCCCGACTTCTCCACATCCTCGAAGTCCGCAGGTTCGCTGCCGAAGTAGAAGCGGCGCAGCGCCTCGTAATCCAGCACGGCGTAGGCCTTGTCCGGCTCGATGTCCTTCAGACAGAAGCCCGAAGCCTTGATGGCCATCAATCCGCCGTCGAGCTTCACGGAAGTGTTGCCGCCGCCGCCCTGCACATAGTCGGCGCGCACGCCCACGGTCTTGGATACGCGGCTGAAGTTTTCGAGCCGCGCGCGATTGGCGTCAAAAAAGCTGCTCATGGAAATCTCCTCCCATCATCATCGGTTTTCTGCTTCTATTATTATATCAGCACAAAAGCGTCGTGGCAACGTTTTTTTGCACGCGCTTTGTCCCATCTATGTCCCTTAAATATCTTAATCATTTATTGCAATTCCAGGGGGAAAAACATATAATATATTGCGTAGATGTAGGTTTGTAAAATGGGTGGGAATGTTAAATCTGGCTATATTTCGGGACATGCGAAACCGAGCCGCGCGCTCGGGCGTCTAATGGTAGGATGTCCCTGGCGAACCGCAAAGGAGAAACACTATGAAAAAATTATTGAGTGTGCTGCTGGCGCTGTTGTTGTGCCTCACCGCAACGCTGGCGTGGGGCGAGGGCGCGCCGGCGGGAAATGACGCTGCGCCTGCGCCGGAGGCTTCCGAATTTGCCCATCCGGGTTCGGTAGGGACGGACGGGGAGGGCGATTCCGAGGAAAAATCCACGCCGCAAGCCACGCCGGACGCGGAAGCGACCCCCGGCGTGGAAACCACCCCCGATGCGGAGGTCACGCCGAGCGGCGAGGGCACCCCCGAACCGGGCGCAAGTGAGGTCCCCCCGGCCGAGGAAGCGACGCCGCGTCCGGAGTGCACGCCGCACCCGGAGGAAACCGAACCGTCGTACACGTTCGGCGAGGGCTATACCCTCGCGGACGGCAGCATCACCTATGGCACGCTGGAGCAGCTCTTCAAGGCCCCCGGCCCCAAGCTCGTGTTCGTATCGGCGAAGGAGCCCGTAATCCTTCCGGATTTTTCGCTCGCGCTGCTCAGGGATGTGATCCTGAAGCCCGATCCCGAGGTGTACGAGGAGGAAAAGTTTATCGTCACGCTCGCGTCCGAGGAAGGGCCCATCCGCGAGGAGGACATCGAAGGCGCGGAGGACGCGCTGGTGACGCTCACCGTCGCCGTGGAAGAAAAGAAAGAACCCGCGCCGGGAGGAGACGAGGGGATTTCACTGAGGGTCACGCCCCGGAACTTTACCGACGGCGCGTGGCAATGTGAGATTCCCGCCTTTTTGCTGGAGGGCGTTCCCGAGGGGGATTCGGATTGCGGCTACGCGGTGATCATCTACGACGAACGCATCATTCCCCTCGCCAGCGACGAGTACTGCCCCCAGGAGGAGGGCGCGTATGTCGTGCGCTTCGCGGTGCTCAACGATTTGGGCGACATCGTCGCCAAGTCCGGCAAGTATGTGCTGATGCTGGACTTCACCGCGCCCGAAATGAGCGTGGAGCTGAGTGCGGAGGAGGATTACACCATGACGCTGAGCGCGGCCGATGTTCCCGGGGGCGGGAGCGCCGTATGCAGCGGCGTTTCGAAATTTTCGCTGGACGGCGGCGAGAGCTGGGCGCCGCTGCGGGAGGGAGAGAGCGTCGTGCACAGCGAATCCCGCAAGCGGGTGTTCCCAGCCGGCATGATTCAGGTGTGCGACCTGGCGGGCAACATCAGCAGCAACGCCGAGGACGTGGTGCTGGACGAGGTTCCGCGCGTGTCCTTCGGGGGCGGAGGCGGCGCGCCCTCCGCCACAACGGCGCCCCACGCCAGCGGCAGCGGCGATGCCGCGCCCTACGACGCCTACGAGCTCTCGATGCCCGAGGGCCCGGTGGAGGCGCTGGAGCTGGGCGGAGAGCCGATCGACCTGGGCCTCGAAATCGCGGGCGATTCGCTCCCGAGCGAGGGCCCCGGACGGTTCACGGCGGAGCTGATCTCCTGGAAGAATGAGAAGGCGGCGGCGCAGGCGGAGCCGCGCAAGGATACGCTGATCGTCCGCGCCGAGGCGGATGAGGACGAAGCGCCCTATACCTGCACCTGGCGGATCAACGGCGCGGTGCTGCGCAAGCTGTACAACACGGACATCAACTATCTGCTCTTGCAGGCGGGCGACGCGGCGCTCAGCCTGCCCACGGTGGGCTTCACCGCCGGCACGCGCTACGCCGAGCTCAAGATGGAGGGCGTATCCACCGCCGAATTTGAATATGAAATCACCATGCGCATCGATCCGAACGCCCCCGCCGCGCAGAGCGGTTGGAGCTTCGCCAAGGACTGCGAGGCGGCGATCTATGTGGAGGTCGCGGGCGAGCGCTACGACATGATCGACCGCAGCGCGACCCCGGAGATGTACCCCTTCGACGTATACTGCGGCCCGGCGGATCTGCCGGACTACCCCTATGGTGCCTACCCGACCGAGGAAATGGAGGGATAAACCCATGAAGCGCAGACCATTTGCGGCGGCGCTGATCGCGGCGCTCGCGCTGGCGGTTTCCCCGGCGCTGGCGGAGCTGGCGCTGGACGGCAGCGTGGTATCCGGGAGCTCGGAGACGGTGCGCGCGCCCTACGGCGGCGTGGTGGAGGAGATTCTCGTGCGCGAGGGCGACCTGATCGCGCTGGGCGACCCGGTGGCTTCCCTCGTGACCACCCGCGTCTACGCGCCCCAGGACGGCGCGGTGGCCAGCGTGTTCGCCCAGCCGGGCGACAGCGCAGAGGGCATCATCGCCCGCTACGGCGCGCTGCTCTACATCGAGCCCACCAACCGCTACATCGTGCAGGCCAGCACCGAGAAGGCCTACAACTCCGACGCCACCAAGTACGTGCACATCGGCGAGCGCGTGTATCTGAGCTGCACCAAGGACGGCACGCATCGCGGCACGGCGCGCATCACCAAGGTGGAGACCGCCGACGAGAGCGGCGTGACCAAGTACACCCTGGAGGTGACCGGCGGGGAGTTCTACATCGGCGAGACCGTGGGCGCGTTCCGCAGCCCCGATTACGATTCCTCCACGCGCATCGGCCGGGGCACGGTGGGCCAGGCCGAGCCGGTGGCCGTGTCGGGCGAGGGCAGCGTGTTGAAGCTGCACGTCGCCCCGGGCGACGCGGTGGAACGCGGCCAGTTGCTGCTGGAGACCGTGACCGGCGCACTGGACGGCCTCTACGCCGGGGACAGCACCATCGTGTCCGATTTGAGCGGCGTGGTCGCCAGCGTAGACGCCAAGAGCGGCGCGCCCGTGGAGAAAAACGCCAGCCTCATCACCGTCTATCCCTTCGACAAGCTTCAGATCGAGGCCAAAGTGAATGTGCTGGATCTCTACGCCGTGCACGAGGGCGACGCGGTGGAGATCGAATTCGATCTGGATCCGGACAGCATGCGCCGCTACGAGGGCACCGTGGACAGCATCTCCTACGTGAGCTCCGGCGAGGAGGGGCAAATTTATTACAACGCCTACATATCCTTCGAGGCGGACGAGCACGTGCGCCTGGGGATGCCCGCCATCGTCTATCTGAACGAACCCGCGGACGAGGCGGCGGATACCGAGAATGGGGAGGAGTAAACGGATGAAAAGAAACAAATGGCTCTTATCGCTCATCATCGCGCTGGCGGCCTTGATTTCCGGCTCCGCGCTGGCGGCGGGCAGCGTGAATATCGCCTCGAACGAATACATATCGGAAACGTATTCGGATTATATCACGCGCGGGTGCGTGCTGGGAGATACGCTCTATCTGTCCGGCCGTTCGCACCTGTTCACCTATCACATCGGCGAAGACGAAGTGGCGGCGCTGGACTATGAGGAGCCCGAAGCGGAGGAGGACGAGTTTCGGGATTTCGTGCAGCTGTTCTCCGACGGAGAATCGCTGTACATGCTCAGCTCGATCATGTACAGCGACGAGGAGAGCTACTTCCTCGACCGATTGGAGATTCTGCCCATTGAGTTGGACGGCCAGAGCGCGCGCTTCGGCGAACCTGTGGAGGCCGACGTCAGCGAGCTCACCGTGGATTACGGCGACGACAACGAATATCTGGTGCAGATCAACGACGCCTGCTGCGTGAACGGCACGCTGCTGATGAGCGTCTACGATTCAAGTTACCAGCCCGCCGTCTACGCCATGGACATTGAAAGCGGCGACGGATATTACATCGACGATCTGGAGCAGCCCATGGGCATCACGCCCTACGAGGACGGCCAGGTGCTGATTTCCACCTACGATTACAGCGATCGCACGTTCACGTTTTATCTCTACGACGTCGAGGAGGAGGAGCTCTCCCCCGCACGCGAGCCCATCGCGTTTGACGAGGACAAGTTCGAATACTTCGGCGGCATGGCCTACAGCGCGGAGAGCGGCCGGTTGTTCTACCTGTCCGGCGGCTACCTGATGGCCATGAAGGATTTCGATTACGAGAACGCCGAGCCCGTGGCGGAGCTGTCCCTGTTGTACAGCGGCGAAGGGCAGGGCGGTCTGCTGCTGCCGGGCGATTACTACGTGTATATCAGCCACGAGTCCACCTACATCCGCTCCACCGATCCCGAAGCGCTGCCCGACGTGCGGCTGATCGTGCAGAACAACGGCATGGGCGACAGCGTCATGAACGCCTACAACGATTTCTTCAGCGCCCACCCCGACGTGGCCGTGGTGCTGAATTCGAACTACATTTCGCCCGAGTCGATGGTCGAGGGCATGATGAACCGCGACGATTCGGTGGACATCTACATGCTGTCGGTATCCAGCGAGAGCTACGAGGCGGTGTTCAACCGGGGCTTCATGGCGGAGCTCACCAGCGAGACGCTCACCTCCGCCATCCGGGAGATGTATCCCGCCATCCAGGAGGTGCTCATGCGCGACGGCAAGGCGGTGGGCATCCCGGTCAGCGTCTATTCCTGGATGCCCGGCTTCGACTACGAGGGCTGGGAGAAGCTCGGCTATGCCCGCGAGGATGTGCCCAAGAGCTGGAAGGAGTTCCTGGAGATGCTGCCCGAGCTGGCCAAAGGGCTGCCCGAGGACGGCTCGGTGATCCTCTTCCCCGAGTATGAGACGCAGGAAGCGGCGCGCATGGAGATGATTGACGCGATCATGGAAGCCTGGCGCATGCACCTGAGCGCCACCGGCCAGGAGCCGCGCTACGACGACCCGCAGTTTGCCGAGCTTCTGAATCTCGCAATGACAATGGATTACGGGGCGCTCGGCCTGCCCGAGGGCAACGATGAGGAGGGGTATGTCTATTCGGTTTCGGCCAGCGGGGACCGCATTCACGAGCTCTTTACCTTCAGCACCGGCTGCTCGCTGGGCAACTTCTATAACACCTACGTCGAGCCCGCGCTGCTGGAGGTCGTCCCCGGCGAGGGTGCGGAGATTCCGCTGTCGATCACCGTGGCCTTCGTCAATCCCTTCTCAAAGCACGTGGATCTGGCGCAGGAATTCCTGGAGACGCTGCTGGGCGATCTGGACGACCAGGTCACCTACAACCTGAGCGACAAGCGCAACGAGCCGGTGCGCAGTCCCTACATGCTGGAATACATCGAGGAGACCAAGGAGACGCTGGAGGATGTGAAGGCCCAGCTGGAGACCGCCGATCCCGTGGACGTGCCCAGCCTGGAGGAGAACATCCAATCCCTGGAACAGAGCATCGCGGACATGGAGGAGAACAGCTGGTCGATTTCGCCGGAGTCAATTGAGTGGTTCCGCGCCCATGACGATCTGCTCGCGGTGCAGCGCTGCGATTACATCAACGCCGCCGATGATGACGGCGAGATCTCCGACATGGCCCAACAGATGCTGGATGGCCGGATGAAGGTGGAGGACTTTTTGAAGGAGCTCGACCGCCGGGTGCGCATGCGCGCCATGGAGGGAAATTAGTGCGAAACAAACCGAGGCGGATGCGGCGCAATCGCTCGCTGTGGCTGTTTTTGCTGCCCCCGTCCGTCGGGCTGCTGATCTTCTATGTGGTGCCGTTCTTTGCGGGCATCTATTACAGCCTGACCGACGGAAGCTACACGAATGCCTTCGTGGGCCTGAAAAACTACGCCGAAATCTGGCACAACGAGATGTTTTTGCTGGGGCTTCGAAATACGATGGAGCTCTCGCTGATCTGCGCGCCGCTGGTGTGGGTGCTGGCCTTCGTGATCGCCGTGCTGCTCAACCGCCTGCGCCCGAGCGGAGCGCTGCTGCGAAACAGCATTTTGCTGCCTTACCTGATGCCCGCGTCGGCGATGCTGCTGGTGTGGCTGCTGTTCTTCGACTACGGCGGCACGCTCAACCGCATCATTCACCTGCTGGGCATGGAGCGCGTGGCCTGGCTCTCGGGCGCGGCGCTGCGCTTTCCGGTGGTGCTCCTGTTCGTGTGGAAGAATCTGGGCTTCGCGGTGATACTGTTCCTCTCGGCGCTGCAGGCCGTGCCGGAGCCGCTGTACGAATATGCCCGGCTCGAGGGCGCGAGCCTCGCGCGGCAGGCCGTGAGCATCACGCTGCCGCTGATCTCCCCCACGGCCATGCTGGTCATCATCGTGGAGTGGATCAGCGCGTTCAAGATCTTCCGCGAGGTCTACTTCATCGGCGGCGCGTACCCCGACGAGGCGGTTTACACCCTGCAAAACTATATGAACAACATGTACAATCGCCTGAACTATCAAAATGTGACTTCCGCGGCGTACAGCTTCGCGATGATCGTGTTCGTGCTCTTCGGCATACTGTTCGCGATGCTGGGCCGCGCCCAGCGGAAGCTGAACTGAGGTGGCGGAATGAAAAAGAGACGCAAGCCCCGCCGCCTGTTCGTGCGCTTTTTGCTGGTGCTGGTGGCGGTGGTGATCCTGGTTCCCATCATCGTCACGGCGCTGTACTCCTTCTTCTCCCCCCAGGAGATCCGGGAATTCATGGCCACGCGCGGCTCCTACGACGATACCGCGTGGATGGACGCCCGCTTGAGCCCGAAGATGTTCTCGCTGGATCAGTATTGGCAGATTCTGGTGGTGGACACGTCGGTATTGCAGATGTTCGCCATGTCGGTGTTCTATACCGTGGCGATCCTGCTGGGGCAGGCGGTGTTCGTGCCGATGATGGCCTACGCGCTCAGCCGCTATCGCTTCCGCTTTCGCGGCGCGGTGTTCGCGGCGATCCTGCTTCTGATGCTGCTGCCCTATCAGGTCACGATGGTGCCCAACGTGCTTACGCTGCGGCGGCTGGGGTTGCTGAACACCATATGGGCGGTGATCCTGCCCATGTGGTTCGCGCCGTTCTACATCTTCCTGCTGCGCCAGTTCATGGCCAGCCTGCCCGACGAGCTGTTCGAGGCGGCGCAGATGGACGGCGCGGGCATGGTGCGCTGCTACTTCCATGTGGCGCTGCCGGTCTGCCGCCCGGCCATCGGCGCGGCGCTGGCGCTGTCCTTCGCGGACTGCTGGAACCTGGTGGAGCAGCCCATGACCTACCTGAGCGCGCGCACGGAGCTGCAGCCGCTGTCGGTGATGTTCAACCAGCTCGTGAGCGAGAGCTCCGGCGTGGAGTTCGCGGGCGCGGTGCTCTACATGCTGCCGGCGCTGTTCGTGTACCTGTACTTCCTGGAGGATATCCTCTCGGGAATTCAGTTGACAGAATTGAAGTGACATAGGAGTCTTTTTCGATGAAATTGAGAAGGTTCGCCCTGCGGGGGCTGATTGGCGTGATCGCGGCGGTGGCGCTGTGCATGTTCTTTTCCGGCACCATTGAAAATATCACCACCCCCAAGGTGAAGATCGTGCGCGCCACCCGGGGCAAGCTCACGGAGAAGCTGGAGCTGGAGGCCACGCTCGCCTATCCGGAGACCGACGAGGAGCGGCTCGCGCTCCCGGCAGGCCAGACGCTGACCATCACCCGCGTCAACGTGCGCCCGGGCTACGAGGTGGACGAGGGCGACGTGGTGGTCGAGGCGGTCGTGACCGGCTACGAGGCCGCCGTGAAGCAGGCCCAGGCCGAGTACGACGCCGCGCTGGACGAGCGCATGGAGGTGGACCGCAAGAACGAGGGGCTCACCCTGCGCCGCACCGAGCAGGCCTACGCGGACAGCTACGCCGCGCTGCGCGCCGCCGCCCGGCTGACCGCGCACGCGCGCACGGACATGGACGTGCTTCTGCGCGCCGAGGAACTCGCATATGAAGAGGGGGACTACCCCGAACATGCGAGCAAGGAGCTGAAGGCCGCCATCGACGCCTATCGCGAGGCCGAGCGGGCCCAGGGGGAGGCGCAGGACGCCTTCGACCGCGCCGCACGCTACGGCGTGTCCGAAGCGGCGTGGAGCTACATCTCCGCGCGCCAAACCGCCCAGGAGAAGCTGGACGACTGCGCGGCCAAGCTGGTGGATTTGGAGGAGCTTAACCGCAGCGCGGGCGAAATCTGCGCGCCCCACGACGGCGTGATCGCCGCCATCTCCCTCAAGGCGGGCGACGTGTACGACGGCAGCGCGCCGCTCTACGCCATCACCTCCGAACACAGCGCACCGGCGCTGCGCGCCGATCTGACCGACGTGGAGCAGAACATCTCCGAGGGCATGAAAGTGAGCCTGCCCGGCGGCGCGGAGGCCAAGATCACCGGCCTGGGCTTTACGGAATCGGGCGCGCCCTGCGCCGACGTGGAGGTGACCAAGAAGGTGATCCGCTCCGCAGGCAGCATCTACTCCCTCTCGACGAAGCCCACGAAGCTCACGATCCTCTTCACCGCCAGGGAGAGCAGCTGCCTGCTGCCCGCCTCCGCCGTGCGCGGCAGCGGGGACAGCCGCTATGTCTACGTCGTCAACGAGCGCCAGACCACCTTCGGCAAGAAGAAGCTCTCCATCTCCAAGATGGACGTGACGGTGATCGCCGAGGCGGACGGCACCGCCTCCGTGGAGGAGGATTTGAGCTACTACGACGTAGCGTACATGGAGGATCGTGCCCTGACCGACGGCTGCGATGTGATGCGCTATGCGGAATAACAGGGGCGACGCGCGGCGATCAATCCCCGCGATGCTGCTGATCCTGCTGGGCATCGCCGCCCAGCTCGCGGCGGTCTGGGCGCTGGCCTCGGTCGATCCGCTGCTGGAGTTCGCGATGCCCGCGCCGGACGTGCGGCGGATCGAATCGTCGGACGCGCAGGCCGCGCGCGCGGATACCGGATTCGACGCGCTGATCGAGGCCCGGGACGACGTGGCAGAGCAGCTCGGCGACGCGGTTTCCGCGCTGTCCATGAGCGCGATCAAGAACGGAGGGAGCGTCTCCCGCGACGGCGAGAGTGCGACGGCGGCGCTGTGGGGCGTGGATTTGCGCTGGCAGGAGACCTGTCCCCGACGGATGATAGCTGGGCGCTGGATGGATTCCGCCGAGCTCGCGCGCGGCGCGCGCGTGGCCGTGCTGGACGAGGACCTCGCCTTCGAACTGTTCGGCTCCGAATCCGCGGAGGGCGCTGAAGTTTCCATCGAAGGCGCGGCGTATACCGTGATCGGCGTCGCGCGCCACAGCCGCGGCGTGGGCGAGGCGGACGAGTATTCGGCCTACATCCCGCTGCGCAGCGCCTCGAAGCAGGGCATTCAGATGGACGTGGCGATGCTCCACGCGGTGAGCGCGGTCTCTTCCGGGCTGGACCAGAGCTTTGCGGAGGCCGCAAACGCCGCCTGGGGCGCGGGCGAGATCCACAACCTGCGCAAGGAGCGCATGGGCGCGCTGCTGTTGTCGCGGCTGCTGTTTTGCGCCTTCGGGCTGGCGCTGGCGTTTCGACTGTCGCGGCGCTGGGCGAAGCGCGCGCGGCGCTGGCGGGAGCAGGTGGCCGAGCTGCGCCGCCATGCATACCTGCGGCGCTGGCTGGGCCCGGCGCTGCTGCGGATTCTGGGCGCGCTGCTGGGCGCGGCGCTGCTGCTGGCGATGGTCTGGGCGCTGCTCAGCGTCGGCATCGAGCCGGTATACAGCTTCACCGAGTGGGTACCCGAATCGCTGGTATCGGCCTCCGCGCTGCGCACAGTATTCTGGAACCGCGTTTCGCACGCCGCGCGGCTGATCTCCGTCGCTACGCCGGAGTCCGCGCGCATCGCTTTCTGGGGGACGCTCGACCGCGCGGGTGCGGTCATGCTGCTGCTCGGATTGGCGCTCGGAAGGAACAAGCGCGGGAAAATCCGCCGGTTCGGGAACCAAAATGAGGAAGCGGGAGTCTAATTTTCAAAACAAACAAGGGGAGGGAATTCATCATGAAGCGCTCAAAGTTTTCCATTGCACTGCTTTTCGCATTGCTGCTCTGCCTGTTGATCCCGACAATTGCGTCCGCCGCGACCGTGTCGATGGCCTATGACAGCGGTGCGATCTATCTGCGCACCGGCCCCGGGCGCGACTACGGCACCAACGGCACCGTGCACGATGGCGATCACATCACCGTGCTCGATTACGGCGACGTCTGGTCGAAGGTCAAGACCTCCGGCGGGCGCACCGGCTACATCAAGAACCTCTACATCGACGACGGCGACGAGAGCTACGCCGCCGGCACCAGCTACTTCAGTTCCAGCTACAGCGTCTACACCACCGCGACTGTGAACCTGCGCGCCGGCGCGTCCACGGATACCAGCGTGATCACCACCCTGAGCAAGGGTACGAAGCTCACCGCGCTGGGCAAGAACGACGGCTTCTATCTGGTGCAGACGAAGGACGGCACGCAGGGCTATGTCAGCAGCTCCTACCTCTCCAAGAGCAAGGTGAGCGGCAACAGCAGCGGCTCGTCCTCCGGCTCCACCAAGACCAAGACCGTCACGGCCAGCTACGTCAACGTCCGCGAGGGCGGCGGCATGCACTACGAAGTGCTGAAGGTTCTGCCCCGGGGTACGAAGGTCACGGTGCTCAAGGTGGGCAACTACTGGACGCGCATCCAGTATGGCAAGACCGTGGGTTGGATCAAAAACGTATATCTGAAGTAAGTTCCGGAAAATTTGGGATGGGAAGTATTTTCCAAATTTTGGACGATCTCTTCAGTCTTCAAAGAGAGGTTGTCCTGAATCGGAGCGCTTGATCAGAATACGGTTTATCGCAATAAAAACCGATTTCTATCCCAAAGATCAATAGATGAAAAGCCCATCACGCTGTAGCGAGTGCATCCTGGCAGGCGTGGCGGGCTTTTCTGGCGAATTATTGATCAATGGCACCGGCGGTGGCAATTTCTTCCATGATGTTGGTGAAGCAGATGGTGCCGTCCGGACGCCGCTTGCAGACCAGGGAGGGCTCGGTGAGTTCGGGGATGTCGTCCGTGGCGCCGGCGGCGAAATCGCGCATTTTCTCTTCGGCGGTGGAAAGTCGGGCCAGGACAGCGCCCAGCCGTCCGTCGATGACCTCGAAGCCGTTGGGCTTGTTGGTGCTTTCCCAAAGCTGCCGCCATGTGCGCCGCAGGGTCTCGATGGCCTCTCGGATGGCGGGAACACTCTCCGCCAAAGTGGTGGCGCGCTTCCGATCGCCGGCCCGGACAGCGGCTGCGGCGCTCTCGTGCCAGGCGCACTTGAGATTCAAGGCGTGAGCCATGGCCGCGTAGTGGCTGAAGAGCAGCCGGTATTCCGGAGATTCCTTTGCATACCGGGCATAGAGTGGGGCCAGTGAGGCATAGTGCTCCGCCAAGTGAAATGGCTCCATATCCGCCTCGAACAGCTCCACCAACGGATCCTGATAGAGCATGAACTTGCAGGCGTTCGCCGGGTCTCCGGGCTGAGAGTGCATTTCCGGAGTGGCGTTCATGCGCCCCAGATCCAGAAATGCCTGCATATCCCCCCGACAGCAGCGGCGGAAGCGAGCCGCCAGGGCCGCCGGGTCATAGACGCCGGTGTATGTCATTTCGGCATAGAGTTGCAAACCCGGCAGGGTGACGAGCAAATTGGTCTCCGCGCCGTCGTCCCCCCAGGCGGTGGCAATGACCGTATCCACGCCCGCCTTCATGGAGGCGGCGAGACCGGCCGCGCTGTAGTCCAGCGCCATGGGATAGGCGGGAGCCGGGCCCGCCCAGGTCCAGAGTCCGCCGGCGAATAGCACTGGCACGCCAAAGGAAGCGTGCTTTTTTAGATTCCGGGCGTACTCCTCCTCCCTGGCGTGGTAATAATCCCAGTAAACCAGGCTGACCCGCCTGTCCACCGCCGCGATCGCAACTTCCGAGGGCGTATCGCTGCTGTCATAGCCGCCGCCGCTGCGGCTGCCGCCGTCCAGGTGGAAATACATGTCGCTCCACATCAGAGGCTGCAGGCCGTATTTGTCCGTGATATCCAGCACCCGGCTCAAGTGGCGGCCGATGATGCGGCGCGGATCCTCGTAACCGAAGCGGATCAGGTGCTCTCCCACGCCCATGCCGTATGCCTCATCCATGCCGATGTGGATGCGCCGGGACCGGAAGGGAGCCGAAGCCGCCCGGATCATCTCCTCAATGAATGTATACGTTTCCTCCTGGTCGGCCAGCAGCACGTCGGCGTTGTCCCGCAAATGGCGCATGGACGGCCAATGCAGCGCCCGCTTCATGTGCCCCAGGGTCTGCATGCAGGGGACAAGCTCGATTCCCAGCATATCGCCGTAATCGTCCAGAGCCCGGAGCTCATCAAAGCTGTAACGACCCCGCTTATAGCCGAAGAAGGGCCGCTCCGGCACCTCGTAGATATCCTCGGTGTACAGCATGGCCAGGTCGAGGCCCATGAGGGCCATCTTTCGCAGAAAGAAGCGAACTGTCTCCGGCTTCAATACTCCGTTTCGGGAACAGTCGAACATGGCGCCGGCAGAGGCAAAGCGCGGCCTCTCCTGGATGTGGCATGGCGCGAGGGGTTGGGGAATGAGGCTCAATGCCCGCCAGAGCTGAACCGGTTTGGCCCAGGTGACACGCACCGCGCCGCCGTCCCACATCACGGCGAGGTGATCCCCCTGGCTGCAGGCTACTTCTACGCCGTCCTCCGCTGGAACCATGCCCAGATCCGGCGCCAGGGCCTCCAGGGCTTCCCGCCACCGCTCCGGCAACTGACCAGTGAGATGAATTCTCTGCTTGTGTTCCATAACTATGCTCCTTTTATCGATTCAATATCGCTTTAAAGCTGCGGGATTGTAAGGCAATGTGAGGAATCGGTTGCTTTTTTGGCTTGGAAAGCGCAGCTTTCCAAGCTAAAACTCGCCTCGCGCGGCCTATGCGGGCGATGGGGCGTTGATTCGCGTTTCCGGCAGCCAAATTGCCTGCGCAAGCCGCTTGGATTGCGGGGGTTACGATGGACGCTGCCCAAACCGAGCGGCGAACCGGCGCAAATCGTTGATTTGGGTTGGTGTAGTTCAATCCATAGGTCGAACTTGTTCTCCAAGGACGTTCAGGCTTCAAAAATCTGAGGCCCCTTGGAATCTCCTTTCCAGGAACTACGGTGGGAGAAGTTCAATGCTATATATGGGCGCTCCTGCGCCACTGGGCCGGAGATTTGCCGGTGTAGCGACGGAAATTACGGTTGAAGGTGGCCGGGGAGGGAAAGCCGGTCGCGGCCGCGATCTGGTAGATCGGTGCGTCGGTGGACTGCATCAGGTTGGCGGCCCGATTGATCCGGTAGCGGTTGACGTATTCCAGCGGGGTCATGTTCATGATTCGGAGAAAGACCTTCCGAAAATAACTGGGGCTCATGGCGCAGCTGGCGGCCAGCGCCTCCACGCGCACCTCCTGGGCATAGTTCTCCGATACATATTGCAGGGCCGGCTCAATCGGCCTGCAGGGCGCCGCGACTGGCGCCGCTTCGCGCGTCAGGGCGGGGCTCACCGAGCGGGCCATGATGCACGCCAGCACGAGCGTCATGGCCTCCAGCTCCATCCGTGCCGCTTCTCCCCGATGCTCATATACCCTGAAGATGGACTGAATTACAACGCGAAGATCGCCGCTCTCTTCCCCCGCGTCATAGTAAAGCCCTTCCCGGCGCATGGTGTCCACCAGCCTGCGCAGCGCCGGACGGTGGCGGGCCGGGGCTTCCCGCAAGAGCGCTTCCTCGTCGATGAGCACATACTGCCAGTGAGTCGTGGGCCAGCCGGTATTTTCCTGGCAATGATGCAGTCCTTTCCCCGCCGCCACGACGGTGCCGGGGCCAAAATCCAGCGTCCGGCGGCCGAGCTCCACGCGCCCCTGACCGGTGACGCATACGCCCAGCTCCAGACAGTTATGATAATGGCTGCGATCCGGCATATAGGGCGGATACCAATCGTTGTCGATCAGTCCCACCAGCGGGGAATCGCCGTCCAGCGCATAGTCCCGCCGCTCTCGATTGGGGTCGACATTGCTGGCCGCGTTCGGGACAAGCAGTACCCCCCCCCGTGACCTATCGTTCATATGCTTCCCTCATTCGCCGTACCCGGCCGTGCGGCCGGGGGCGATCCGGCCGATGCAGTCCCGCATCTCCGGGTTCGGTTGAAAGAGTACCTTCAGTGGCCGGCCCTCCTCCTCACCAACGCCGGTGAGGTACATGACGGAACAGATGCTGTCCGGGTCGTGCGCGGACACGTCGTAGACGATCCGCTTCTGACCGGCGGCCAGACTGTCCGCCTCCGCCTGTTCGAGGGCCGGGGAACCCTCCGGGGCCATGATGCGCAGCGTCGTGAGATCAAAGTTTCCGAAGGGCACCGATTTGCGCTTGGACTGCAGGCCGCTGATTCGCGTCACCGTGAAGCGTGCACCCTCCAATTTATAATCATAGGTCACTCGCGCCGCGCCCATGTAGTACCAGGAGCCAAACAGAGTGCCCAGAGCGGGCAACAGCCACACAAAGCCCTGCATGGCGCCCATGATGGTAAAAATAAGTACCGCCGTGTACAACATCCATTGAATTACCCGCACATGGCCGGGAATCTTTCGGTCTACGCTCTGGGTGCAGAATATATCCTCATATGCGGTCACTGACCTACGCTCCTTTTCCTGCATTGTTTTCAATATTAAATACAGTATAGCAATTTTCCTGCCAAAACACAATACTACTCCAATGGAGAAATGTGCAGATTGCCGATTTCTGGTCAAAACACAAAAAATGAATCGAATATGAGCGTAATAGGCGCGATATTGCAAAGTAATTTCCGCCTGGCCGTGTTAGAATCTTAATAATCGGATGCGAAAATGCATCGGAAACATCATTTTTAAAGGAGGATTCCCATGAAAAAGCTGATTTCTATGCTCTTGGCGCTGGTTCTGGTTCTGGGCTGCGCCGCCTTTGCCGAGGCCGGTGAGCAGGCGGACGGCAAGCTGACCATCTGGTGCTGGGACAAGACCTTCAACATCGCCGCGATGGAGAAGGCGAAGGAGATGTATCAGGCGGATCATCCCGACGTGGAGATCGACATCGAAGAGGTTCTGTCCGAGGACATCGAGTCCCGCGTCATCGCCTCCAACGGCGACACCAGCACCCTGCCGGACATCCTTCTGGTGCAGGATCACTCCATCCAGAAGTTTGTCACCAACTATCCCGAGGTCTATCATGACATCACCGATGAGTTTGACTTCTCCGACTTCATGCCCGCGAAGCTGGGCCTGTCCGTGGTGGATGGTCGGAATTACGGCGTTCCCTTCGACTCCGGCACGGTCGTGGCCGCTTGGCGCACCGACTATCTGGAGCAGGCTGGCTACACCGTGGCGGACCTGACTGACATCGACTGGGATCGCTTCCTGGAGATCGGCCGCGACGTGAAGGAAAAGACCGGCATGCCCATGTTGTCCGGCCAGGCCGGCGCCGTGGACACCGTGCTCATCATGCTCCAGTCCTGCGGCGGCTCCATGTTCAACGAGGACGGCACCGCCAATCTGGCTGGCAATGAGAAGCTGAAGGCCGTCATCGATACCTACAACACCATGGTGGCCGAGGGCATCTTCATCGAGGTCAACTCCTGGGATGAGTACATCGGCACCCTGTCCAACGGCTCCGTCGTGGGCACCATCAACGGCTGCTGGATCCTGTCCACCATCATGAGCCTGGCGGATCAGGCCGGCAAGTGGGACATCACCAACATGCCCGCCATGGTGGGCGTGGACGGCGCCACCAACTACTCCAACAACGGCGGCTCCACCTGGGCGGTCGTGAACAACAAGGACATCGACCTGGCGCTGGACTTCCTGCAGATGTATCGCAACGTGGACTTCTATGACGCCATCCTGCCCGCGACTTCCGCGATCGCGACCTTCACTCCGGCCAAGGATGCCCCCAACTACACCGCGGCCAGCGACTTCTTCAACGGCACGCCCATCTTCGCCACCATCGTGGAGTTTGGCGACAGCGTTCCCGCTGAGGTCACCAGCCCCTTCTACTATGACGCTCGCGGCAATGTGGGCACCGCTGTCACCAACGCCCTGAACGGCGGCGATCTGGACAGCGAGCTGCAGACCGCGCAGGATACTACGGAATTCACCATGGGTTTCTGATCCAAAGTGAATCTGTTCTGATCCATTGAGGTAACGGCTGCCGCTTCGGCTCAATATCCGGAGCGGCAGTCATCTTAAAGAGCTGTGTATGGCTTTTCCCGAAAAAAAGTGAGAGGGGGAGTTGTCACGATGAGACAATCTTCTGGAAGAAAACTCACCATGCACAAAAAGCAACAACTCATTGGGTGGTTTTTCCTGATTCCGGCAACGGCCCTGATCTTCTGGCTGAGCTTCTATCCCATGATCCGGGCCCTTATGATTTCGTTTCAGGGTGGACGTCCCACCGCGCTGCAGTGGTCCGACCCCTTAACCCGGAATTACCAGTTCCTGATGAAGGATACCGTCTTTAAGACGAGCCTGAAAAATACCTTTACATACCTGATCATCCAGGTGCCCATTATGCTGGTGCTCGCCATGATCTTCGCCACGCTGCTCAACGACCATCAGCTGAAGTTCAAGGGCGTCTTCCGTACCTGTATCTTCCTGCCCTGCGCCACGGCGCTCGTGGCTTATTCCCTGATCTTCCGCACCATGTTCGCCTATGACGGCATGATCAACTCCGTGCTGATGAAGATCGGCATTCTGAATGAGCCCATCAACTGGCTGAACAATCCGGGTACGGCCAAGGCAGTTATCATCATCGCGCTGATCTGGCGCTGGACGGGTTACAACATGATCTTCTACCTATCCAGCATGCAGAGCATCGACTATGCGATCTATGAAGCGGCCCGCATCGACGGCGCAGGCGCCGCCACCCAGCTGTTCAAAATCACCATTCCGCTGCTGAAGCCCATCATTCTGGTGACGGCGATCATGTCCACCAACGGTACGCTGCAGCTGTTCGACGAATCGGTGAACCTGACAAAGGGCGGTCCGGCAAACGCCACCATCACCATGTCGCACTACATCTACAACACGATGTTCCAGAACAACCCCAACTTCGGCTACGCCGCGGCCATGAGCTTCGTGATCCTGATTCTGGTGGCCGTGCTCAGCGCGATTCAGATGAAAGTGGGTGACAAGCGTGAGTGAGGGTACCTTCAAGAAATACGGCAAGAGAACGCTGGTCTATGTGTTCTTGATCCTGATGAGCATCATTTCGGTGTTCCCCCTGTACTGGTGCTTCATCTCCTCCTGCAATACCACAGCGGAGATTCTGGGCGGCAAGATGCTTCCCGGCTCCCATCTCATCGAGAATCTGACAAACCTGTTCTCCCAGCAGGATGTGCTCAGCGCATTCAAAAACTCCGTGATCAACACGGTGTTGGTGCTGGTGCTGTCCCTGGCCATCTGCTCTGTGGCGGGCTACGGCTTTGAGATCTTCCATGACAAGGGCAAGGACATCGTCATGGGAATCATCATGATGAGCATGATGGTGCCCTTCGTGGCCATCCTGGTGCCCCTGTTCCAGATGTTCACGAAGATGGGTTTCGTCAACAAGTACATCGGCTACATATTGCCAAGCCTATCGACACCATTTCTGATCATGCTGTTCCGCAACAACGCTCGAACCTTCCCCAAGGAAGTGCTCGAAGCGGCCCGCATGGACGGCTTGAGTGAGATGGGTATCTTCGTGCGCATGTTCGTGCCCATGATGCGCCCCACCTTCGCGGCGGCGGCCACCATCACCTTCATGAACACCTGGAATGCCTATCTGTGGCCGAAGGTAGTGCTGCAGACCCCGGCTTCCATCACCATGCCCATGCTGGTCGCCAACCTGTTGAGCGGCTATGTGGTTGATTACGGCGTGGTCATGGCCGGCGTCACCATCTGCACCCTGCCTACGGTTATCGTCTTCTTCATCCTGCAGAAGAGCTTCACCGAGGCTGTTGCCGGCGCAGTGAAGTAAATATGGATCGTTATGGCGGACGCCGCACACTGCTTGAAGCATTCTTGCGGCGTCCGTACAGCCCAAGCGATGCCGTGCCCGCGAGGCACGGTATCGTGGTGTATTCAGCGACGCGAAACAGTGAGCATCAGTTAGGAGGAAGGCCGTGGCTGGCGGCCGTACAGCAGTGCAATTTGACTACAATAAATTGAGGGATCCCGCTTTCTTTGCCGAGAACCGCGCCGAGGCGCACTCGGATCACGCCGCCTACGCCTCTTTGGAGGAGAAGGAGGCTGGCCGGAGCAGCCTGCGCTGCTCGCTGAACGGCCTTTGGAAGTTCTTCCACGCGCGCAACGAGGGCCAGGTGATTCCCGGCTTTGAAGCGCCGGAGTACGATTGCTCCGGCTGGGAGGACATCGCGGTGCCCGCGCACATCCAGTTGGAAGGCCACGGCGCGCCCCAATACGTGAACGTTCAATACCCCTGGGACGGCCGGGAGGACGTGGAGATCGGGCAGATTCCGGAGCGCTTCAATCCGGTGGCCTGCTATGTGAAGTATTTCTACCTGCCGGAGACCATGGCCGGCAAGCGGGTATTTGTGTCCTTCCAGGGAGCGGAAAGCTGCGTGGCGGTGTGGCTGAACGGCCATTACGTGGGCTTTTCCTCCGATTCCTTCACGCCATCGGAGTTCGAGCTGACGGAATATCTGACCGAGGGGGAGAACAAGCTGGCCTGCCGGGTGTACCGCTGGAGCGCCGGAAGCTGGCTAGAGGATCAGGACTTCTTCCGCTTCTCCGGGCTGTTCCGGGACGTGTACCTGTACGCCCTGCCGGCGGTTCACATCCGGGATATTCGTGTAAAGACGCTGCTGGACGACGAGTACAGGGACGCGGTTCTGGATGTGGCCGTTCAATTGGATGCCGCCGCCGGATGGAAGCTTCGACTGGAACTCTTGGACGGTAGCAAACCCGCGGCGGCCGCGGACGCGGAGGGAACCGGCGACGCGGCGGCGTTCTCCATCCCCGTGAAAGCGCCCAAGAAGTGGAGCGCGGAGAATCCCGCACTCTATGAATTGGTGCTCACCGCCATGACCTCCGACGGACGGACAACAGAGCTGGCCGCACAGAAGGTGGGCTTCCGCCGGTTCGAGATGAAGGACGGGATCATGTGTCTCAACGGCCGGCGCATCGTCTTCAAGGGCGTAAACCGTCACGATTTCTGCGCCGAGACCGGCCGGGCCATCACCCCGGAGAAGATTCGCCGGGATCTGGTGACCATGAAGCGGCACAACATCAACGCCGTGCGCACCAGCCACTATCCGAACCACAGCGCGCTGTACGCGCTGTGCGACGAGCTGGGGCTTTACGTCATCGACGAAAACAACATGGAATCTCACGGCGCCTGGGATCCGGTGGCCAGGGGGAGGAAGCCCATCGAATTCGCTCTGCCCGGAGATCGCGCCGAATGGCGGGACATGCTGCTCGACCGGGTGAACAGCACCTATCAGCGGGATAAGAATCATCCCTGCGTGCTGCTTTGGAGCTGCGGCAACGAATCCTATGGCGGCAGCGTCATCTTTGAGATGAGCCAGCTCTTCCGCCGCTTGGACGACACGCGCCTGGTCCACTACGAGGGCGTGTATCTGGATCCCCGCCGGCCGGAGACCACGGATATCGAGAGCCGCATGTATACCCCCGTGGTGGAGCTGCGCCGCTTCCTCGCGGAGCACCGGGAAAAGCCGCTCATCATGTGTGAATATACGCACGCCATGGGCAACTCCAATGGCGCCATGCACAAGTACACGGAGTATGCTTATGAGGAGCCGCTGTACCAGGGCGGTTTCATCTGGGACTATATCGATCAGGCCGTCCGCACTCGCGACCGGTACGGCCGTGTGACCTATGGCTACGGCGGCGACTTCGATGACCGGCCTACCGATTACAACTTCAGCGGCAACGGCATCGTATACGCTGACGGCGCTCCCTCCCCGAAGCTGCAGGAAGTCAAATACAACTATCAGAACATCGTGGCGGAGGTGGGCGAGGACTCTGTGAAGATCGCCAACCGCCACCTATTCACCAGCACCGCCGCCTATGAATGCGTGGCGATTTTGGAGAAGGACGGCGTGGAGATCGACCGGGCGCCGCTGGAAACGGACGTGCCGCCCTTGAGCCAGCGGGAATACCCGCTGCCCTTTGCCCGGCGCACCGCCGGGGGTGAGTACGCCGTGACCGTGTCCTTCCGCCTGCGGGAGGGCACGCCCTGGGCGGAGCGTGGCTATGAGATCGCATTTGGTCAGGGAGTGTACAAGGTGGAAGCCGCGCCCGCGGCGCGGATATGCCGGCCCTTGAAGGTGGTGTACGGCAACAGCAACCTGGGCGTCTCCGGCGATGGGTTCGAGGTGCTGTTTACCTATCTCAACGGAGGCCTCTCCTCCTACCGCTTCGGTGGAAGGGAGATGCTCAAGACCATCCCCATGCCCAACTTCTGGCGCGCGCCCACGGATAACGACCGGGGCAGCTTCATGCCTCAACGGTACGGGCAGTGGAAGTTGGCCAGCCTCTACGCCAGTGCACACGGAAACATGAAGATGTTCTCCCAGACGGATTCGCCGGTTACGGAAAATCCCGACGGTTCCGTATCCGTTCGTTTCGTCTACACACTGTATACCACGCCCCAAGCCCAATGCACGGTGATCTACACGGTATGGCCCTGCGGCAAGGTGGACGTGGCGCTGCACTACGATCCAGTGGAAGGTTTGAGCCCCATGCCGGAATTCGGCATGCTGTTCAAGCTGGACGCGGACTATGACCGGGTAAAATGGTACGGCCTGGGCCCGGCGGAGACATATGTGGATCGCTGCCGCGGCGGAAAGCTCGGCATATGGCAGAGTACCGTGGCGGACAGAATGGCCCGGTATCTGGCGCCCCAGGAATGCGGCGCCATGACCGCTGTGCGCTGGGCGGAGGTCACGAACGTTCGCGGACGGGGCCTGCGCTTTGAAGGGGACGACATGATGTTCTCCGCCCTTCCCTATACGCCCCATGAGATCGAGAACGCGGCCCATGATTATGAGCTGCCCCCGGCACACTATACGGTGGTTCGAGCCGCTCTGAAACAGATGGGCGTGGGCGGAGACAACAGCTGGGGCGCTCGAACCCACGACGAGTACCTCCTGGACGTGTCCAGACCATTGGATTTCAAATTCAGTTTTCAAGGCGTTCTGTGAACGCCGAGCGAGCGGAGGTGCTGCGCTTGCCCTTGTCTGCATCTTCGTGGCGGCTGCGGGTTCCTGGCCCGGAGCATCGTCACAGAGCAGGCGAGGGCATTCGCCCTACCATCGCTGCGCCGTTGTACCGTCTACATAAAGCAGTCTTGAGAACATGGAAAGGAAGAATGCGGCTATATAACAAAACACATAGCAGGATGACAAGGGCCCCGCGAGTGGTAGCACTACCCTTGACGCCTGCTTTTTCTTTTACCAAAAGGCAGTCCAAGGGTGATTCCTCGTCCCTAGAGTTCATTTTATTCACTGCATCTACGAACCTTTGCACATAATTACTGATAGTATCACTTTTCTTACGGACACTGCCTTTTTCGCAAGCTAGAAATCAACATCATCATCGCAAGTTTTTTTGCTTTGTGTATCGAAAGATTCTGATACGCATTAAATAAGATCAATAATTCTTATTTGAACAATCGACCTATGGGATATCAAATATTATTTACGGAGGGCAAGAAGAATGGAAAATCAAATGTATGGATATGTGCGCGTTTCTACGAAGGAACAGAACGAGGTGCGGCAGATGATAGCAATGAATGCGTTCGGGGTGCCTCGGGAAAGAATTTATCTGGATAAACAGTCTGGCAAGGACTTCAACCGGCCTCAGTATCGGAAACTGATGCGGCAATTGCACAAGGGCGATACGGTGGTAGTGAAGAGCATCGATCGTTTTGGGCGAAATTACGACGAGATTATCGAACAATGGCGATACATTACCAGGGAAAAGGAGGCCGCCATCGTGGTACTGGATATGCCGCTACTGGACACGAGGCATGGCCGTGACCTGACGGGAACGTTAATCGCGGATATTGTGCTGCAACTATTATCCTACGTAGCGCAAACCGAGCGTGAAACCATCCATCAACGGCAAATCGAGGGGATTGCCGCGGCAAAAGCACGAGGTGTGCGTTTTGGCCCCAAGCCGTTAAAAAGGCCAGACAACTTCTACAGCTATGTTCAAGCCTATCATAACGGCGAAATTTCCGCACGCGCCGCCGCTCAACGCATCGGCGTTTCACACACAACTTTTCTAAGATGGCAGAGGGAATTGTGAAGTCTATCGTTAATGTAAAAAACGTGAAATGGTGGAATGAGATGTAGACTTCATATACCATTCAAACGCATACGAAAACCGCAAATAAAGTAACGCGAAATTCACCAGAAGTTAATACCCGATTGCATTCTTTTCCTTTATGTGATTTTATCACAAGTGGAATATTTTGTCTACTTTGTGCACCACTCTTAAAACGCAGCGCGACATGAAGAAAAACCAGTCCATCCCTAAGCTTCTTGGTAATAAACGGAAACAGATCACGATTCGGTTGCATGAAAAAGAGGTTGGCAAGAATGCGAGAAGCGTATTGGCGTAATTCATCTTTGTTCATGACACGTGGGCCGTGAGAGTCTCCTTGTAAGAACGACGCGTCATAAACAGGACAGAAGATAAATCTTGGTTAGGAGGAATAAAAGATGCATCGATTTGTTGCATTGTTGCTTGCCATGGCATTGAGCATTGGCACGATCACCGTACTGGCAGAAGACATCTCACCAGAAGCAGCGCCAGCGGCGATCATGGACGATGCGGAAGGAACCAGTGTCGATTCGACAGTGGAAACAAATGTTGAGCCGGATACAACCGCGGAAGAGAACGCGGACCCAGCCACCGACACCAGCGCGGAACCGGATGTGGAAGTCGGCATCAACGGGATAAGTGAATTTTCAGCTGAGCTATCCAACGCATCCACCAAACAGGCGCTTGCGGCAGAATTCAACTTCGTTGGTTTGACTTGGAATCCAAACGATCAGAGTGAAAGGGCGATTGCCACAATCAAGCTGCCGACGGATGGGACCATCATTTGGGGTGTGAAGGACGAAAGCAATACGTTGGAAAATGGCGATGATTGGCTTATTTACGTACCGGAGCAGCACTGCAAAGCGAACCAAACCGTCGAATTGAAATGGAATGGCATCTATCCGAACGGTGCTTATCCCAGCGGTAAGACGAATTTCGAATTATTGCTGTGGTACAATCTGGACAATGGTGACGCGGAGGTTATTTCCGAGCTCTTTTCTGTCGATTATTCCGCGGACGTGAAGACAAATTCGCATTATTTGGTTACCATTGAAGAAACCAACCTGGGGTACAATGCGCAGCTCAAATTGGATAAGGGCAAGCCATTGACGGATAACGCCGGATATGTGTACTACGTTTGGATGTTCAAAGACGCAAACGATCGCGCGTACAATTCTTTCGGCATCGTGCCGATGGAAGGCAGTGACGAAACCACGAGCGTCTACATCGGTAAGATGGGTGGCAATGGAGTCAAAGTCACAGGTATTGAGATTTACGTTGTGACAAACACCGATCTGTATGGGGAGCTGTTCGTTGAAGACGCGGACCATCTGGGTTATGGCTACAAAGGCATGTAATTTGTGAAGGAGGAAAAAACATGAAAAAGCATAACATTTTTCTCATTGTTCTTCTGATACTGGCGCTTATCATTGGAAGTGCGCAGGCAATGTCCGGCGTTCGCGCATGGCGCGACGGCGCTACCGTGCGTTGGGAAGTTCTCGATCACGACGGAAGCCCCTACACCATTTCTTTTTCGGATGGACATAAGATCCGTGCGAATGAAGCAACCGGCGCATATGATACCCCGAATGGAGGATCATTGACCATCGGAGAATTCAGCGCAAGCTATCCTGCCATGAATTCTGGCCCTGTTGATGAACCGACACAGACACCTATTCCTGAGATCACGGTGACGCCCATTCCCGAAATCACGGTGACGCCCATTCCCGAAATCACGGTGACGCCCATTCCTGAGATCACGGTGACACCCATTCCCGAGATCACGGTGACGCCCATTCCCGAAATCACGGTGACGCCCATTCCTGAGATCACGGCGACCCCCACGCCGAAGATTACGGCAACTCCTACTGACAAGCCGACGGTTAAGCCCACAAACCAACCTTCCGCTAGTCACAGTAACAACAATACCAACGTGCCGAAGACGGGTGATAACAGCACGCTACCGTTGATTGGCCTGTTCTGTGTGATCGCGTTGGCGGCGGGCTATCTAATCCTCACCCGCAGCATTATCCACAAGCAGAAGTAATTCCATTGCCCGCGACAGATAGGAGGAGCACGATACAGATCGCTTCGCTCCCCCTGTCGGTTGCGGACTGAAATATCTAACCATGCCGACAAAATGGTTATCATTGGACACAATGCAGCGTTTGTTACTCAATACGCAAGATACTTGCCATTCCGACATTGAATCAAGATCCGAAGGACATCAGAATTCTGTGAGATCTATTAATGAGGAGGATGAGGTTGTATGACACGAATAGTTAATAAGTTGTTATCCCTGCTATTGGTGTTGGTGCTTGTTTTTGGTAATGTAGTGGTTGCTACAGCGGAAGGCCCCTTGCCTGAAACAGAACAATCTGAAGATGATCAAATGGTTATTGATGTCACGCAAACGGCAGATGAATCTGAAGATCAGTTTTCTGAGGCAGAAGCTGAGCCGATTGAAGAACCTGCGACTGAGTCCACTGAAACATCCGTAGTCGAACCAGCCGCAACACCCATTGAATCTCAAACGGCGGAACCTGAAATCCCCATGGAAAAACCTGTCGTAGACCCCGTCGTTGAAACTTCCGAGCCTTCAATTGCTGAGCCTACACCGGAGGTTTTTCCGGAGGAAATTCTAACCGTTGACTATGGAATTGAAGAAGCATCCATGGACAGTGCCACTACCGGTAGTTGTGGTAGCGATGCGATCTGGACCTTGCAAGGTACAACCCTGGTGATTTCCGGAAAAGGCAGTATGGAGTCCTATATGCTGGCGGGTACGGCTCCATGGAGTAATTGGGCCGATACAATCAATACCATCATAGTACAGAAAGGGATTACAAGCATCGGCTTGGGTGCTTTTGTTGACATGACGTCTGTGACTACGGTCACGCTTTCCGAGGGCGTAACGACCATTGGTTCGTATGCTTTTTCCGGATGTACAGGTCTTACGACGATATATGTTCCAGAAAGTTTGACCAGGGTCCTGAATGGTGCGTTTGATGGGTGTAATCATTTTTCCATTTACTATGCTGGAGATGAAGAACAATTTAATCAAATTCTTTATGACGCCAGGGATGTAGGAAATTCTCCGTTTAATCATGCCAGTGTTTACTTTGCGAATATTGATTGGATTCCGGGAAAGGATGAAGAATCGACATCTCCTAAGGATGATAACATCATTGCCCAAGGCAGTGATGGTGCGCTTAATTGGGTACTGGATAAGGATGGTTTACTTACGATTTCCGGCACAGGGGCAATGCGCGATTACACTGGAACAAATAATGGTACGAGATCCCCCTGGTATGGTAAAACAGATATTAAAGCGGTTTCTATACAGGGTATAACACACATTGGTGACTGTGCGTTTTCCTATTGCAAAAATTTGCGCGAAGTCTCCATGCCTTCAGTTGTTTCCATTGGAAGATTTGCGTTTGAAGCATGCGATATTCAAACACTTTCTATGCCTTCAGTTACTTCAATTGGTGCCTATGCATTTTACCGCAATAGCTACTTGGAGACTGTGACAATGCCGAATGTTATTACTATCGGGGATAGTGCATTCCGAATGTGTTATAAAGTGAATATAGTCTTACCTGATACTGTCACTTTTATTGGAGGATATGCATTTGAATTTTGTGTCTTTTCGAATATCACAATTCCGAACTCTGTTACATCAATAAATGAACGCACATTCAAGGATTGTGTCAATCTATCTAGTATCACGATACCCAATTCAGCCACAAGCATAGGAGCTTATGCGTTTGAAAACTGTAACAGTCTCACAGAGATTACTATACCCGATTCAGTTACGTCAATTGGAATGGGCGCATTTTGGGGGTGCGAGCAGATTAAAACCATTGTTCTGGGATCGGGGATACATCACATTGACAGCGAGGCGTTCAGGTATTGTTTACTTAGCGATGTCTATTATAGTGGAAGTGAGTCACAATGGAATCAGATAGCTATAGATCCAACCGGCAATGGATCTCTACTCAATGCAACCATTCATTTTAACAGCACCGGCCCGGATAAGCCATCGGTACAGACGAACGGCTTGAAACTTGGTGTACTGCAAAGCGTTAACATGGCGAAGGACACCGTGACAGTCGATGGGAAGGAATATCTCGTCTATTCAAACTTCATGGATTCGATGAATGACCTTCTGAAGAATAAAAAAATCTCTGACAAGCGCGTTGTGCTCGAAATGTTAGAGGGCGTTGTCGTAAGTGTCTATAGTATTTACGACCTTCTTGAGTGCTATATCTCTATAAACGTCGTGACGAATCCTGCGGAATTGGTATATCAGGATGGCCAATACAATACCGAACAATTCAGTATGGATGTCTCATTCTTTGTTACTGCTCGGAATGACAAAAATTATTTTATCGAAGCAGATAATTTTGATTTAGATAAATTAAATATTACTCTAACTGTGGACCGCATTCAGTTGGAAGTGCTATCCTCACCCAAATACTTCTATTTCGGAAAGACATTGTTCATCAAGGATCATAAGAAAACGTTCACCTTTGATCCTGTAACGGTCACCTTTGACAAATATGCGAAAAAATTCAAGGGTAGAATCACAATTGAAGGGATTAACATTGATACCGGTGTGGAGCCTGAGGAACAGGAGATAAATGCTAATATTCGTGGAACGCTTGGCTTTGTGGATGTAGATATTGATGAGTTGGGCGATAAAGCATCTTGGCAGAGCTTAGAGATACCCATTATAAACAAGGACTTCACAAAGCAACAAGAGGAAAAAATTGAAAAGGAACAGAAAGAGTATGAAGTGAAGTTGACAAATACTTTGACTGATACCAGGGCACTCGCTCTTTCAACCGATCTGGAACAGTATTTGATGGAATGCGGTTATAAAAAGGCAGACATAAATTTAGCAACCAGAACGATTGAACAAGCATTGATTGTATACTTGGCAGAAGTAGGTTCGACGACACACATCGAGTATTGTCCTGACTCATGGATTGAAAAATTAGGGAAATTCTTGGAAGACAATATTGTGAAAGCATTGAAGAATGTGAAGAATGGTATAAAATCAAAAGTGCTGTCAAAATTAGGCCTAAACATGGCTGAAATACCTAATGGAACAACCGTTACACTGACTCCCGAGGTTCTTATTGGTAAAGATATACTTGTTCAGTTTAATATAAAAGTACAAATATATTCTTTCGGCGATGAAACCTTCGGTGACTTTGCGGATATTCACTATACAATAGATGGCACCAGAAGGACTGGCACTGGAATGTATACAAGCACATCTATGGAAAAATTTGCGGATCTTATGATGGATTACCTCAAGATTGCATATAACAAAGCTTGGGGTACCAACGCCGATAAGATTGCTTCGGCAATTATCGAAAAACCATACTCCTTGTTGCTCTTTGGCAAGGGAACCTTCTCCGGGAAAATGTTTAAAATTCCTTTGGAGGGGGCAAAGAAAAATGTCAAGCGAACCAAGACAAAGTGCCCGGTTGATGTGTACGTATACAAATCGAACGGCGCGCTCAGCGCACAGATCGTGAACAACAGTGTTGTTTGCAATGACGATAACCTCACTTGCCTTGTGGATGGGGATGCCAAAATCGTCTACTACACCGGCGGCGATTACTCAATTAAGCTGGTCGGCACTGGCACGGGTACGATGGAACAAACCGTGGAGGAATTCACGGAGGGGAATCTGGTTCGGACCGTCACGACGAAAAATATCCCACTTTCGGTCGGGAAGACGTATACCGGCTCCATCCCCGCGTCCCTGTATGTCAATAATGAGACATACGCGTTGAAAGACGATCAAGGGAAAACCATCAAAGTCGATGACGATACACTCAGCCCGCAGAAGCCGGCTACCGCTCACTACACCGTGACGATAGAGAATGCGAGCGTGGGATACAACGCGCAACTCAAGCTGGATAATGGCAAACCGCTAACGGAGGGCACAGGGCATGTGTACTACGTATGGATGTTCAAGGATGCAAACGACCGGGCGTACAATTCCTTTGGCATCGCGCCGATAAAGGGCAATAGTGAAAGCACGAGCGTTTATATCGGCAAAATGGGCGGCAACGGGGTCAGGGTCACCGGCGTTGAGGTTTACGTTGTGACGGACACAAACCTGTATGGTGATTTGTTCGTTGATGATGCTGATTGCTTCGGTTACGGTTACAAAGGCATGTAAAAAACACCAACGATTGACAACCATACACAGGGGAGGAGCGAGTGTGGAAACGCACTTCGCTCCTCCTTTTCGGTGCAAATATAATGCGATATTTGGCATCTCCACTGCCACGTGATAAACTTCTTACGTCTCTTCTATGGCGGAACCCCTTATCTTCTTAAACTTAATTGCCAGACACTCTTAGTTTATCATAGAAGGTTCATTTCTCTCTATAAGCTTTTTATCACCCCGGTTGAACTGGGGGTACTTATCACCTGTTCGACCACCAAAGCGAACGCGAAGCCTCTGATTTGCGGAGGCTTCGCGTCATCGTTGCCGAGTTTATACGAGCTGCCTTCTGGAGCGCTCCTTTTCGGCGGCCGCATCCTCAACGGGATACCACATCGGCTCTACGAACCGAACGCAGCACGCCTCGCCTTCCGCGAACGCGACGCGGTGGGGTGTCTGCACCTTGACGATCTGTTCGCCCACGGGGACGAGATACTCGGTGCGGTCGGTCAGAAAGATGCGCTTCTCGATGTGCGTCTGATAGCCGTCTTCGGTCGGGCCGGTCAGGGCGATTTCATTGGGCCGCGTCGCCACGACCATCTCGGCGGCGGCGCTCTTGGGCGCGGTCAGGGAAAGCGCCTGCCTTTCGTCGCCCTTGGCATAGACCTTGCCGTCCTTCACAAGCACGTTTACAAACGTGCTCTCGCCCAGGAAATTGTGCACAAAGCGGTTGCACGGCTTGTTGTAGAGGTTCTCCGGCGTGTCGATCTGCACGATGCGGCCCATGTCGCAGACCATCATGCGGTCCGAGATTGCCATCGCCTCGGCCTGGTCGTGCGTGACGAAGATGATCGTGAAGCCGAAGCGGCGCTGCAGCTCCTTGATTTCAAAGCGCATCGTCTCGCGCAGCTTCGGATCCAGGTTGGAAAGCGGCTCGTCCAGCAGCATCACCTTGGGGTTGGTCACGATGGCGCGCGCCAGCGCGATGCGCTGCTGCTGTCCGCCGGATAAGTCGCTGGGGAACGTCTTTTCAAGGCCGGTGAGGCTCGTGTGCTTCAACGCTTCGGCGACACGCCGGTCGATGTCGCTTTTGTTCATCTTTTGGATGCGCAGCGGAAAAGCGACATTTTCAAAGACGTTCATGTGCGGCCAGACGGCAAACGCCTGGAACACCATGCCGAGGCCGCGCTCCTCCGGCGGCACGTAGAGGTTCTTTTTCTTGGAGGAGACGATCCTTCCGCACAGCTCGATTTCCCCTTCGGTCAGATCTTCAAAGCCCGCGATCATGCGCAGCGTGGTCGATTTGCCGCAGCCCGACGGACCGAGAAACGAGAAGCACTCGCCCTCGCTGACGCTCAGGTTGAAGTCGTCCACGGCGACGATGTCGCCGAGCGTTTTGGTCGTGAACTTCTTGGTCACGTGCCGGAGCACAATTTGATCCGCCATGGCTCACACTCCCTTTCTGTCCTTGGTGATCAGCGTGACGATCGTGTTGAGCGCGATGATCAGGCCGATTGCCACGGTGGCCAACGCGGCCGCCTGCGGAATCATGCCCGCGTCGCGCAGGGAGTAGATCTGCACGCCGAGCGTGCGCGTATACGGCCCGTACAGCAGAATGGAGGTCGTCACTTCGCGCATCGCGGGCAGGAAGATCAGGAAGAAGCCGGATACCATCGCCGGTCGGATCAGCGGCAGCGTGATGTCGGCCAGGCTCTCGGTGTGGGACGCGCCGCACACGCGCGCGGCCTCTTCCAGCGAGGAATGCACCTGCAAAAGCGCCGCGGACGACGTCTTCATGGAGAAGGACAGGTAGCGCGCCATGTACGCCACGAGGATGATCCAGATCGTATTGTAGAGCGTGACGCCCAGCGCGCCGCTCCACGCGAGGATGACGCCGATGGAGAGCACCGTGCCGGGGATCGAATATGGCAGCATGGAGACGATCTCAAGGATGCCCTTGCCGCGCGGCTTGATCTTCTGCACGACGTAGGCCACCAGCGTGCCCAGGAACATGCAGACGACGCCCGCCGTGATCGAGGCGAACAGCGAGTTCTTGATGGAATCCAGCGTGCCGTTCGCGTTGAACACGCGCGCGTACTGCGCCAAAGTGAAGTTCTCCAGCTTGAGCGGCAGTCCGTATGCCTTGATGAACGAAATCAGCACGATCATGACCAGCGGCACGATGACGATCAGCACCAGCGTGAGCACCGCCAGCAGCAACAGCGGCAGCTTCGCGCCGCGCAGCTTGATGAGCGTCGGCCGCATGCTTTTGCCTTTGATGATGTCGTAATTGCCCGTGGAGAGCACCCATCTTTGCAGCACGAGCGCCAGCGCGACGACGATCACCAGCATGACGGAGAGCGCCGCGCCCTGGCGGATGCCGTCAAAGCTGCCGCCCGTGTTGTAGATGACCGAGTAAATGCGCGTGGGCAGCGTGTAGATGCCTTGCGCGTAGCCGAGGATTGAGGGCACGCCGAAGTGCGCCAGCGAGGTGGTCAGAATGAGCAGCGCGCCCGCGGAAATGGCCGGCTTGACCAGCGGAAGCGTGATTTTCCAGATGACGGTGCGCTGCTTTGCGCCCGCAATGCGCGCGCACTCCTCCAGCGTTGGGTCCATGCGCTCCAGGGCGGAGACGACCTGCATAAATACAAACGGGAAATAGTAGCTCACCTCGACGAAGACGATGCCGCCGAGGGAGTTGATGTTGAACGGCATGCCGCTCAGATGGAGCGTGCTCACCAGGAAGCGGTTCAGGTAGCCGGAGCGGCCGTTCAGCAGGATATCCCACGCCATTGCGCCGAGAAACGGCGGAAACATGTACGGGATGTTGAACAGCGCGCGCATTACCCCCTTCATGGGAATGTCGCTTCTGCCGAGCAGCCACGCATAGAAGACGCCCATGATCGTGCCCAGCACGGTGGTGAATAGCGCGATTTTGAGCGTATTCCACATCGCGGCGAGGTTTTTCGAGTCCGTCATCTGCCCCGTGAACAGGGATAGGTCGAATTTGCCCTCGTAGAAGAAGGCGTTGTAGATGATCATGAAGATTGGAATAATGACGATGATGAAGAGCAGCACGAAGCAAACCGCCGTCATCACCTTGTCCATGTTCAGCCTGCGGCGGCCGTCCACCGCCGCCAGATCGCTGTAGTTCGTTCTCATGCCATCGCCCCCTTCCCGTCATAAAAGCGCGGGTTGAGGAAGCGGATGCCCACGCGCTCCCCCGCCGCGACCATGCCAAACGTGCGCGCGTCAAGCGTGCTTTGCTGCACGCGAATATCGCGCTGGCCCAGCCGCAGAAAGTAGTTGTACTCGCTGCCCAGGAACACGCGGCTAGTCACCGTCGCCTCGATGGGCGACTGCCGGTCGAATACGACGTCGTTGAGCCGTACGCCCATCTCCTTGCCCCGCGCGTCCACGCCGGCAGGCAGGTCGGCGAAGGGAATTTTTTCGCCGCAGTCGAGGTAGGTTCTGCCGCCCTCCACGCACAGCGGAATGAAGTTGGATACGCCGATGAACTCGAATACGAAGCGATCCGCGGGGCGCAGGATGATGTCCTCGTCCGTTCCGCACTGGCACAGCGAGCCGTCCTGCCGCATGATCGCCATCCTGTCGCACAGCTGCAGGGCGCTCTGCTGGTCGTGCGTGATGTAGAGGATCGTCGCGCCCAGCCGCTTCTGGATCATGCGAATCTCCAGCAGCATCTCCTCGCGCAGTTTCGCGTCCAGATTGGTGATCGGCTCGTCCATGACGACGACGTCCGAGTCCGTGACCAGCGCGCGGGCGATGGCCACGCGCTGCTGCTGACCGCCGGAGAGCTGGCTCGGCAGGTGGTTGGCGTATTCCGTCATGTGCACCTGTTCGAGCGCCTTCATGGCGCGCTCGCGAATTTCCTGTTTGTTTCTTCGCTGCTTTTTGAGCGGATAGGAGACGTTTTCAATGACCGTCATATGCGGCCAGACGGCGTAATCCTGAAATACGATGCCGATGTTGCGCTTTTCAGCGGGCACGTTCACGCGCCTTTTCGCGTCGAAGAGCACGCGCTCTCCCACGGTGATCGTGCCGGTTTCGGGCTTGTTCAAGCCCAGCAGCGCGCGCACAAGCGTCGTCTTGCCACAGCCGCTCGGCCCGACGAGGCACAGGATCTGCCCGCTCTCAACCTCGAGCGAAAAGTCGCTGAACACCGTGTGCTCGCTGTACCGAACCGTGAGGTGTTCGAATCGCACGTTTGCCATGATGTCCTCCTGGTGAGTGGAGTGAATCGAAATCGCGAAATATATGAGGAAGGGACATGCGCGAACAGGCCGTGCATGTCCCTTCGCGGGAAAGACCGTCGATTATGTCCGGGTGAAATTATTTACCGAAAATCTCGTTGAACTTGGCGAGATCGGCGTCAATGTTTTCAGCCAGCACATTGAAATCGACCGGCAAGTTGATGGCGGCGATGGAGGAGGTGTCAATGGTCATCTCCACGTCGTCGCGCACGGTGACGAGGTTATTGGCCACGAGGACTTCCTGTCCCTCCTTGGAGAGAATGAAGTCGATCAGGGTTTTGCCGTTGTCCGGGTTCGCGCAGTTGTCGATCAGCGCGACCGGGCTGGTCATCGTGACAACATCCTCGGTGGTGTAGTGGAACGCCATCGGGGAGCCCTCGTTGATGAGGTTCGCGGAGACATAGTCCAGGCAGATGCCCACCTTGTAGGAGCCCGCCGCTACGACATTGTGCGTCGCCGCTGTGCCGGATTCGAGCTCAAGGCCGTTGTCCTTCAGCGCCTGGAAGTATGCCTCGCCGTACTTGTCGCTCTCCATCATCGCGGCCATCCAGTACTTCGAGGTGGAGGAGGCGCCGGGATCGGTCATGATGATCTGATCTTTCCACTTCGGATCGAGCAGGTCGTTCCAGGTCTTGGGGGCATCCTCCTCGGTGATGCCGATGCCGTCGAGCGTGCACCAGGCGATGCCCATCGTCACCAATCGGCCGGCCGTGTAGCAGCCGTCCGCGTCGGAGTACGAAGCGTTGATATGCTCGGTCTCGGGGGAAGTGTACTGCTGAAGATAGCCGGCCTTCTTGAAGTTTTCGTAGTCGGACGGATCGCCCAGCCACACGACGTCGGCTTCGATCTGGCCCGCCTGCGCCTCAGTCGCCATCTTGGTGACGAGCTTGCCGCCGCCGGCGTAGTAGTATTCCATGTTAATGTCCGGGTGAGCGGCCTCAAAGGCCTTCTCAAGGGCCATCAGCTGATCCTCCTGCATGGAGGAGTAGAGCATTACCTTGCCTTCCGCCAGCGCGCTTGCGCAAGCGAGCATCAGACAAAACGCCGCAACCAGAGCCACGATTCTTTTCATGATGTATGTTCTCCTTATTTAAATATAGACGTCGCGAACCCATCGCGCGTCCAAGATGATATGATTATACAAATGCATTCAAAGTTTGTCAAGTCCGATAGAGCTTCTGTGGAGGTTTATATTGTAATCCAGCATGACAGACTTATGGTTGCTTTTGTTACGAATATATGGTAAGATTATAAAGGATATATCATCAAATAAAAGGAATAATTAAGATGAAATGGGATCTGTTCATAGATGAAAGCGGCACGTTTAATACGGTGGATCGTAATATCTGTTGGCGTCAATCATAGGTAACAGCGAGGGAGGGGGCTGTCAAGGGAAAGGGTGGAGATTTTCCGGCAGGGG
>CANQEW010000018.1 GCA_947596085.1 uncultured Clostridia bacterium | reverse complement strand
ATCGTCGGCGAAATCTGGATCTTGTTGATGTTCCCCGGCTCGATCTTCGCCTGCATCAGATACTGCATTTCCCCGCCGATGCTCTTGCGGATGATCCCGAGATACCCGATCTCGTCCTGTAAAATGATGGGCTGTTCTAAAATGATCTTTCCATCTCTGCTGACCGATAGTCCCGTGATTTGAAAAAAACTTCCGCTGGTATTTCGTATCTCCCCACAGTTGTTGTCATAATGCCAATCGTTGCAATTATCCAGCGATATCTTTTTTATTTCTACTCGGATACTTGTGTTTCTATCAGATATATTATTAAGCAAATACTGAATCTTGTTTTTCGACAATCTTCTCACTTCCCAATGATTCACAGAATGCGATGCAACGCAACATATAACTTTTTTAGATGCCAGAAAAGCATGCCAAGAGGCTTATATGTATGCCAAGAGGCTGTTATCGCCTTAGAAAGCAACCTTATACGCAATGAACATTTTGGTATATATGCTTGGTACTTTTTAACATTTTCCTGTATCCGCGCAAATGCCTCCATATCCGGATTTTTAAGCATGGATTCACATGACTTGGTATTCCAGAATAAATGGTTTTTTACAACGGAGTCCATACATTGCGGAGCGTTTATGGAACACCACCGGATCAATTCCTCTTGTGCCTGTAAGCAATTCATAAATTTCCCTATTTTCCCACTTTTGGAATCGCTTCCGGACACATAGCGATAATGATAAAGCGGGAGATCTATATGTACTACTCGATTCGCTTTTGCAAAAACTTCATAACAAAGCAAAGTATCATCACAGATGAATACTGGGCGAAAGCGTATATCTCCAATCGCCTCTCGCTTAAATACTTTGTTCCACTGGAATCCTGAAAGATCATGTTCCTTTGCCCCGATTCCCGCAAGAATATTTGCAGAACCATTATAGATGTACGGTGCAGGAATGAATTGCTGTTTATTTGGCGTTACGATCCTTGTGGAATACTCTGTTTTTACACAACATGCGGCGGCATCGCTATCCGTTTGCACAATCGCATCGATGAGAATTTCGTAGGCCTGACAATCTAAAACATCATCATTATCTGGAAGAGTAATGTATTCACCCCTCGATTCTTCTATTCCTCTGTTACGAGTGGCGACTACTCCTTCGTTCTTCTTGTGAACGACGCGGACACACTCGTTTTTTGCCGCATAAGAATCACAAATTGCAGGTGAATTATCAGTAGAACCGTCATCAATCAGAATAATCTCTTTATTGGGATATGTCTGTTGTACTAAGCTATTCACCGTTTCATTAAGATGTTTTTCAGCATTATAAACCGGAACGATTATACTCAATAAACCTTCTTGTACATTCCTCTTGTTCGCTGCTACCATATTAAAATCTCCTCGTTTTATTTTCGACCTCATAATGAGTTACTTGCACATCTTCACATTCTTCGACCATTCAGCGACATATCCTACGTGGTGATCTAGCATCGAAAAGAGTGTTAAGAATATTCTTGTCGCGAAAACACTCTCATGCATTAGGATATATTTCGCGATTATCTTAAAACTGCACCCACGTTAATCACATCCACGACCAACTCTCGTGTGCAGTATTACTGCGAAAACTCCATTCTTTCCTCATCTTCTCATCGCTTATACCCCTCTTGATTTCTTATCTTAGGAATTCGATAAAGCGCTTTTTGTTTTCCCTCGCCGTGGTTGTCGGTCTTCCGAGATTCTCCCTCGCCCCAATCGAACACTTTACCTCGATCATACTCAGCTCATTTCTGAGCTTTGCAGCTTCCAGTTCTGCATCCAGATCGTCATAATTATCCACGCTGACCGCACTCGGATAGCCACAACCCTTAGCGATCGTTGTGATGTCAATTCCTCCGGCAACCGTTGGCATACCCCCTACCGTCTCATGTGCGCCGTTATTTATAACGATGTGAACGATATTTTTCGGGACATATGCGCCGATCACCGCCATAGCACCCAAGTGCATCAGTGCGGCACCGTCACCGTCGACAACCCAGATCTTTCTACTCGGTTTTTGCAGAGCGATACCAAGGGCAATCGATGAGGCATGTCCCATCGAACCAACCGTCAGAAAGTCTTTTTCGTGCCCTTCGCCCCTCGTTTCCCGTATCTCGAAAAGTTCACGACTAGCTTTACCTGTGGTTGAGACAATCGGATCGTCGTTAGTAAACCGCACAATATGCCTGATTATCTCCTCACGGGGCATGGAATTGCTATTTTCATACTCGACCTCGTCGTCGAATTCCAATGCCCCCTTTCTAACAACAAATGCGACCTGCCTTCCGACCGCAAGGATTCTCCTGAATTCCTCCATCTTTACAGCCAGTTCATCTTCGGTCATGTCCTTTGAAATGATAAAGTATGTGATATCCATGTCCTCCAAAAGCTTCAGCGTCACCTCGCCCTGATATATATGCTGCGGCTCGTCATGGACACCTGGCTCACCTCGCCAACCCACGATGAACACACAAGGGATCGCATAGACCTTGTCATTCATGAGGCTTGCGACAGGGTTGATGATGTTCCCCTCGCCAGAGTTTTGCATATACACGACCGGGATTTTACCTGTAGCAAGGTGATATCCTGCGGCAAGCGCTGCGCAGTTGCCTTCGTTTGCGGCAATGATATGGTGCTTCGGGTCTGTGCCATATTCTTTCATCAAATAATTGCATAACGCTTTTAACTGGCTATCGGGTACACCAGTATAAAAATCCGAGCCTATAATCTTAACGAATTGTTCTACTTTCATTTTGCTGTCACCTTAAAACTCTATGATAAAGGTTATTGAGCGCTGTAACATCCAGTGCAATGGGGTGGTTCTTCAAACGCACAGGATTCACAGATACCGTCAACTCGCGGAATTGTTCGTCGGATGCTTTTGGTATTTCCAGCCCTAGCGATAAAAAGATTTTCTCCAATTTTTCTGCACCTTCTTTAGCGTTTTTGCATCCCATTGCATGTCCGATCTCATGTAATGTCCGCGTCAGATATTCCTGACCTCTCGGATCAATGCATTTATTGGTGTTTTTAATCATCCACGGATACAAAATCCGGTCGCAAAGTACTGCCGCATGCCCATGTGCGCAACCGAACAGACTCGTTATCTTGTAACACATGGCGTGTCCCGCGGTAGTCTGGGTAATATTAATCGCTTTTCCGGCTGTATGTGCCGCTATCAACATCCCGGCATTTCCTTTTTCAGTATTTTTTATATAGCCGTCCATATAGGTAAGAATGCCTCGGATGGCTTCCCTGCTATATTCTTTGCTCTCCTCGGTGCTATTGACAGACCAGAACGATTCAATCGCATGACAGAGTGCATCCATCATGGTCGCCTTCCTCTGATACATGGGAAGTGTCTTTAAGGCGTCCGGATTCATCAGAACGGTTCCCGGAATGAAACTCTCGCTCGTCACACTCTGCTTCTTGCCATCAAAATAGATAACCGCGTAACGTGTGGCCTCTGAACCAGTTCCAGCAGTGGTAGGCATCGCAAGAAACGGTATAGTATTGGGAACGATCTCTTGTTTCAAATACTCTCCGTTTTCTCCATTCCCATCCATATTGACATAAGCCTTGATGCACTTGGCAACATCCATGGCCGAACCACCACCGACGGCGATAATAGAATCGCAGCTTTCCTTCCGAAATAATTCCGCACCCTTCACAGCGCTCTCATATTGGGGGTTCGACTGAAATTCCCTGAAAGTTATAATCTCTATGCCCGCTTCCTTCGCTGTTTTGAGATACTGATTGAATGCTTCCATATATTGAATCGAATCGTCGCAGACCAGCAGCACTTTTTTACTGGCATTTCCCCCTAGCCATTGATCAAGTTCTATGTAACTGGTTATGATCTTCTGTTCCACGGTCAAAGCCTCTCATTCTTCCGGAATCAGCGTAATTATGTCCTTGATGCTCATACACTTATCGTCGCATTCCTTTGCCCTGTGCGTCCGCAGTATCGTCTTTGCCGCGTCCTGCATTGCCGGAAAGCCCGTCCGCGTCAGCTGATTCGCATAGATGATGATATTGGCTCCCAACCCTTTCCACTCTTCCTCATAAACCGTATTGAAAGAGGTCGGAACCAATACGATTGGCGTCGTCTTATCCTGCTCCCGGAATTTTGCGATAAACTCCTTGATCTCGCCTGGATCCTTCTTGCGGCTATGTATCATAACCGCGTCGGCCCCTGCTTTCACAAAAGCAAAAGCTCGTTTAAGGGCGTCCTCCATGCCTCTCTCAAGAATCAGACTTTCGATGCGGGCGCAGATCATAAAATCTTTTGTTTTTTGTGCCTTTTTACCAGCGGCGATCTTGGCGCTGAAATTCTCTATGCTGTCCTGCGTCTGCTGGACTTCCGTCCCAAACAGGGAGTTTTTTTTAAGTCCGGTCTTGTCTTCAATGATGACCATTGAAACGCCCATGCGCTCCAAACTCCTCACCGTATAAACGAAATGCTCGGTCAGACCTCCGGTGTCTCCATCAAATATAATCGGCTTAGTGGTAACTTCCATGATGTCGTCAATCGTACGGAAACGACTGGTCATGTCCACAAGCTCGATGTCCGGCTTGCCCTTGGCTGTGGAATCGCAAAGAGAACTAAGCCACATGGCGTCAAACTGCCGTGCCTGTCCATCCTGATAAACTACGGTCTTCTCAGCGATCAGCCCTGTGATGCCGCTATGCGCCTCGAGGGCTGTCACTAGTCCCTTCATGCACAGTACCTTTTTCAATCGTGCGCGACGTATGTCGGGCAGGGATAATTCCATCCGAGCTCGTTCCTCCAGCGCCTTATATTTTTCATCGCTGGCATAGGGATACTCCACTAATTGTCCACCATATGACGCCAAGACGGATACCACTTCTTCTCGGATTGGCTTCTGGAAACCCATTGTCCAGTCGTCTCCATGTACAACATAAGTTGGTCTATATTTTTCAAGATTCTCCCGGTAGCTCAACGTCTTCTGTTCTACCACTCGGCTGACTCCAGCCACACTTCCAAGCAAAGCCATACGCTCCGAAGCAGGCAGCAATGGAAACCGACGGTAGCTGGCTGTTGCTTCATCCGACAAGACGCCTACCATCAGCTTACCCAACCGCGCCGCTTTTTTGATGATGGCAACATGCCCGCCATGCAGAATATCCGTCGAAAAACACATATAAACCGTACGGTTTTCCACTTCCTTGAGCCGCGCTGATACCGCTTTCAGGTCCTCCGGACAGTCAATCTCGGCACACAATTTGTTTCCCACATCCAAAGGATACAATGCGCACCGCTCTATCACTTCATTCAGTGCATTTTCCGCATAGCATTTGACTTCTCCTCTTTCACAAAAGTCAATGATATTGTTTAGCCAGACGCACCAATCCGCCCTCTTCAGCAAATATAGCGGTTGCGCCGCCATGGCATCGTTAAAGAACTCGACGCCCACCTTCTTAATACGTCCATCCCTCACAACAGCCTTAAAATCTTTTTTCGGTAACGGCAGAGAGGAAGATACCGTCATGCAGCTTTTATCTGAAGCAAGGATAGCATCCAATACGGCATTTTCAAAGACCAAGTCTCCATGCATGAGCAAAATGTCGTCATCCAGATATCCACGAGCGCAGTAAATAGAGTAGATATAATTCGTTTTACAGTACAGGGGATTATTGACGAAAGTAATATGTAATGGTAGATCTAAGCTGTGACAGTAATCTGTCAATACATCGTCAAATAGCCCCGTAGTCATGACCACTTCGCTAATTCCCGTTTCCGCCAGCATTCGAAGTTGTCTACTTAAAATTGTCTCCTGTACAGACACTTCCGTCATGCATTTCGGATGCTCCGATGTCAGAACACCCATCCGACTTCCGAGGCCGGAATTCAAAATGAGCGCTTTCACTATATTCATCTTCCTTTCCAATTTTTAAAGCGCAGCCAGCATCGTATAATATGACTTTTACAATATGTCCTTCAAATGTGGAAGAATACTCTGCTCGTTACCCATGCGATTAGATGTATTTCTTATTACTCATACTTTTTTAAATGTTTTTCTCTCATTCCGAATTCCCTTCGTCCCCTGCTTTTGTCATGACTGCCAATGCACTTTGAATTTCCAGTCAGCTTTTTTCGTTATTTAGTTTTTCTTTTGCTTCAAGTTCAGCACCATTTATGAGTCATGTTTTTTTAGCATTTCGCATTCGGACTCAATAACACGTTTAAGCCCTTCCCGCATCGAAACCTTGGGGGACCATCCATATTCTCGCATTGCGTGCCTATTGTCGCATAGTGAATATTTATTCACTTCATGATCTAGTATCTCCAAGCGAATGGGGTAGACGCCTTCATATAGCGACGGATATTTTTCCCAATAATGCTGCGATGGATTGTATCTAGCAGGAATGCTCTTACCCATGAGTTCACTCGCCATAGAATACAGTTCTTTCACAGAATAGTTCTGGTTGCTCGATACATTAACTGCGTCAAAACCTTTGCGTTTGGAAACCCGCATTGCCAGATCGATCAAATCATCAATATAGATATAATCCCTTCGCTGGTTCCCATCCGAGTGAAAATCTGGAACCCGATCATAATACAGTTCGCGTATCATGTATCCAACAAACGGTGGCTGCTTGCGCAAGCAATCGATATGTGGGCCATATACATTTGCAAAGCGCAAGCAGGTAATATTCATGCCATACGTTTCTGCATAGCTCCTGCAAAACTGCTCAGCGCAATATTTTGTGCTTGGATAAATGAGCGTTGGAGGTGGATAACTGGATTCAATGGAAGGAAAGTTTGTTTCATTCTCATAGATTGCATTGGTAGATGCCTGTACCAGATGTTCAACCCCCATGCGCCTTGAACACTCAAGAAGATTCACCAATCCAAGAATATTAACAGATGCCGCCTCCGTCGGATTGCTCTGACAATCGGGCAATGGTGCAATTCCCGCAATATTGTAGACAATATCAAATCGTTCGGCTTCAAATAAACGAGCGATTGCTTCGTAATCTCGAATATCCATTGTCTGCACATTGTCATTTAAATCTGTATCCGCAAACCTCAAATTATCCCTATTCCCATAGCTAAAGTTATCAATACCTACCACATCCCATCCGCTTTGCCACAATGCATGAGAAAGTTGACCTCCAATAAAACCCGCCGCCCCAGTGACAAGTGCTTTCATTTACGCTACTCCTTTCCCTAGTCCTCATTCTTCTAAGTTTTCCTGTTTCACTCCAAATTCTACCCTTTAATTGAAACCAAGGGCTGCAAAGCACGTGATCCCCGCACGCTCCACGGCCTGAATTCCTGCACCTGAATCCTCAAATGCCACGCATTCTCGGGCTTCAATATCAAAAAATGCCATCGCCTTCAAATAGCATTCCGGATCTGGTTTGCGTTTTTTCACTTCGTCACCTGTGAGAATTAAATCAAAAAGGTTCACCAACTTGAATTGATTTAATAGATCAAATGTATTGTTCTTTGAGGCGGTTGTAACCAGTGCAATCTTACAGCTCTTGCTGCAAAGGGTCAGAAGCTCAATCAACAAAGTATTAGGCCGTGCATAAGCCAAATAATTCTTGTACAAAGTTTTCTTTATAGTATGGATTCTGGAAATTATATCGGGATCATTTGTTGTAAACGCAGGCAAAAAGTCAAGATAATGCCTCCCATTACATTCCTTGCAAAAATAATCGTAATCCAATTCGTATCCAAAGGAACGTACCGCATCCCGATATGCCAAAAAATTAACTTCCTTCGTATCAAATAACGTTCCATCCATATCGACCAAAATAAGCTTCATATATCCTCCGATACAATTTGCTCAAGTTTTTTTCGGTTATTTACAATTTTGCAAACATCTGAATAGCCGCATCCAGCAACGACGCTAAGCACATGAATGCCTTTGCCGTTCAAATAGGCCAGCATTTCACTCTCATCAAGTTCTTCTCTGAAATACATCACAAACCGCCCTCCGCTACGGCTAAGACTTTGTAGCATTTTTAACACAGATTCATCGACATGTTCATTGTTTACATCAAGTTTATCCATATCTAAAAAGTAAACGCCATGCCTTCTTTGCGTTGCAGCCCATGCATGCTGTGTTTTCCAATCTTCAAATGCCGTTACATCTACGACATGAAAAACTCTGCCAGAATAGCCAATGAGATATGAAATAATATGACTAATATACAGCTTTTTTATAGGATAATGCGAATTATTTAATCTTTCATATGCCTCGATAAAATCCGAAGTTCGTTCAAAACCATATAATCCACAGGAAATTACATCCGAGCAAAAATGTTTTTCAACAATATCCAATACTTGTTGTTGTTCATTTCGGAGTACAAAACTCTTGGAACGAAGGTTGTCAACTGTATGTGCGTAACGTGAAATGTCCAATCCCGCAATATAATTTCCCCTGCTTTCTTGAGGTAGCGAAATGAAATTATTGCAATCTCTTATGGTGATCTCGCCCTGTACTCCAGATATTTGCAGCGCACTGTATACCGTCTCTGCCGGTCCACTCGTTTTTTCTTTCAACTTTATGATCTCGACAGGATAACGACTACCAAGTATTTCGCGTATTTCTATACCAACACGGTACTTCTCTTCCGCATCCTCAGTGATAACATAAAAAATCTTGTCATACGTATCGGGAAATATCCCCTCGATTGCTTTTTCAGCAACAAGTTTGCCATCCGGATGACGCATTGTTATAAGGGGTCTGTCATTCATCATGCGACCATCGCCACAGAGCACCAGCAAAACGCTCATGGATCAACCTCATCGATCAACTTCATAACAAAGTTGATTTTCTCGTCCAGAAAGTCCCTCGTTTTCGCGTCGACAGTATATGGATATACACGAATCAACTTTAACAAGAGCGCATAGTACATTTCCGTAATATACTCGATTCCAGCAATCTGTTTCATTTCATCCAGCAATATATCCCGAAAAACAATCAACCGAATCAGCGTATTGATCTCAATTTGGGATTGATTTCTGTACGCCCAGAGCATTTGTACATCCTGAAGCAACGTCCCCATGTCCAAAATCCAGCTATCGTAAAATGAATCCAGAAAATCAATCAAATAGAGTTGATCGCCCTTTACAATAATATTTTCCAATGTCAAATCACCATGACAAGGTGTATTGCTAAATTTTGACCAGCTATGGGCCTCCAGCCTTTTAAGGCCAAGTTCCAATGTCGGATCCTTCCATGGAGAAACATCTTCCCTTAACCTCATGATCTTTTCCTGAAAGATCGCTTCATTCACCTGGGCTGTCGAATCGAGTTTGACGAGATTATGCGTAATCCTTTCAACTAGCCCGCGAATTTTCCCAACTTCCACAGTCTTCATGAATTCCGACATCGTAATTCCATGAATATATTCCATATCGAAATAAAAGCATCCCTCGTCGGTATATCCGCTTCTTAAAACTTTCGGCGCATGGATGACATTGTTTTCAAATAGTTTTTGCTTTTCAGCCTGTCTGATCAACCTTTCATTATATTCTGTCTCTCCGGCCACCTTTCTAACATATACATCCCCATTTTCTGATTCGCTTAGCAAAACTTGACAGCCTGAATGTCCTCCCAATTCCGTAATACGCATTGTACTCTTCCCCCAAATGGCTTTATATCAAAGAAGTATTGAAAAATAAGGAGAACGCTTTGCCTTTTCATACTCCTCGGGCGTTCCGAATTCTACATGAAAATCAAGTGCATGCGCTTCCACCTTTTTACCCTCCCTACACAAGATGTTGTATAGGCCACTCATAAAACATTCGTTGTATGGACAATCAACAATATATTTAGAGGCCGCCTGTCGGAAAACGCGTGCATTTCGGAATATATACGCTCCACAAATCGCCCTGTTGCTCACAACGACCTTTTCCACAGTACCCGTGACATGCCCCGCAGAATCATACTGAACATAACTAAACTGTGGCTCGGATGATTCAAACGTCAACAACGCTCCATCTGCGTCAAAACAGCCTGAGTTTAATGCCTCGCTCAAGCTCACCATGCCAAACATGTGGTCACAATCATTGAAAATAACAGGTGCGTCGTCATACAACTCTTTCACTCCTTCCAAACATGTAAAAACTGGGCCTGGAAGAATGTGTTCAAGCATGACAATCCTTGCCTGCGGAAAGTAGCGCTTGATTTCTCTGTCAATATAGTGCCGCTCAATGTGTTGACGCAATACCACGAAGGTTATGTCCGTCAACTCAACGGAATTTACCACAGACTTCGCTGCCCAGTAAAAAAATGGTTTCCCCGCAATCTCTATCAACGGCTTTGGCATTGCGTAGCCATTTTTATAGAATCGTGATCCTTCACCGCCCATCGGTAGAATCAGATGCGATCTCATCAAACCTTTACCCCCTATGCAGCCAGAACGGTGCCTACATCCAACCATGCAGGCATCAATCTTGACCGCGCAATGTTGTAATTAAGCGCTTCCCATTATCTATTGTTCGTACATGCACGCCAGCATTTTAGACACCACTGCATCCCAACGATACTTATTCTTTACATATCGCTGCCCTGCCTCGCCCATGCGGCGCAGTCTGAGCCGGTCGGAAAACGCTTCACATATCGCTTCCGCAACATCTTGAGGTGTGTCGCCTTTTGCAATGAAGCCATATTCCCCGTATCCGCAGAATTCAGGATATGCAAATCTATTCAGGCCAATCGTAGGAGATTTATTGGCCAAGGCTTCCAGATACGTGGTGCCGTTTGGTTCCGAAAGGGCCGGCATCGCGTAAATCGTACACTCTTTAAACAGCTTGATCGTTACGCTCCGTGGTTGATTAAAGAAATAACGAACTCCTTCCACTTCCTTGTATTGTGTCCCTACAACATTGAGCGTCAGATCGGGGATTTTCTCCTTGGCGATCTGAAAGGCATCCAACAACAGGTCCAGACCCTTATAATGTTCTGTTCCTTTTCTCAAAACGATCAGCATCGAACTGCTCGAGTAATCTTTTTCTTCTTCCAAAAAATCTACGTTGACGCCTACGCCCACGTCGATCACTTTATGTTCAGGAATATGATAATAGTCCGTTATCAGTTTTTTGCTCCACTCGTTCATCGTAAAGATCTTATCGAGATGGCTCAAGCTGTCGATATCGTTTTTCTCATATCTTTTCAGATACTCCTGCATTCCCGGCTTCGTAGTACCGGTGATCTCAATGAGCGGCCTTCTGATGCGATCAATGTAAGCATAGTATTTCGCCTTCTCGTCGAACCGCTTATTCAGGCAATATTCGCCCATAAAAAAGTAAGCATCGACATGATAAGGTGCCAAATATCTCCTCAGTCTTTTTGAATTCAATGCATACTGTCCAAACTCTCCATCGCGAAAATTATAGGGTTCAAAGAAAAAGCGTTGATATACTCTTCTTATCGCGCCGATAAACGCATGGCGAAGCTTCTTATAGATATTAAGCCCTTCTACCCTCAGGCCATGATCTTCGAATCTCTGCGTAACTGCTTGAACTGTGCCGGACCACGTCCGAGGATCGTGCATATCACCAAGGCTAATCATGCATAACTTCATTTTGTTCTACCTCTCATTCTTTCAATGCAATTGCATATGACATATCTTACATGCCGCCTGTATAGCACGCACTGTACTGCCACAAAAAATACTTGGGCTGCATAGCAAACCATTAATTTATCCTTGGTTACAATCAGGAAAACGGATTGAAGCACCAGCAAAACATAGGCGACATTGTCCCGCACCAAGTCTAATTCGATACGCATATATTTTCTCAGATAATGGATACTAACAGCGTACGTGATATAATATGAGATCATTGTAGAAATCGCCGCGCCGATCGCACCGATCGCATGAACCAAGATTAGATTCATGATCACATTTGCGATGGCCCCTGCTCCAGAGCATTTCACAAATATATCTGAACGCTTTATAGCTGCAAAAATTCCTCCTGCATAGCCTGAAATGGCCCCGAAGATAATCGATATCGTTAAAAACGGCACATATTCCCATGCATCAAAAAACTCCTTGGCAAAGAGGAAATGAGAAAGGATCCTGTCAAAAAACACAATGCCCGTACACACGAGCACCAGCAGACCATTGTAGCCGCTATATGCTTTTGAAAAAAAGCCTGACTCGTCCTCTTCATCGAATTCTTTTACCGAAGATAGCATCCATGCCTGATTAAAGATCGATTGGAAAACATTCAATATTGCTGGAATCTTTGATGCTACTGAGTATATGCCGTTTGTCGCCATCCCACACAGCCATGTGACGATATATCGATCGGACAGATTATTGATCCACCATGCAATACCATTCGCAATTGTTGGTGTACTGTATTTTCTCATCTCCCTTGCCAATTGGGCATCTTCTCGTCTGAGTTTCACCAATTTCCATATCTTCAGCCGGATAGCGATGAATGCGATCTGTACAAACGGGCCCAATATGTTTGCCAAAAGATAGCCCGCGATTCCCCATTGAAAACACAACAGGAATACGACATTCGATATAATAATCACAGCGGTAGCAATGACGCCCGATATCGAATAGTCGGCAACTTTGTCCATTCCCCGAGCAAACGAGGACATGACGCCCGCGGTCGCTTGCGTAAAAAACATCATGAAAAAATAGACCGAATACTCGTCAAGCGTTTTGCTAAAGCCGGCCGCGTGATTGATGAATAAAATGCCTGCCGTTATGACTGTCCCATAGCATACATACCTGATCCCTACGCGAAGAACCGACGCTTTATCTTCGTTTTTTTCAAGAGAAAAACGAAGCACCGCTTCATAGATATTGATCGTCAATATAGGAATCAGAATCGTTGCCGTCGAGTGCAGCAATTCATAGATGCCGTATTCCGTTGTCGTCAATACATTGGTGTACAGCGGAACCAGCAAAAAGTTCAAAAACTTTGTTCCGAACTGTCCTATTGTCAAGAGGCCTATGTTCTTTGCCAGATACGAATTCATGGCACATATTCTCTCCGTTTCACATTCCCGTTTCAAAGCCTTTTCTATCAGATTCAAATATTTTCTTTCTTCATTGCGATAATGCGGATCCAATGAATCAAAAGCTGTAAAGGTATTCCGCTAAATTCTCTTCAATGTAGCTTATTTCTTTACTGTATTGAGGATACTTTTCTTTCATATTGGTATTTTTTATGGATCGTTCCGGATCAAAATGGGATCTGGGCAGAACATGATCTTCTGCTTTCAGTCCAATAAACTGCATTAGTCGTTGAGTGACTTCATCATACTTATACACAAGATCCTCAAAGTTTAATTGAAGGACATGCTCCTGATCGCATTTTTCTCTTTTGCGATGTCTTCTAGTAATCTCGAACCATTTGCAAAACTCAACCACATTCCGATACGGTATATTTCCCCATCGATGTATTTCATTTTCAAGTATGAAAAGATCGCGAGGATCACGCTCTACCACGATTACTTTGATGTCGCGAAAATACTTTAGATAAGCCTCAAGATTGGACGGCGGCAATAATTGATCCACAACGGTATACTCCGCGTCTTCTTTTGTAATTGATCCGATCACTTTTTCGATGTATTCTATTGCATATTGGCAAAAGGTCTTCTCATCAATCGCCGAATAATACGATTTTTCATGCCAAATATTTAACAAGGAAAAGCAACGTGCGCCTGCGGAGAGTTTTACCGCAGTCAGCCATAATGCGACATCTATGAAATTAAACAATGATCCGCGCTCATATCGATCAATATGAGACCATGCTTCACTCTTGAGCTCCGTAATTCGTTCCACAAATTCTTGCGTGTGATGCATAAACGAATCGCCCATATACTTTTTGTAGCCGCGCCGAATCAAACCACCATTTAGAATCTTTGTATAGCGAATAAAGCGTTTGATCGCAATGCTCGTATTGAGCCGGTCATTGTTTTCTACGATGTTATACTCCAGATCCCGTATACCGTCAGTATCATAGATGAAGCGAAACTCAGTGCTTCCCACACAACTGCAACTCTGAAACTCTGACAAGTAATCCGTTATTGCACTGCTTCCCGTTCGATAGTAGCCTGCGCATGTAATAATTTTCACCTTGATTCCCCTCTCTTTTGACAACGTACATCGACGAACGATTATCGTATTCGCGCTTTCAAACCACGTTTTATCCTGTCAATTCTTTCGATGCCGATCATACATATAATCTGTCGCTTGATTTGTTGTCCGGAACTCATCCAGGACATGCTTCCCTGATGGATCGAAACAGTATCCTTGCAGAGCAGATTATCATATTCCCCTGCCGAAATTGGATCAAAATAGCGCATTGGATAAACCGTTACGTCCTGCAGAAAGACAATAGCGTCCGAATCGTGATATCCCCTTGCTTCTATAACCGCCATGTTGAGCCTCGGACATGTCATCTTGCGTTTTTCTTCCTGAACAAAGGTCAACGCATCATACTTTTGAAGCATCTGCTGCACCACGGGATTCCCTTTGGATGCACCAAAACCCAATCCTGTGTTACATAGGCGCCCCCTTTGCTGAACACCTATATAACACGGATTTTCAAGGAGAAAATCTGGCGATCGGAGCAGCTTTACATCTGTATCAAAGTAAATTCCGCCATGTTCATAGATAATTCTGAGTCTGGCATAGTCTGAAACAAACGCCCACGCTTTCGCTTCATACGCAGTCTTGATAAAAGGATGACAACTCACATCAAAATTAGACTCGTCCCAACGTTTAATCTCATAATTGGGGCAAAATTTTCTCCAACTAGCGATACACCGTTTTGCTGACGGCGGCAACGGTTTTCCTCCAAACCAACAGTAATGAATCACCTTGGGTATCATTTCGAGATGCTCCTTCTTCATGCGTTTCATGTGATTGTCTCCATACGACGCGCACATTTCGCATTTAAAAAATGAACCTTACGTCAAAAACATCAATGCCCGATTCGACCGTTCAATCGGTATTGTTTCGATTTAATGCGGTTCGATGGCCTTGCGGTGAGCCTCTGCAGAAAGCTCGTGTTGCAAATTTCGATTCTCGCCGCTTTTCACCGGATCAACGGTACTAAACTTTTCGGAAAATCATCATGATCTTCCTCACTTTTCATTCGTAGACCTGTATATTTCGTCGCATGATATGGGCGGCAGATTTCGGCAACGGCGCATCATGGTAATACAAAATGGTCAAAACCGTAAAAAACTCCACTCGGTATTCCGCTCCTTCAGCCAAACCGCTGAGCATTAGCGCGAGAATAGAAATAAAAAACAACGTGTTCTGACCGCTTTCTTCAAAACGCTTACTCCGAACGCACACGGTCGCTATAACTAAGCAGAATAAAGCGATTGCAATCGCGCCATATCGCATGCCTACATCCAAGAACATATTGTGCGCATAGCTCAGTACCGTCCAGTCTTTTACGTGGACGCTGGAATTCCCTGTTCCCCAAAGAGGATTAGAGGCAATTGTCATAATCGCGCTTTTCCAAATATATGTCCTGGATGTGAATGTGGTCGTTTTATGCAGCACATTTACGATAAACCAAGCGAATAAATCTGTTGAATTGAACACCACCAGTACCAGATTAAGAACTATACCAGCAATGAACGCATTCATGCCATTCACAATTTTCCACGATAAACCCCGAATAAGGTAAAATGCCACGAGAACGATGGTCACTGCGACGCCAGTGCCGCTCGCCATATACAGACTCATCGCGAAAACGAGAAAAATTACTGTGTTGGCAACGCGCTTTTTCCTTGGATATAGTTGAATATAAATTTGGGAAACCACAAAAGCAAGCACCGAAAAAAGCGTGAATTCATTATCCAATCCAAGAAAATGAACACGGGTTTCATTTATGCCATGATTGAACCCGGAGGGAAATACAAGCAGCAATAGAAACTGAATCCACGTATAAGCAAAAACAATCGAAAAGAGTGCCCGCACAACAGCATTTTCAGAAACGCAATACACCATTTCGATCAGTAAAATTAATGAGAATATGGACATCTCGCGAATTACCGTGTCAGAAATTCCCGCGGGATTTACATGATTCAGCGCTATCAGCGTAAAGACACCATATACCCCATATAAAAGTGGAAGTCTGCCGATTCTTCTGTAACTACTTAACCAGATAAACAAGATTATAACGCAGGAAAGGATTCGATATGTATTCAGAAAATTATCGACCATACCACCTTCCCAAAGACTCGTTACGCATAATGGTTTAAAATATGGTATGAGCAAAAAAACAAGCACCCGGTAATCCTTGAGCAATTTCACTTGTCCATTCTCCTTAAATATCTTATTATTGCTTATATTAATTCAAACGACTACGACACAATCTACTCATTAAGCGCTGAACCGTCGCATTCGATAAGGGTATATTGGCTTTCCCTCCGCTATCACAAATGAATGATCACATAAACCACTTGCTCAAGTATTCTTCTCATGTGCTCAACCTCATTGCTTTATTTTAATGCAAAAAAGTTATGCCGCGTACTTCATATTGCACATCCGGATTCCGCTTGCGGATGAAATGAGCCGGTACCCCCCCCCACACTTCAAACGGAGGGATGTCCCTGGTAACCACCGCGCCGGCGGCTACCACGGCACCGTCACCGATGGTGACCCCCTGCAGGATGGTCGCCCCCGTGCCCACCCACACATGATGGCCGATGGTAATGGGTTTAAAGGATGCTGTGAACATGGGATCGTCTACATCGTGACTTCCGGTTATCATAATGGCATGGCTGGAAATGTTGCTGTCGTGCCCGATGATAATGCCGCCACGCGCGTCCAGATCGACAAACCAGCCCACCGCCACGTTGCCGGCAATGTTCAGTCCCTTGGGAAAAAGCACATCTGCTCGACGGGCAATGAAAGCATGCCTGCCGATTTTCGCGCCCAGCACCTGGTAAAACCACTTGCGCAAGTGTCGGCTCGGAATCTTGTTCACCACCACATTGCCAAACAGCACCACAGCGTAATATATGCACTTGATAGGTTTGGACATTTTCCGATTCGGTGATTCCATCATGCTTTCCTTCCTTTCGTTCGAAGCGTTTATAGGGAACGATAAAAATCGAGCACTTTCTGAGAAAAGGCGTCATAGCTGAATTCCGTCAGGAACGTCTGATATCCATTTTCCTCCATGTCGTGTCTGCGGTCAGGATGCTCTATCAAATCGATCACCTTTTCTGCAATGGCCTCCGGATCCCTAGGTGGGATCAGGTACCCATTTTTGCCGTCCCGAATGATCTCCACCGTGCCATCTACCGCCGTAGCCACGACAGTCTTCTTAACAGAGAAGGCTTCCAGCGGTGTCAGAGGCATCCCCTCCCACAAAGAAGAGAGCACCACCAAATCCAGCTGGCTCATCAAGTTCTGCACATCCGCCCGATAACCCATAAAATGCACATAAGGCTTAATAGATAATTTCTCAGCCAATATCCGTAGCTTTTCTTCATCCGTACCAGTTCCTATAACCATGAATCGCGTTTCAGGATGCCTTTTCACAATCATTGGAATCGCTTTTAGGTAGTATTCCATGCCCTTTTGCTCGGATAAGCGCCCAACATTGCCCACTACAAAGTAACCACCGTCATGCCATGCTTGCACCGTTTCATCGACAACGGAATGTCCGTCAAATGCCTGAACCGCATTGCGAATGACCATCACCGAATCACGCGGCATACGATAAACATCCGTCAGATTCTGTTTAACCATTTCTCCGCAAGCAATCACATGGGCGTGTTGGTAGGCAAAGGCCGTCAGAACTCTCTTATCCGCAAAAGTGTTGTGACTGGTATTGATAAAAACACATTCCTTCCATAGTTTCAGAACCGCCGCATAAAACGCCGCCATTCGGTGATGAGTATGAATTACGGTAATATTCTTTTCTCGAACAATCTTACAAAGTATTTTGGCGGTTTTCAGCATAACAATCGGGGATTTGCTGCCAATATCTGGAATCATATAATGATGGATGCCCAACGCTTTAAGCCGTTTTACGTTCTCACCGCCACAGGAACAAACAACAATATTTTTCACCAACGGTTTTAAAATCTCACATAACTGCAATACAACGTTCTCTGTGCCTCCTAAGCCCATTGTTCTGGGGAAAAACAGAATATTCTGTTTTGATAAATTCATCGAATCACCTGTATTTCCACGCCAACTTCAGAATCTTGCTGTCATCAATGATATACCGCTTAAACATTCTTTTCGGGCTCTGGCAAAGCCTGTAGAACCATTCCATCCCAATTTTGCTTACCCATTTAGGCGCTCTTTTTTGCTCACCAGCGATAAAATCTATCGTTCCACCTATTGAAAAAGACATTGGAATCTGATATACAGCCATGTTTTCGTATATAAATATATCTTGCTTGGGTACACCCATTCCGACAAACAACATATCCGCATGAGAATTCCTCAGCATTTGATTGATTCTGTCTATCTCTTCCCTGTCTTTCTCAAATCCCATTGGAGGAGAATAAACGCCCGCCACCTTCAGATTTGGGAACTTTTCAAGCAGTTTATTCGCCGCCCTTTGAGCAACTCCTGGAGCAGCTCCAAGCAGGAATACCGAATAACCTTTTTGAGCAGCCACCTCGCAAAGACATGGAACCAGGTCAGAACCGCATATCTTTTCTTTGATTGGCGTTCCATACCATTTTGCTATCCACAGAAGCGGATGTCCATCCGTCAAAAGCAGTTCGGCGTTATCACATATCTCCTTAAAATAACCATCCGTCTCCATGCGAACAATTTGATCTACATTGGGAGTTATGACCTGCCCGACTTTACGCTGCTGGATACATTCTTCTATATGATCTATTGCTTCTTCCATTGTCACATTATCAATGTAAGAATTCATGAATCGCATTCTGTTCAGAGGCATTTTATTCTCCCCTAATCACTGCTTTCTCCAATACTCCAGCATATCTTTAACTGTCTGCTCCATCGGTATCATCTGTTTCCAGCCAGTATCACGCTTTAACTTTGTGATATCTCCAACAATTATTTTTTCATCAGTTGGTCTCAACAGAATCGGATCAACAACCGTTTTAAACTTATGACCTGTCTGATTTTCAATAATATCTACAATATCCCTCATTCTATAAATGTGCTCCGAGGATATATTGTAAGCTTCCCCTGGCTTTCCTTTTTCAGCGAGCATCATAAGCGCATTCACCAGATCTCGCTGATCCATAATCGCGCGCCTTGTTTCAAGATTTCCTACTCGGAGTTCATAGATACCGGTTTTTTCCGACTGAACGGCTCGGTATGTGAAATCCGACGTAACGTCATTGACCTTTCTTGTTCCAGTAGAGTTGAATATTCTTGCTCTTATGCAACGTATATGGTCGTTCATAAAATACTGAAAAGAAATTAAATCCTGTCCCACCTTACTTACGCCGTATGGGTGTAGGGGTTTAAGCTCCGCCGTTTCTTTTACATAAACGGCACCGTCTTCAAGTTCGTTGAGTGTTTCTCCGTACTCAGCGCTTGAACACGCCACTACAATAACAGGGTCATAGTTTATATCTATAAGTCTTCTCACTTTCTTTACCGCTTCATAGACCGCAATAGTGCCGTTAACATTTGTCTCAATGGTCTCATACGGCTTCATCCAAGAAACTGTAGGATAGCTCTGCGCAGCAAGATGATAAATCTGTGCCGGCATATATTTGAAGACTATTCTTTCAACATTTTCAGGATATCTGACGTCGCACTCGATCATTTTAATTTCCGACGGCAACTCAGTTATATCCGTAGTCGGTTTGTAATATGTGCCTATTACGTTTTTCCCCTGAGAATGCAAAAGTTCCACCATGTGCGAACCGACCATTCCGCCGGCACCAGTAACCAGTATGTTCATGCGGCACACCCTTTCAGTGTAAGGGCGGCTGCTAAAAGGTTATCATAAAGGGTTGCCCCCCCCCATATACTTTCTTATCAGCTTCATGATCTTTACATCCTCCACAAAATATCTTCTGAACAGTCTTTTGGGCTCTTTCAAAAACCTATAAAACCATTCTAACCCATGCTCACTCATCCACTTCGGTGCGCGTTTTAAACTACCAGCAAGAAAATCGACCGTTGCTCCCGCACAAATTGAAACAGTCGCATTGTAGATTCTATAGTTTTCGTAAACCCATTTCTCCTGCTTTGGACATCCAAAGCAGGCAACTACAATATCTGGATTCGCATCACAAATTCTTTGATTTATTCTTTTTAATTCGTTTTCATCGTTTTCAAATCCAAACGGAGGTGAATATGTACCTACGACCTTAATTTTTGCAAATTTTCTTTCGAGGTTTATTCTTGCTCTATCCGCTATCCCTTCTTTCCCACCAACAATAAAAATTGTATAGCCATTCAAAGCAGCAACTTGGCAAAGCTTTGGGATTAGATCTGAGCCACTAATCTTCTCTTTAACAGGTCTCTTATACCATTTTGAAATCCATACAAGGGGTTTCCCGTCAACAAGAGTGAGATCCGCTTCGTCAGCTATCCTTTTGAGGTATCCATCATTCTCTATTTTGATTATGACATCCGTATTGACTGCAACCACATATGATTTCTTTTTTTCATTCACCAATCGGCATATTTCCACAATGGCTTCTTCCATGCTGACACTATTAACGTATGTATTTAATAATGGCTGCTTATCCATCAATAAAACTCACCCTTGATACTTACTTTCTTCAATCATCAGACAAATCGCATGATACACGGGCAAATGCAATTCTTGAACCATATACGTCTTGGTCTCCGGTACTTTTATGCACACGTCGGCCATTACGCTCAGTTTGCTTTCTGCTGCACCGGTCAGGCCAATAACTTTCATCACTTTTGCCTTTGCCGTGACCGCAGCATAAAGCACATTTCTACTATTTCCCGAAGTTGAAATCCCGAGGAACACATCTCCCGCGCTACCATATCCATTCACTTGCTGAGCAAAGCAGAGAAGTGGCTCGCAGTCGTTTTGATATGCCGTTGAAAGCGCTGGGTGGCCGTCCAAAGCTATCGCGGGAAGCGAGCCCTGCAAATTCTCCGCAAGAGTCGCTCCAAGTTCAGGATTTACTGCAATGAGTTTATCCGTATATTCTTTCGGTAACTTTCGCGGACTATTAAAGCCCTTCATGAGTTCACCTACAATATGCTCAGCGTCGGCAGCACTGCCGCCATTTCCAGCAATAAGGAGCTTACCGCCATTTTCATAGCAGGTTTTGATCATCTCATATGCAGCCGCTATATCGTCCTTGCAAACCACAAGCTGTGGGTATCTTTCAATCAGCAGATTGAGCTGTACCATGACTTTATCGGTCATATCTATCCTCCAAGATTTCTCTAACAGCTTTAAGTAAATTCCCATCGGTCGGAATGATCTTTGTGCGGCATCCCACAGCTTCTCCGGCACCTCTGTCTTGTTCACCGTCGCCAATCATCCACGAGCTTTCAAGGTCGATATTGAAGTCCTCGGAGGCTTGCATCAACATTCCCGGCTTGGGTTTTCGACAATCGCATCGGATTTTCAACTCGGGGATTTCACCTTTAAAACCCTTGTCCGGGTGGTGAGGACAGTAATAGATGGCGTCCAGGTATGCGCCCTCACGGCCAAGAAGCGTTTCTAACTTTTTGTGGATCTCCTGAAGTTCAGTGAATGTAATCTCTCCCCGCGCAATCACTGGCTGGTTCGTCACGACTATTGCTAAATAACCTGAGCGGTTTATTCTCTTAATCGCTGCAGAGGCGGTCGGCAGAAGCTCGAAATCATCAATATTTCTTAAAAAGCCGACATATTTGTTAATCGTCCCATCGCGGTCTAAGAAAATCGCCTTTTGCCTGTTTCTGAGGTTTCTCTCGAACACCTTGCCGCTCTCATAGTCCCGACTTACCGCTTCAAGGCGCTCCGGAGTTCCCATGTCTTTGACGTACTCCGGGCTCTGATATGCGAACATCTTGCCCGCACCCGCAAGAGGCTTCAAAATCTGCCGATCAAGGTCGATCTTTGGCGTATCCGGCCTCGTCGTCAAGAGCTTCGGGGACAAGATGTGGAGCCCAGCGTTGACGCAATTCCTGTACCATTGCGGCCGCTGATCTTCCTTGGTGAGCCACTGAGTCACCGCTTTGTCTCCGTCGGTAAGAATGAGTCCGCTATCAAAGGGATGATCGTTTGGGTGGGTGAACAACGTAGCAAGGGCACCGTGTTCTTTATGAAACGCCACGAAGCGGTCGAAGTCGATATTGAAAACTGAGTCGGCGTTGAGCAAGAGAAAGTCTTCAGTTAGTTTGTCACGGAGCTTAAACAGTGCACCCGCGTTACCGAGAGGCTGGTTCTCTACGAAGTACTCAATATGTACACCGAGTTTAGCACCATCGCCGAAGTATTCAATTATTTTGTCCGCCATATGGCTGACAGTCAGGATGATGTCAGTGAAGCCTTGCTCTTTGAGGCACTGAATTTCATGCTCCAGAACCGGCTTGCCACATATTGGTATCAGCGGCTTTGGAATATCCGGAAAGCGTTTGGCAATCCGTGTTCCCTTGCCGCCGGACATGATGACTGTCTTCATCTTGTTCTTTTCTCCTTAATCAGCTTAAACATCATCGAATATCCCCACGCAACAAGCACACTTAGAATTAATGCTGCGCATCCTAAAATGCACTGTCCTAAAACGAACTTATATGAATTCTGATTACAACTGTAAAAACTAGAATATGTACTAAATATCATTCATAATACCATTCATACGAGAATTCCGATATAAGTAAAAAAATTTATTGAACACGGATATATATGATCAACGCGAACGCCCCATATCCAAACAGCGCGGGGATATCATTAAACACAGTATATACTTCCCCGCCAACAAACGCCAACGCAGATATGCCAAGCTCTCCAAACGCAACGGCAACCAAAACTGAAATAGACATCCGCATTACATTATGATTGATCATAAAGTCTGCAACCGCCATTCCAAGGCAGTACTCCCACAAATTCTGTAGAAAAAATGAACCCCAGATCCTTACTTCCGCTTTACCAGTTACCGCCATTACTGCCCACCACGCTACGCTGATTATGCCAGTAAGCAGTAGAAATGCTTTTGATCTTTCCTGTTTTTTTTCTTTAAACGGCACAGCGGAATAAATACTAAATACAACTGAATAATTGTTGACATAAACCATGACTGCGCGCCAAAGCTCGCTTCATATTGAGAAACGAACATTTTATATGACTCAGAAGAGCGGTTATCTGATCCGGTCTTGTATACATCCAAGGCACGAAAAAAGATATAATAACAATCAATATATATATAGAATATATAGCTTATCAAACCTCGATTTTATGAATTCCACATATGTTTTCGGGTGCTTTGCATAGCTCTGATAAAGCCCGAAACCGGAACAAAGAATAAATACATGCACCCCGCTTCCTCCAACAGTTGCAAGCTTGCTGATAATAAAAGGGATTTCTGTCATATAAGCTTGTAGCAGATGCATAATAACAATCGTAAAAATCGAAAACCCTTTTAAATAATCAATTATTTCATAATGTCTGTACCCCCCCCCTGATGATTAAAACGTGTTTGTTTTTCATCGATCTCCCTCTCATTTCGTTATTTTATTGCGGGCGTATAGCTCTCTGGTGAATAATATATGACCCTCGCCCCACCGTTTTCAAACTCGAATGGTACATAAAGCAGATCCTTCATTGCTTCGATTACGCTCGCTCTGCGATCGGGCTGAACGTAAAAAATAAGAAATCCTCCACCGCCCGCTCCTAAGAGTTTCCCGCCTAAAGCCCCCGCCGCGATTCCTTTCGCGTAGAGGGCATCAATGCCTTCCGTCGTTACGGCTGATCCTGTCTGTCTCTTGAGCTTCCAAGTGTAATCCAAAAGCCTGCCAAACTCATCTATGTCAGCATACTTATTGATTAAAACATTTTCCGCTTCATCAACAAGAGTAAGCATTTCTTTCAACTGTGTGATCTTTTCTCCACGTTCTTTTGCATTTGCCTCCTGCACTTCTGATGAGAAGCGAGCAAATCCGGTAAAAAACATAACAAGATTGTCGTTGAGACGACGCTTACGCTCAGGCGAAATGATTACCGGTCGCACTTCATAACCATTGGCATTAAAACTGATACGATTCAGTCCACCAAACGCAGACGCTATCTGATCCTGCCAGCCACCTGCTTCATTGCAAAGTGTACGCTCAAGATAAATCGCTTCATCGGCAAGACGTCCTTTATCAACATATTTCCCCTTTAACGCGTGAAAAGCGTTCAACATTCCAACGGCGAATGATGATGATGTTCCGAGTCCAGAACGTGCAGGCAAATCGGACTCATATGTGAGTCGGATTTCATGCATATCTAACATTTTCATCGCATTGCGGATGGCAGGATGCTTAATCTGCTCAACATCGGTAACACGCTCGGTTTGGGAATAACAAAGCTCGGTTGAATAGTCAAAGAACCGCGGCAAATGGCGCACGTTGACGTAGCAGTACTTATCAAATGTTGTTGATAAAACTGCCCCACCATATTCTTCAAAGAAGTCTTTTATATCTGTCCCCCCACCGAAAAATGACATACGGAAAGGAGTCTTCGTGATAATCATTCCTACACTATTTCCTTTCAACCACTATAGATACTAACATCATTATGCGCCATTAAACATAAATTATCGTTTTTCTTCCTTTGCACTGCTCATGCTAAACTCTTTTTAAAATAACTTTCCTCTTCTTCACAGCTAACCAACTATAAATCGTATCCGAAATCCTATACTGATAATATCACTATTCCAGTTTTCATTATACCTTATAATCATATTACTTCAATCTGTTTGTTTATAACCATTCTTAACTATGCGTTTATTCACCCGTCAATTTCAGAACCGCACCAAATGTCTTAAAAATAATCTTCCAATCCACCCAAAAGCTTCGCTCCCGTATATACTTCAGATCCAGTTCCAACCACTCGTCATAGCTCAATTCATTCCTATGTGACTGAATCTGCCAGTAACAGGTCAACCCAGGCGTAACATATAGTCGTTGCCGCTGATACACCGTGTACTGCTCAACTTCTCGCGGGATTGCCGGCCGTGGACCTACAATACTCATATCCCCTTTAAGGATATTCCATAACTGCGGCAATTCGTCGATGCTCGTTTTGCGAAGAAATTTTCCCACCCGCGTAATGCGTGGATCATCCTTAATCTTAAACACCGGACCATCCATTTCGTTCTGATCTAGCAGGCTGTCCAGCATACTCTCCGCCTGAGGCACCATTGTACGCAATTTCCCGCTTTTACTTTGGAGATAACCACAAGATATATGATTTTTTGAAAGCGCGGCCACAATATATAGTGTTTTAGCCTCCATGTACCGTAGTTGCCCCACTTTTATATTGGGGATGAAAAACTGGCTTTTATATTGGAGATAACGTGCTGAAAATGCTTGCTGCTCTCAACAAAGACGCCCACTTTCTTCTGCATCATACCCTTGAGACAGCTGTCTGAAGGCGAATGCGCTATTTTCCCCTTTGCTTCCTTATCTGCTCTCATAAAGCTGCAATACCATGTCATAAACAATCTCATTGTTAATATTTTCATTTGCAAAATGTCGTCGAATCGCTTGACATTGTAAATCAAACCGCATATAATATAAGTGTGACTGGAAGGAGATGATTGTATGGCTACAAGCCCCACTCAAATTCGCATAGATACTGATATCAAGCGCGAAGCGACCGACCTTTTTGCAAGTCTCGGCTTGGATATGTCGGGTGCCGTCAACCTTTTTCTGCACCAGTGCGTTCTTCGCGGCGGACTTCCTTTCGCGGTAGAAGTTCCACAGTATAGCGATCAAACAATCAGCGCCATGGCAGAGGCCAGAAGAATATCCCGCGACCCTGACGTCAAAGGATACAACAGCATGGAAGAATTAAAGGCGGCGCTGGACGATTGATGTATCAAGTTAAATTCACCTCGATCTACAAGAAACGCTATAAGTTGATGAAAAAGCGTGGCCTCGATCTCTCGTTGCTAGATGAGGTTGTCGATCTGTTGCGTCAGGGCAAGCAGCTTGATGAAAAGTATCGAGACCACAGTTTGTCAGGTGGATTTATCGGATTCAGGGAATGTCATATTAAGCCAGATTGGCTGCTTGTCTACCTCATTGAAAACGACATATTGACATTAACGCTTGTGGATACAGGCTCGCACTCCGACATTTTCAAAAAATAGGTCTTGTTTATTCTTTCTCATTTTGCAGCCTTATCGCCCCCATAAAGCTGCAAAGTGAGAAAGGCTCTACGCCCTCAATAGTTCGTCACCGCATGGTACGTCTAAAGAAAAAAAGCCGAGGCATCATCCGAAGATGACGTCCCGGCCTATGTAGTAGTCACGCTGCCTGCGTATTTCTTTGGACGATGATCTCACCGTCCGGCATAATCTCCACCCGTTCCACTTCTTGCAGGAATCGTTCCGCATCAAAGTGTTCCATATCGCTCCATTCCCATCCAAGCTTCTGGCTGATCATCTCCAGCAGCTTTGCTTCATGGAGCGTAGGATTCAGACAGCGCTTCCCCTGTACACCCTTTTGACGTTCCTTGCAATTCCATACCTTGTAGTACCTCTCCGCGCCGCTCTTATGCGAGTTGGTCACCGTCCTACGCTTGTAAGGCGCACCGCACTGCCCGCAGAAAACTCTGCCGTACAGGAAGTGGGTACCGCTCTTCTGAAAAACGCCCTGAGCCATCCGCTCCTGGCGGGTGGTCAACATCGCTTGCGCCTTCTCCCACATTTCCCGTTCAATCAACGGCGTGTGAACATCCTTCAGGTAGTAGCTCTTGTACTCCGCTCGAGGGTCAGCCTTCTTGGTCAGATAATGCACCGGCGGTCGTTTCTGCAGGCAGCGGTCGCCCACGTAGATCTCGTTCTGCAGGATGGACAGCACTGTCTGATAGCTCAGCGTTCCCTCGCTTCTCAACCCATGTCCGCCTTCCGCCGTCACCAGCTCCGCCACCTGGCGCACGCTCTTTCCCTCCGTGAACAGTTGGAAGATTCTCCGCACGATCCAGGCGTCGCCATTGGGAACGGGTTTGCCGTCCTCATCCGCGTCGTAGCCCAGCACCTGATTGTTCCCAATCTTGTACTCGCCCCGTTCAAAGCGCCGGGCAACAGCCCATTTGACGTTCTCGCTGATTGACCGACTCTCATCCTGGGCGATGGCCGCCAGCAGGGAGAACATCATCGAGCAGGCCGGATTCAGCGAGTCGATGTTCTCCCGCTCGAACCGCACGGAGACGCCTTTCTCCCGCAGCTTTTCCACATAGGTCTGGCAGTCCACGATGTTCCGGGAAAATCGGGAAATGGATTTCACCAAAATCACGTCGATTTTCTCGTCCAGCGCATCCGCGATCATTCGCTGAAACTCAGGCCGGTGGTCGGCGCTGGTGGCGCTCTTGCCCTCGTCCGCGTAGATGCCCGCATACTCCCATTCGGGATTGTTTCGGATCACCCGTTCATATGTGGCGATCTGCGTCTCAAAGCTCTCTTCCTGTTCCGCCTTATCCGTGCTGACGCGACAGTAGGCTGCAACCCTCTTCTTCTTGCCGTAATTCTTGTTTCGGATATGTCGTACAATCATGTTGTCGTTGCCCCCTTTCCTGATCGCTAGAAAGGGAGGACAAACCCTCCCCCTTCGCTTCATTATTTGAACGCCTCCGCTAAATCTGCGAGTTTCTTTGCTTCCTGTGTGATGACCTCAACCACCTTCTTCTGTGGCAGATCGCTGGCCATCAGGTCGCTGGCCTTCTCCAGCAGGGCTTCTTCCTTCTCCATGCGCTCCCGCCTCTGTCGGAGCATCCCCGCCACATAGATGGGATCGTCCTTTGTGTTGGCGATCTGCATGATGACCGTCGTCTTCCCGCCGTACTTCCAGTGCACCGTCATGGCTCTGCCCTTACCGAAGGTGATCTTCTCCACCAACTCGTCCAGCCAGAAGAAATCCACCGTCTTGAAGCGCGGATGCTTTTGCTTCATGCCCAGCATCTTTTGCGCGGCTTCGTTGCCTGCCGCCCTGACCTGATCCATATCCACCTGTTGGTAGGCTTCCAGCATCGCCGCGTTCAGCACCTTCTTTTTCAAAACATACTGCTCACAGGAATTCTCGTTCCGGTCGCAATGCCAGGCCGACGCGCAGTTCTGCCCGCGCATCTGATGCTGGATCAGCCGCTCCCCACACACTGGACACACCAGCAGCTCGCCGTAGGGATACTGTGGCGTATGTCCGTGCATGCTCTTAAGCTCAGCAATCTTGTGAACGCGGTCATACTGCTTCCGGGTGACGATGGGCGTGTGGTGATCCCGAACGTAATAGCTCGGCAGAACATGATCCCGGTTCTTGGCCTCCTTATGGGTCAGGTGATCCACGGTGTACTTCTTCTGCATCAGCACATCCCCTACGTATTTCTCGTTATTGAGGATGCAATGCACGTGCGAGGCGTCCCACCGGTCGCAGTACGCCGAGGGCCGCTTCTCCTCCATGAGTTTGTGCGCGATCTGATCCATGGAGTAGCGGCCCGTTTCATATAGGTCATAGATGCGGCGCACCGTCTCCGCCTGTTCCGGTACGATGACGTAGTTCCCCTGTTCATCGTATCTGTAACCAAAGATGTAGGTGCGCTTGGGGATACCCGCTTCAAAGCGCTTGCGAATTCCCCACTTGGCGTTCTCCGACAGCGAGCGGCTCTCCTCCTGGGCAAAGGCCGCCAGAATGGTCAGCAGCATTTCGGAGAAGGCCGTACCGGTGTCGATGTTTTCCTTCTCGAACAGCAGTTGCACGCCGCAGCTCTGCAGGTGGCGGATATACTGCAGGCATTCCAGCGTATTTCGGGCGAAGCGTGAGATGCTCTTGGTGATGATGTAATCAATCTTTCCCGCCTCGCAGTCCCGGATCATCCGCTGGAATTCCGGGCGCTTCTCCGCTCGAGTGCCGGAGATGCCCTCGTCCGCATAGATGTCCACCAGTTCCCAATCGGGGCGCATCTCAATCTGTGTACGGAACGCCGCCATCTGCAGTTCCAGGCTCGACAGCTGGCCCTCATTGTCCGTGCTGACGCGACAGTAGGCCGCCACACGCTTGTGCTCTTTTTGCCCCGTGAGCGCATTGGTTTTGCTTGCGCCCTTATAGATTTTCTCCACTTGCGGCACGACCGCTCACCCCTTTTCCTGATGTTCCTCCGATTTCCTCCTCCGATTCCGACTGCACATTGTGCAAATTCGGCTGTACGTTGTACGAATTCGGCTGCACGTTGTTCAAAAAATCCAGGTCCTCCTGGGTGAAGGTTTTTCTGCCGGACCAGAGGAGCCTTCTTTTCACAAGCTCCTGCACCCTGGCAAAGACCTCCCGATCAACGATTGCTTCATGGTGGCCCTCGATGTAATACTGATCCCGCTCGCCATGATTGACGAGTTGCGTACCGCGATTGGGGCAGAAGGTCTTATTGGTCAGAATATCTCCGATGTATGCCTCGTGCGTGAGCATGTACGTGAGCCGTGTGTTCTTCCATACGAGTCCCGTTCCATCCCTCTGCTCCATCGCGTTCAGGCCCTTCAGTATCTCCTGGTAGCACATTCCCTTCGACGCCGATGAAAACGCGAACCGCACCCGCTCCGCCTCATTCTCCCGGATGTACCAACGGTTCGCCTTCTTGTCCCGGCCATACCCATAGGGCGATTTGTTAAACGGATCGCCAGCGGCATTCCTCCGGGCATGCGCCCAGCGGATGTTCTGACCGATGCTGGCGCTCTCTTCCTCCGCGATCACCGCCAGGACATTCAGCAGCAGATCCGATTTGTTGTCCATCGTATTGATCCCTTCCTTCTCAAAGAGCACAGGGATGCCCAACTCCTTGAGGCGATCAATGGTGGACAGGCAATCGCGCAGGTTGCGGGCGAAGCGAGAGATGCTCTTGGTCATGATGAGGTCGATCTTACCTGCCTCACAATCCTGGAGCATCCTCCGGAACTCCGGGCGACACTTGATGGAGGTGCCCGACTTGCCTTGGTCACCGTAGACGTCCGCCAGCACGAGATCCTCCCTGCTGTCAATCAACTGGATGTAGGCATCACGCTGGGTCTCAAAAGAGCTGTCCTGTGTTTCTTCGAGCGTGCTGACCCGGCAATACACTGCGACACGTTTTTCTTTCATGATCCGTTTCCCCCCATCTCAAACCAGCGTCAATGCCTTATGTTGTCTGCGTTTATCCCTTGCCCGCTGCTTTCCCCCTTCGTCGAAGAAGGCGGCGTTGCCATCCAGTCGCTCCAGCAAAGTCTGACGCGGCCGTTCAAACTGTTCGCCGATAAATCCCAGCCGCAGTAACCATGAACGCATCTGGTACTTCGGATTGCTCATATCGCAGGGCTTCATCCGCGCCTTGCGCGTCGACATGGCCATGATGCTGATCTGGCTCAGCAAGCACGCGCACGCTTCAATGACCGGCAACGAGAAGCTGTCCAGTGGAAAGCTGAACGCCAGGCCCTGACCGATCATGAATTGCAGTTCATCCTCGAAGCCCAGCGCGAGTTCTATCAGTTTCCGCCGCGCCTCAAGGATGGTATAGGTATTGACGATCATGTCGAGATCATATCGCTCCGGCATCAATCCAAGGGTGAACGTTCCATCCGGCACGTAGCCCTTCGTGCTCAACGCCTGGAGCGCGCGCAGCACGCGCGGCATGGAGTTGATGTCGAACAGCTCCGAGCTGACAAAGTAACCTCTGACATGCCAGCCCCCGACCTCGTAATCGCCCCTGAAGTAGGCGCTCCCCTTCTCGGCGCGCCTGTAGATCGCCTTTTCGCCCAACGCCATCCCCAGCGTCTGCGCGATCTCCCTCTGCGCCCGCTCCGAACGAACGCTCGGCCCCACGATTTCGAAGGTCGCAAGTATCTTTCCTCTCATCGATTCCTCCCAGCGCGTCTCCTCCATGCCTGTGGAGACATCTTCCGTCTGCTCCTCACACGCTTGGCAAGCATAGCGAGAAGGATAAGCCGTAGCCCTGATGATGCTCATTCCGATTCCTGCCTTTCTTCCGTTAATCTGTTTGTAATGCCCAGAGTCCTTATAGGGATGGTCTATAAATCACTCTGAACCACCATTCTATCAAGCCTATCGACGCTATGGATCGCATAACAAACGGATAACTTTTTTTCAAAAAAGGTAGTTCGGTATACGAATTATCCACACAAAACGCAAAAGAAATCAGGGCAGATCGTCGAAACAATCTGCCCCATAAGCATTCTTTGTTGTCGGATTCAAACAATCTGTGCGTACTTCCCCGACACCCAGCCCGTGCCTGCGTCGTGCTGGATCATTAGCCAACCGTCCATGCTCTTTTGCCCTGCGTAGGGCCAAACGGTCCCCTCCTTGGCCACGCCCAGCTTGGCAAAGCTGGTGGTCGGGCCGGTGCGCACGTAGCACTGGCCGCCGATGATCTTCACCTTCGCACCGGTCTGCGCATCATTGCCCAGCGCGGCTTCCAGCGCCGCAATAGTCTCCGGGCCGACCTCGCCGTCCACCTCACACCCATGATCGCACTGGAATTGTGTCACCGCCTGTTCGGTCGCGTCCCCGAACTCGCCGTCCACGCCATAGGAGCCGCAACTGTAGCCGAGCTGGATCAGTTGGGACTGAAGCTCCCGGACGTCCTTGCCTTCCATCCCATTGCGCAGGATTCTATCCCCCAGTGTATAGTTGGGGCTCGGCTCCGGCACCGTATCCGCCTTCGGGCCGTTCGTCAGCACCACCACCGTGTGCCCCTTGCTGCGCGTGACCAGGATGTCGCCGCGCCGCAGATAGTCCGGTTTCCGGGTATACTTCTCGTCCGTCTTTTCCACGATCAGACACGTTTTGAGAAGGGCGTTCGCCTCGGTCGCCGTATTGAAGTCCCCGACCGTAATTCCGGCGTAGGCGCAGCAGACGCGCACCAGTGCGGAGCAATCCGTCTCCACGTCGGTTGTCACCGCGCTGACATTGAAGCCGACCTGCTTGGCGGCATTGTAGAGTGAATTTCTCTGCCCCTGATCATACCCGATGTGCCCGTTCGCGCAGGTGGCCTCCATACAAGCCGCGATCTTCTCCGCATCCGCAGAGAACAAGGGCCGGAGAACCCTCCAGCCCTTGCTGTGAGCATACCAGATCTGGGTGCTCACTTCGTTTCCCGTCTGGTCGCCCGCGCGACCGCCGCTTGCCTTGCCCCGCTCGTCGATGCGGGCGCTTCCGATTTTCACTGCCATAGCCTTTCCTCCATAAAGCAAAGCGGCGGCTCACTCGCCGTCGCTCGGGTCGGTCGTGTTGTCCTTGCTGTCCTTCTCCTTATCGTCGCGGTTGTGCAGCTGTGCGAGAATGTCCTTGAGCTTGTCTGGGACGGGCAGGCCGAGGTGCGCGGCGTTCTCCAACAGGGACAATCCCTCATTGGAGAGGTAGAAGCAAACCACTGCGCCGCGCAGCGCGCTGCCGGTACCTACCACATGAACGTCAACGATGTTCGCCACGCCCACCAGCATCAGGATCAGCACTTTCTTGCAGATGCCCCGGAAGCCTACCTCGCTGGAGAGCTGCTTGTCCGCAATGGCGCACATGATGCCAGTGATGTAGTCGAGCACCATGAACACGACGAGCGCGATCAGCAGCCCATCGAGGCCACCCAGGAAGTACCCCAGCCACCCGCCGATGGCCGCAATCGCCATCTGCACCTTCGCCCAGATCAGATCAATCGAAAAGTCACGCATATTGAAAACCTCCTATAATGTTATTGCAACGACCCGATGTCTGTCGGGCCGCAATGCGCCAAAATGAATTAAGACATCATTCTTATTTGTTACGATGGGCCGGGGTTGAGCGCAATCCATACGAAGTTCGGATGCCTGCCCGTGCTATCCCCATTGAAGAAGCGCAGGGTGAATCCGATATTGTTCACGCCCGTTGCGGAGCAGCAGCAACGCCCAAATGCACCCGCGACGCTGGATGTGTCGAAGGAGACAGATACCAATGGCGTGATTCCCTCGGGATAGGGATGGGGAAAGGTTACATTGTAATCCTGATACTTGCCACCCGCAATCGCGCTGGTGGAACCCGGAACATAGCCAAACTGTACGCCCAGCGCCCACAGGGAGGACGCCTCGTGGTTCTCGCCTACGCCGCTCAGGCCGCCGTACAGGTGCGTTTCGTAGTTCTCCGCCACCTCAAACTTCTTTTTCTCGGGCGCACCCGTCGTCCGTTGGCCGATTGCCACGCCGTTCTTTTCCACGTCGAAATAGGCACCGGCCTTCGGAACGACGATATAGCGGTCCACCGAGGAAACAGAATCATACAACTCCAGGTAGAGGCCTATATTCTCGGTTGTTGGATAATCGTCGGTATCCAGCGTCGTATCATTGGTCGTGAGGATGTGTGTACCGTCCGTGCCGGAAAGTAGTTGCTTTGCGCTGCTTCCTTCGCGGCGTTTGAATAGCTGCCATGCATTCTTGCCGCCAATGGAACTGACCGTAGCATCGATGGAATACCAGATCCTCGTACCATCATCGGAGGGAAGGTATACGATATGACCCTCATCATCCACGGTCTGCTTGTAGCGATGGACGGCAAAGCTATTGATAGTTGGCTTGTCATAGGGCAATACGGTATAGCTGCCCTCTTTCGTAGCGGTGCGTCCTGCGCTATCCGTGACGACAAAAGTCCATCGAAAGACGCCCGTCCTCGCCGGCTGAAGATTGGTGAAGGTCACGTGGCTTGTCCCCGCACCAACTTCGCCAATCTCGCGGACGATGCTCTCGCCCGGCCCATGCGTGGTAAAAGTATACTGAGCGGTTAGTGTTGGATCGAGCGGATCAAGGGACACGTCGAAGGCAACTTGTACAGTGCTTTCCCGTTGAATAAAGGCTCCAAACCGCTCGACTAGATTCTTGGGGTTCTCATCCGTGATCGTCGCTTTAGAAATTACAGGATCGAGGCGGGACGTCAGAAAGTAGCCGATCAAAGTCGGTTCCGTTGCATAGTTCACGACCCAGAGCGCTGTCTCACGTTCATTATCGACTGCCCATACGCCCAGATACATGGGATATATCCGAGCCGCACCGTTGTCTCCGGTCCGTGAGATTATCATATTCTTCCAGATAGAAGACATGGAAAACGTATCTAAGGTGATCGTTTTTGACGCGCCCCTTCCGATTCCAGGGGAATCAGTGGTTAGTACGGAGCCATAAAGATTTTGGCCAGTGTACTCATATATACCCTCGTCATAAACACGCTCCATATGAACGAAATATAGGTATGCCGTGATGTCTGAACCACTCGCCGTCACATATTCCGAAGAGCCCATTTTAATTGCGAATTGAAGATTGACAGGCTCATCAAAGGAAATGTAATTCATTGCCGGATTTACCTTCGTAAGCTGCATAGTTGATCCTCCTATTCCGCATCGGTCCAAGCCCAGCCGCCGCCGCTGGTTGACTTGACCAACATTTCACCGATTTGGATGCCCTGCGTTCGCAATCTGTCCCTGTAAAACGAACCTACGGCCTCCGCCAAATCGCTGCGATAGATGTGGTATCCAATTTCGTCCGTTACTGTTGACCAAATGGAGGCAGCGTGTTCCACACCGCCTTCGTCCGTATAAGCGGGTTTGCGGACGATGAAGCCGCGCTCGTTGTCGAAGGTGAACCACAGGGAGAGCAGATTCATGCCTTCGGAGGCGGCATCCGCCGCACTCTGGGCAGCGCTCGCGGTGCTGTTGGCGCTATTGAGCGCGCCCGCGAGCACCCAGGCTGTGGTCGATGACGTACCATCCGACCAGGAGATCACCGAATGCGTGAAGATGTAGTGGCCGGGTTTCCATTCGGGACACTCACTCGTCCACTCGCCACCGGTGGGAAGCGCGCTGGATGTGGAGAGGTAATACTCCTCCACGATCTCGATGACGCTGATCCCAGGCTCGCCCTGTTCTCCAGGTGCTCCGTCCTTCCCAGGGGTTCCATCTGCACCGGGAGCACCGGGAGCACCGTCCTCTCCCTTATCGCCCTTTTCCCCCTTCTCGCCGTCCTTGCCGGGTGTACCGGGAGCACCATCCTTTCCAGGCGCACCTGGCGCGCCGTCAGCCCCAGGCTCACCATCTTTGCCATCTTTGCCGGGTTCGCCATCCTTGCCAGGTAAGCCATCCGCGCCTCGCGCGCCCGCGATGCAGGTCGGTTCGCTGTGCGTGGGTTCCCCCTCCTTGGGATAGGTCGTCGTGCGACTCCACATGTACTTGCCGTTGACCCACTCCGGGGCGACCGCGTTCCATGTGCCACCGCGCAGCTCTGTGGCTGATTCGGAGAGGTAGTATTCCACCTCCACCCGCTGGATTGCTGCGTCCGCCGCTGCCTTGGCGTCGGCAGTATCCTGCACGATGATCTCCAGCGTCTTCCCACCCACGATCTTCGACGTGCGCAGCAGCGTGATGAACGCTTCGCGGGCAAACAGCGTGTCCACATCCAGATTCGCCGCGATGAGTTGCCGGATGACCGCGTTCTCTGCGAAGATATCCGTCGCGTTCAGGCAGGCGGCTGTCACACTGCCCTCGATGAGCTTCTCCCCCGCGTTGATGGACAGATCGTTTACGTCATCGTTGTTTACCTGCTTGAGCTCGGTCTGCACGTTGCCCTGCTCATCCACCGTGACCGCGTAGAATCTGCCGTCCTTTCCCTTGACGACCAGCTCGCCGGTGGTCAGCGACACCATATTGGCTTCCGTGACCGCCAGCCGGGAGATCATGAGCTTGCCGCCCACGCCCTCGGTGATGATCGCCGTGCCGGTGATGAGGTCTTTGATCTGCGCCCAGCCGATGTCCGCCGTCCCGATGCTCGCCTGCGCCAGCGCCGCCACCGCCGCCTGCAGCGACTGGATGTCGGCCCACCGAATGTCGGCGGTCTCAATGACCGCCTTGTTCAGCGTGGCCAGGGCAGCGTAGAGATCATCCGTGGTGAGATGCTGCGTCACGATCTCCTGTATCCGCGCCGTCAGCGCAACGATACTGTCCGCGGTGAGCTGCTCAATGGCGGCAACGGAGATTTTCGCGTACTCGATGGCAAAGTTTCGCAATGCCTGTCCGCCCAGCGTGCCCGGTGCGATTTTGGTTCCCGAGACTCCTCCAGTCGGCAGATTGTAGGAATAGACGGTCTGTTCCAGGCTGGACAGGTCTCCCAGCGTCACGCTCTCATACTGGCAGCGAATCGCGTCCCAGGTGTAGCCCGTCACCCGCACCGTGGCCGTCAGCCCGATCAGGCTGTCAATGACAGTCACTGAATCGTTCAGGTACACCGACTGTAGATTGGCATAGTCCTTATAGTCCTGCGTGTTCTGAAGCAGCACGAAGTCCACCTTCATGGCGTAGCTGGGCAAGTCCACACCATTCTCGGAGAAGTCCGCTTCGGCGAGTTCCCGCAGCTTCTTGCGCGCAGCGGTGGCGTTGGCGAAGGTGGTCTCGCCGTCCGCGTCCTTGTCCACCACCTTCACGTCATAGTCGATGCGCTGGACATAGGGAATTGGATAGTCGTCGATGTGGGGTGAATCCACCCAGCGCGTGCCGTCAAGAAAGAGATCCTCGCTGTCCTTGGTCTGGCCGCAGGGAATGATGCGCGTGACGATCTCCGAGCCGTCCTCCGTGACGGTCACCCCGAGCAGGTTCTTGTACCGGCGAATCGTGACCTGCGAGTTGCGGACGAAGTCCGGCAGCACGTACACATCATAGTTGTCGCGCACCAACAGCGCCCTTGCCTTCGAGAGCACCCCCTCCTCCGGGTCGAGCATGCACTCTACCGGGTTCTTCCAGCCAAAGCTGCCCATGATCGGCTTGTTCACCATCGCATCCACGTGCAGGTCGAAGTCCATGTTCACTGCCATCTTGCCCCAAATGCCCGCGAGCACCTCGTTCGCCGCCGTCTTCTTCTCGACTTCGTAGTCGCCGTTCACCAGGTTCCCTTTCAGGTCGTAGAAGATGTGCATGGCCTTGGCGGTGACGATCTGTTCCTTGGCGTCACGCTCCACCGAGTAGACGCGAAAGAGCTGCTCGCGGCTCTGCAGGTAGGTGAGATTCGGCTTGCCGACCACCTGGCCGCCCTGAAAGCTCTCCGTCACGGAGTCCACCTGCTTGAGCCAGCGGGTGGACATCCAGCACTCCCGGCCACCTTCCTGCACGATCACGTGCAACCAGACGCGAGAACCCACCGTCTCCCGCCCGATCTCCGTCACCCGCGCGCCATTGGACAGCCAGCCATAGTTTCTGTAGTTGGTGCCTGGCCCCGCGCGCATGTACTCGCCCACCGTGGTGCCCGTGACCTCCCATACATTTCGCGTAACGGTCACGGGCGCTTCTCCCTGGGAATCACCGACGTCCTCATACGATGGCGACTCCCGGCTCGGCACGGGTGCCCTGATGATGCAGCCCACCGCCAACTGCGCCCAGCGGAGCGTCTTGTCGATGGGTTGCTTCAGCTCAAGCTCGAACATGCCGCACGCTTCCTCCGAGACGATGCACGAGGTGGGTGTGAGCAGCCCCAGACCGTTGGTGGAAAAGTCCCGACAGTCGGCGGGATAGATTGCGATTGCCATTACAGATACCTCCATCTCGGGCTGACGATGATCTTTGAAACGCTGCCCGGTCGCTCGTTGCCCTCGAAGGTCAACCAGGCCAGGACGCTCTCGCCGGGCGGGAGCGTGAGGAAATCCCCGGAGACGCGGTCGTTGAGCAGCTGCGAGCCTTCCAGGTTCAGCGCATCCTGCAATTCCGTGTCGAGAATGATGCCCTCCTCGATGTTCGTCAGGCGCATGATCTGCCCGGCGACGGTGAGCGCGAAATCTCCGCTGCCATAGACCGTGATCTTCGGCTGAGAGTGAACGGTACCGGGATTGGTCAGCACGTTGCTCTTCTCCGTGAAGAACAGATCCTCCACACCCTCCTTGTACCAGAACGGCTTGCAACGGAAATTCACCGCGAAGGTACACTGGGGATTGCCGCGTAGAATTTTCTCAAAGGGGATTTGATTGATGATGCGGGCATAGTAGAAGCCACCTAGCCTGTTGGCGAAGGTGACCGCGCCCTCCCCTCTGAGGAAGGAAGCGATTTCCGGGATGCGCGCAGGGTTGGCGATGTAGCAGGTCGCTGTGAGCGTCAGATCGTCGTAGACGTCCTCACCCTCCAGCGTTGCCAGCGCTCCGCTGCGGCCCAGCACTTCTGTGAAGGTCACCCGCTCCGAAGGCAGGGTGATGGCCGGCTGTTCCAGCACATGGATGCCCAGCGCGGTGCATTTCACACCGTTCCATTCAAACCAATCGTTCATATCGTTTTCTCCAAAATATATCAGTACGTTATCCTGCACAGGGCTTGCTATTCTGCCAAAGCAGAGCGAACATAACAATGCGACTGGCACAAGTCACTCGCAAGTCGAGAAAGCGAGGTAGTATTATGAAAACATCCGAATTGCTGGCCAAAGCCGAGACTGCTCTGACGGTCGTCTCCCGATGCAGGGACGCATGTGAAAACCTTTCCGACGCGGTCGATAATTTCCTGGCGTCTCCGCAGAAGGATTCCCAACTCCTCGATGAAGTCAACATCGCCCGCAGCGAGGCAACAACAGCGATCCAGGCCGCAGAAGAGGCCACGAAGGTGTTTGACACAGAGGAATGCCGGGCGGCCATGTCTGCCGAAGCCGATGAAGGCGCAGACGACACGCAGCGAATGATGATAAGCATGCTGCGCTCCCATCACTGCTCTTGCTTGGACGATATGGAAGCAATCAAGCAACAACTCGCACGAACAATGGAACAGCTGGATGCCGCCATCCAACACCTGGAACAACAGGAATAAAATGATCGGTATCCCAGGTAGCACGTAGGTAGAAAAGCAGTGGCCCATCCCCGACGGTACAAAAGCTGTCGCACTCGGATGGGTCCTGCTATTTCCTTTTCATTTCCTATCGGTACAATTCTATCCTCTATCCAACAGAGAACGATCCATCCGGGTTACGGGTGACATATTCGCCGATCCAGAATAGATGATATATGTTTTCGGGCGCTGTCCAATATTCTATCTCGCCCGAGTCAGTACACACTACGAGAATGCCATCCTGCTTTGCCTGCAGGACGCCACTCACGCTACGGGGGAGATCATAGTCAACGGCATTGTTACTCACATTCCATCCACTATAAATCAGCCGGATCGCCGCTCGGCAAGCCGCATCCGGCTCAGCTTTGCGGTATCGTCCGTCTATAACGGATGGATAGCCTCCCTGTCTGATCACATCTTCCACGCTGTCGGGATAATCTGGATGCCACACTCGATTTAGTACAGTTAGCATTAACAATGCCTTCTGTCTCCATCCGGCGTCTCCCAACTCTGCGCGTGCCAAGCGCATCAACTGCTCTGCGTCCTCGGCACCGAAGTCTAGACTCCGGATCAGCGGCTCTTGCTCATCGCCGGGCGGAATCGACAGAAACAAAATCATCGCAACGACAACGATAAGAACAATCACCTGATATCTGATTTTCACTTTGCTTCCCTCCTTTTCGTCTACAAATTCTCGATCATTAACATGATTTCTCTCGGCAGAACTTGTTTGGTCGTGCCGCCATCAAGCGGCAACTCAAATAGTTGTCACACCCGGATGGGCCACGATGTTTGGTTGTCACGCTAGTCCCAATCCTCGCCCACGCTGTTGCTGGCGGGTCAGGGTAGCGATCTCTATCGCCAGCGAGCGAATGTCCTTCTCATCGCGGATGTAGAAGGTGTTGCCAGAGAGGTTGACGCTGCTCTGCTGGTTGTAGGTGCGCCGGTTGTCGCTGCTGCCTCGCACAAGCAGGGCGTCCTGGGCGGTATCCTGCATGGCACGCATGGCGTTGCGGATGGTCTTGGCCTGGGCCTTGCTCTCCAGCAGCGCGCCCTGGCCGAAGCCCTTCATCGTCATGCGGCCCACCTCATCACGGAACACCGCGCTGGGGCTGTGGATCTGCAGCTCGGACTTCGCGGCGTTCACTGCTTCCTGCGCTGCCCTGCGCATCGCGGAGACCACGCCCGAGCGTCCCGCGTTAATACCTGCGACAAGGCCGCTCATGGCGTTCAGACCAATGCTCCGCAATGTGGACGAGCCGAGCCGCGCCGAGACCGCCGAGCGCACATTGGTTGCAATTGTCGCTCCCGTCTCTGCCATGCTGTAGCCAGTCATGGAGAGCGCCAGTCCCATCATGGCATTCGTTCCCAGTACCGCAAGGTTCTCACCGGTCAATGCCGCAGTAATTGCGCCGATCAGATTGGTGGCAAGTGTGGACGCATCCGAAGAGAAGTCATGCTCCGCCATACCTTCAGCAACGCCTGCCGCCACATTGTCGCCGGTCGGGAGCATCCTGGCGGCGGGACTGGCAATGCCGAGCGCGGTGTTCAGCGCCGTCTCCAATTCGGAGGCGACCGTCTCCGCATCCGCGTCCCAGCCGGCCTCCGTCATGCCCTGGGCGATGCCTGCTCGGATGTTCTCACCGGTGTCCGTCAACTTAAGATTGTTTAGGAAGGTGACGATCTCCTGCAGGTTTGCCAGGTCGTCCGCGCTGACTTCCTCGCCATTTTGGATGGCTGCGACCATTTCGGATATATAGGTCGTAATCCCGGCCAGGTTTTCCCCGGTGAACTGCTGGTTGATCTGGTTCTCGATGCCCTTCAACTGTCCGCCGTCCAGCAGACCCCACAGGTAGACCCAGGTGCCCTTATTTTTCTGAAAGGCTTCAAGCTGTCCGTTCAGTCCGCCAATCCAGCCCATCAGGTCAGCGCCCATCAGGTCGTTGAGCCAGCCCAGATCGACGTGCTTATCATCGCCAAACCCGGAGATCGTCACATAGCTCTTTTCCAGTGCCTTGCCCGCCTCGGAGACTGCCTCTGCAGTTCCCTGGATTTCGGGCGTGATCAGCACGTGCATCGTGCCGTCGTCTTCGTAGGCAATGAGCGTGCTTGCGTCAATCTTGTTTGCGGGCACGAGGTTGACCGGGATCTCCCTGCCGCCCTCATAGAACTTGGCGTTGGGGTCGCTCAATACATCCTCGGGATTTGCGTATTCTTCCCCTACGCGAACGACTCCCTTCACCTCGACGGGGTTGTTCTTAACGAAATCGTTATAAGCCGTCAGGTCGTAGCCGACGATGGAAACGTAGCTTTCGATATAGGAAGGTTTCCTCACACCTTCTGCGTCCACATAGGCCGTAATCTGGGCCTCGACCTCTGCCTTCAGCGCCGACTTGTCGCAGCCAGTAGCTTCCGCATAGGCCGACACCATAGCGTCCACCTGCGGCTCCGTGACCTTGCTCAAGTCCACATTCTCCGCCAGCAGGTACTCGGTCACGATGGCCGCCACGTCTTTGGGCGACAGCGCCGCTGTGCTTGCGCCTCCGGTGACCTCCTCGTAGGCAACCACAAACGCGGTAATGCCCTCCGGCGTCAGGCCCGTGGTATCGACCCCCTGCTCCTCCAGATACTTGGAGATGTAGGCCGCGATCTCGCCGGGCTTGAGTGCGCTCACGTCCGCTCCGCTGGCCAGCTCCTCATAAGCGGCGACCATTGCGGTGACGTTGTCTGGGGCAATGCCGGAGACATCCGCACCCGTGGTCACCTCCGCGTACTTCTCCACATAGGCGACCAACCCTCGGGGAGTCAGTGTGGACTTGTCTGCTCCCTCGGGTACCTCCGTGTAGGTACCGATGAAGGCGTCCACCGTCGGCTGGATCTTCTGAACCTCCTGGCTCTCCTGATAGCTGTCGATGACTGCCTGTGTGGTGATCGCACCGGGGTTCGCTGCGAATTCATCCCAACGCGCCTGCGCGCCGGTCATGTCCAGATCGGTGGCGATCTTGAGCACTTCCTCCGGCAGCGCCTCACCAAAGATTCCCGACAGCCCCTCGAGCGTTCCCTTGTGATCCTGGATGAATTGCGTAAGCTCCGCGAGATGAGCGAGCTGCCCGCTCACGTCGATGTCCGGGAACATCGCCTGCACTTCCTCCTGGCTCATGCCGGAGTCCAGCAGCGATTGGATCTGGGTCAGCAGCGCCACATACTCCGTAAGTGCGCCCTCATCCATGCCCGCCGTCAGGCTCTGCATATCCTCCAGCGCCTTTGCCATGCCCTGGGTATCGCCGTTACTGGAAGCGATGCTGTACTCCCGCAGCTTGGCATAGAGGTCGTCCACAGCTTTGTCCGCCGCTTGGATGTCCTCCTGGTTCCACACGGGCATCACGACAGAGGCGAGCGTCTCCGCGTACTCCTGGGCAGCGGCGCGGCGATCTTCGTTGTACTTGGCGTTCAGTTTATCCAGGGCAGCCTGCCGCTCGGCGGCGTCCTCGATGAGCTGGATGACTGCGTACTCCTTGTCGTACTGTGCGTCGATCTGCTGGTTCACGGCGGCCAGGCCCTCGGCGGCGGCGACCATCGCGTCCTCATAGACAGACACGTCCGCGTCCTGCTGCCCTCGCGCCTGGGCGCGCGCGACCTCGGCCTCCACCTTCCTTCGGATGGTATCGAAACCCTCTGTTTCGTCCGGTTCGAGCTTGTACTTGATGATCAGGTCTTCTCGGGTGTCGATCAACTCCTGGATCCGCAGCTTGTCCTCGTCGCTGAGATTTCCGTTCTGTCGCTTTTTGAGCAACCGCTCGATCTCCGCGTCCATCGAGTCCAAGGTTTCGATGTCCTGGGCGAGCTGTTCCGATACGGAGGTGTAGCCGCTCTCGTCGGCTGCAGTCTTGAGTTTTTCCAGCTCCGTGCGGGTATTCGCGGTCAGGGTCTTGAAGGAATCCGTCCAAGTGTTGACAATCTCATCCGTTTCCTTCTGCCCGTCGCTCCACACGGTAAGCAGGTTCTCCATCCACTTCTGGCCGCTTACCGCGCTCTGGTTGAAGTCCTCCTCGGACAACCCAAAGGCCGACAGCCCATTGGAGTTGCCATAGAACGTCTCCGCCGCCGTGCTCTTCCACTTTTCGGCGGTCTCGCACATGCCCTCCAGCGCCTCGCGGATCGCCTTCGCTCCGCTGGCATAGTCGTACAGCTTGTATCCACCGTAGATCACCGCCGCCGTCAGCGCACCCATTGCGAATGTAGAGGAGGAGATGGTCTGTAAGAACCCGCGCACACCGCCCCCGGCCTGACCGACCGCTGTGGCGAACTTGCCGATGGCACCGGTAACTTTGCCGACGCCCTGCGTCACCTTGCCGAAAATCAGTATCGCCGGGCCGGTAGCCGCAGCGATGGCGGCGATGCGAATCAGCTGCATCCGCTCGCCCTCGTCCAGCTGCATGATCCTGTCGATGAGGTCATCCGCGCCCGAAATCAATTCGCCAATGATGGGATTCAGATCATCGCCCAGCTGCTGGGCAAACAGCATCGCTTGGTTCTTCAGGTTCTTAAGTTTGCTCTCCGCGGTCGCATAGCGCTTGTTGGCCTCGACGGACAGCGCGGTGTTTTCCTTCCACGCCTTTGCCGCCGTCTCCTGGGTGGCGCTGAACAGCTCGGTTGCGTTGGTCGCGCGCAGTAGCGTGTCGCGCAGGCGGATCTCATTGATGCCGATATCGTTCAAGGTAGCAATGGCGCTCGCGCCCTCTTCGTCCATCTTGGACAGACCCACGATGAACGCCTGGAACGCGGCGGCGGGATCGCTGTCCCATAACCGCTTGAACTCCTTGGCGGTCATATTGGAAACCCGCGCGAAGTCCTCCAAGCTTTCACCGCCCAACTCCGAGGCGACCTCCATCTTGACGAGGGCCTTGGAGAAAGCAGAGCCGCCCATCTGCGCCTCGATGCCGACAGAGGAAAGGGCAGCTGCAAAGCCCATGATCTGCGGCTCGGTCATGCCAACCTGTCGACCGGCACCGGCCAGGCGCTTCGACATCTCCATGATCGCGGCCTCAGTGGTCGCGTAGTTGTTGCCCAGATCGACCAGGACAGAGCCTACATTTTCGAACTTTGTCTGGTCGGTGCCCATGATATTGGCGAATTTTGCCAGGGCTGTCGCGGCCTCATCCGCGCTCAGGTCTTCACAGGAGTTGCCCAGGTCGATCATGACCTTGGTGAAGGATGAAAGGTTGTCGGTTGCGATGCCCAGCTGACCACCGGTGGCCATGACCTCGTTGATCTCAGAGGTCGAAGCTGCCACCTGCGTGGACATCCGCTTGGACGCCTGTGCCAGCTCCGCGAACTGCTGCTCATCGGCCTCGACGGTTTTACGCACCGAAGTAAAGGAACTCTCAAAGTCGATGCTGCTCTTGATCGCTGCGCTGCCCAGGCCCACAATTGGAGTGGTGAGCGTCGTGCTCATGACGCGCCCCAGCTTGGACGAGCCCTTGCTGATGGCCTCGCACTCCCGGGAGAATGACTTCAGCGCTTCTCCCGCGCCCGTCCAGCGAGAGGACGCGGTTTGAAGCATGGAATTACAATTTTGGATTTCTTGCTCGGTTTCGCGCACTGCGGCCTGGGCCTGATTCAGCGCTGCTTCGGCGTCCAGTACAGCGTTGGTCGCCTGATCGATTTTCTCCGGGTCGTTGGCTTCCTGTGCAGCCCGCAGCTGTTCGCGCGCCGCTTCGAGCGCGTCCGAATACCGCTCAACGGCCTCTTGCTGGAGCGCATACTTGTCCTGTAGAGCAGTAAGCTGACCCGCCAATGCCGCCGAGTTTGTCTTGAGGTCAGCGACACCCGCGACGGCCAGCTTCACCCGGCTGTCCGCTACCTGAATCTGTTTGCCGATGTTAACGATGGCTGCCTGCGCCTGATCGACCGCTGCCGTCGCCTCGTGCCAGCCGCTCTCGGCCAGCGCCAGGTCATTGTTGCAGTCGTCGATCTCGTGGCTGATCTGCCCCAGCGCAACGGCGGCGTCGTTCAGGGCGGTCTCGGCCTCCGTCAAGGCGTCCGAGGATTCGCGGATTTTATCGGCGTCACCGGACGCCAGCGCCGCCTCGTATCGCTGCCCTGCGGACTCCACTGCGGCTTCGCATTGGGCGACAACCTCCCGCTGCAAGCGCCACTTCTCCTCCAGCATGCGGAGCTTTTCACCCAGACCATCTACGGAGGTCTGTATGTTTTCAATCTCCGCCGTCGCCATGCGAAAATGACTCTCGGCAAATTGCATCTCTTTCCCGAGACTGGCAATGTAATTCTGAGAATTCTGCATCGCCTGTCCCGCCGAATACCAGCCATTCGTAGCGAGCGTCAGCTCATTGTCGCAGGAGCGGATCTGGGCCTCGGTGTTTTTGACGGCGGCTTGGGCCTGATTGAGCGCGGTCTGCGCCTGCGTTACCGCCTGCGTCGCTTGCTCGACCTTTGCAGGATCGCCCGCAGCCTGGGCAGCGGTGAGCTGGGTCTGCGCGGAACTGAGGATGTTTTCGTACTCACGAACCGCGTTATTTTGCAGCGCCAGCTCTTCCTGGAGCATGGTCAGCCGTGCGGACAAGCCAGCAGCGCTGGTATCGAAGTCACGGACTCCCGCGCTGGCGAGGGCGAACTCGCTCTCCGCGAGACGCATTTGATTGCCAATGCCGGTGACCGCCTGCTCGCTTGCGCGGATGCTCTCGGCGGCGGTATACCAGCCGTTGTTGGCCAGCGATAGCGCCTGTTGATTGGCCTCGATGTCCTGTTCGGTCTGTTGCAGGGCGGCAGAGGCGTTGAACAGCGCCGTTTCCGCCTGTGTCACAGCATCGGTTGCCTGCTGGATCAGCGCGGGGTCATTGACCTGCTGCGCGGCGGCAAGCTGCTGGTTCGCGGCGGACAGGGCGTTGTAATACTCCTGTAGCGCGCGATTTTGCAGTTCATACTTGGTACTCAGATTGTCAGCGCGGGCGTTGAGATATTCCGTGCTCCCAGCGGTGTCCTTGATCCCCACGGTGAGGGTGCGAAACAGTGCATCTGCCCGCTGCACCTGCAGGCCGATGCTGTTGATCGCGGCTCCGCTGGTGCGCATGCTCTCTCCGGCAGCCGCCCAGTTGGTGTTAGCGAGCGCCAACTCGCGGTTGCAGCGGTTGATGTCCGCTTCTGTGGACTTTACCGCTGCACTGGCACGGTTCAGGTTGACGTTGCCGGTGGAGACAGCGTCCGCCGCGTTCAGTGTGGACTTGCGCAGCGCTTCGCTCTGACCCGCCAGCTTCTTGACTTCCTCGCCCGCCTGCCGGTACGCCGCCTTCAACTGCTCCAGATGCGCACCGGCGGCGAGTGTGGCCTGATCCGCGTCTCCCAGGCGCGCCGCGCAATCCTTGTACGCCTCCGATGCCTGGGCGACTTGTTCCTTGAGCGCCGATTGCTTCTGCGCCGCCTCTGTCAGCCGCTGGGCATACTCGCCCTGTCGAGTGTAGCACTCCGTGAGCTTGGCGCGGGCTGCGTCCAGCGCGCGCTGGTACTGATCCACGACTTCCCTCTGGAGCGCCAGCTTCTGCTGGAGCGTGGACAGCTGCGTGGTCAGGCCCTGCGCCGTGTGCTCGAAGTTGTCGATCCCGGCGCTGGCCGCCTTGAAGAAGCTCTCGGCCTCCTGCAGTTGCTTGTTGACGGAGCGGATATTTCGCGTAAAATTGTCCGTCCGCAGGGACAGCGACACCACAAGGTCGCGCAGCGTTTCACTCATCGTGGATCACCTCATTACAAATAGAAGAAACTTATAACTTAGAAAAAAAAACCGCCCACATGGACGGCTTCGCGGTCATACATTGGGGCGCATGTTGCCCCACACTTCGTCGATATAGCGGCGCTTCGGTTCTTTCTTTTTCTTTTCCCTCGCTGCCTTCCACGCCCGCAGCTTGAGGAAGCCCAGCATGTCCATCTCGTCGATCTCACGCATTTTCCACCCGCCGTCCAGCAGCGAGTTGTAGGTCGAGCAGATGAACTCGTAGAGCGTCAGGTCTCTGTCGTCTGGGTCGAAACCTCCGTCTGCGCCGCCTTCGTAGGGAACTCGCTGAGGATGCTCGTGGTCTGGGCCTGCACCGCCATGAGCGTCAGCGCCATGTCGTGCATGAGTCGATCCACCGGGTACTTATCCAGCAGCTCGTCCGGGGTGAACTGATTGCCGAATACGAGGCAGAACCACTTCACCATAACGTCCATCGCCTCGGGGATGCTGATCTGCTCCGTCTCCGGCACAGCTTCGCCGCGAACGGCGGCGTTGGAGATATTCACGATCTTGGCGTACATCTTCGCAGCGGGCTCCATCTCCCGCAGCGCGCGGCCCGAGATAAAGTCGATGGTATACTTCTTGTCGCCCAGGGTACATGTGATCATTTTTACTTCCTCCTGCTCAAGATAGCACCGCCGCACAGGGAACTCCCCATGCGGCGGCTGGTCGATAATGTGCTTAGCCGGCCTTGGCCTCGAGCGTGAGGCCGGTCAGCGAGTAGTTCTTCACGTTCCGCTTGCCGCTCTTCTCGGCGGTGATGCGGATGCTCTGGCTGTTCTTATCGCGGATGCGGCAAACCACCTGCCGGTCGTCAGGTGTGAGCGTGATCTCACCCTTGCTGCCGCCGACGAGGTGGAACTTCACCGTGGCGTCCGGGTCTGCCTCGACAGTTACGACGAGGTAGTTGCCCTCCTGTTCATCGATTGCGGAGCTGAAGTTCGTATAGTTCTCCACGTAGTGGAGGGTGCCTGAGATCGCTCCATCCGACACGACGATGCCGGTCTGGAGCTCGCTTATGCTCTTGCCATAAGCGTCGCCCTCTCCATCATCAGGCGCAATGGAGAGGGGCATCAAGGGTCGAGCGAAAAGCTGGGCTCATAGACGCTCTCAAGGAAGGTCTTTCCTTTTTCGGGGGTAAAACCATTCTCGGACTCGTCCGCGATGGCCTGGTACTGGCCATCGTGCGTGCGCTTGATGGCGGTCCATTCGACCTGTCCGGTCTGGCGGGTGATGGTCGTGCCCTCCTTCGTGGCGTAGTTCTCCGTCACCGGCTTGGCGCGCACCTTGTACAACCAGACATAGCGGTACTTGTGGTTTGCCTTCTCAGACTTGAATCCCACGGCGAAGTACGGCGGCTTATCACCGGCTGAGCGCACGAGTACGCCGTTGTCGTCGATTTTGTTGCCGAAGATCATCTCCTGCACCGCCAGCGCGATGTCGGCCATCTGCGTGGTGAAGGTAAGCTCCGGGTCCGGATACACTACGTCGAACTCGATGTCGTCTGCGTACTGCACATCTGGGTCGGAGTTTTCAGGGGCGATGGATGCTTCGATTGCGCCCGCGACGAGCTGGAGCTCGCCGTAGGTCAAGGTCTCTTCGGTATCTTCCATCAGTGGAGCGATGACCATGTTCTTCAGACCGATGGTCGAAGATACTGTAGGGGATGCGGTAGGGGTTCCCATAGTTTTGTCCTCGTATTATAAAAGAGTAGTATTTATAGACCGTTCTCCAACGGTGTGCTACACTGAGAGGGATGCTGTGGATTGG
>CANQEW010000017.1 GCA_947596085.1 uncultured Clostridia bacterium | reverse complement strand
ATGAAGTTGCGCGGGACGGTGCCGCCCACGACCGCGTCCTCAAAGTGGAACTCGGTATCGGAGGGATCGTCGTTCGGGCGGAACTTGATCTTGACGTCGCCGAACTGGCCGTGGCCGCCGGTCTGCTTCTTGTGGCGGCCCTGCACGTCGATGGGCTTGCGGATGGACTCGCGGTACGGGATCTTGGGATCCTGCAGCACGCACTCCACGCCAAACTTGTTGGCCAGCTTCTTCGCGACGACCTCGATGTGCATCTCGCCCAGGCCGCTCAGCACGGACTCGGTGGTCTCCACGTTCTTGGTCACGGTGATGGTCGGATCCTCCTCCATCAGCCTCGCCAAGCCGGAGAAGATCTTGTCCTCCTCGCCCGCCTTCTTGGCGTACACGGCCTTGGAGATGCAGGGCGCAGGGAACTCGATCTCGGGGAACTTCACGGGGTTGGCGCCGTCGCAGAGGGTGTTGCCCGTGGCGACGGAACCCAGCTTCGCCAGCGCGCAGATGTCGCCGGCGCAGACTTTGGTGGTGGGATTCTGCTTCTTGCCCTTCAGCGTGTAGATGGTGCCCGGCTTCTCGTTCTTCTCGGCGTTGGAATTGTAGAGCGTCATATCGCCGGTCAGCGTGCCGGACATGACCTTCATCAGACTCAGCTTGCCCACGAACGGGTCGGCCATGGTCTTGAACACGCGCGCGGAGAAGGGCTGATCGTCGGCGCAGACGCGCTCGACGGCGTCGCCGGTCTTGGGATTCACGCCCTCGCACACCGTGTCCGCCGGGGAGGGCATCAGGTCGATGATGTTGTCCAGCACCTTGGCCAAGCCCACGCGGGTGATGCCCGAACAGCAGACCACCGGCACCACCGTGCCGTCCTTGATGCCCTGGCGCAGGCCGTGCATCATATCGTCAAAGGACAGCTCGCCGTCCTCGAAGTACTTCTCCATCAGCTCGTCCTCGGCGCCGGCCGCGGCCTCCATGATCTTCTCACGGGCCGACTCGACCTCCGCGGCGACGGAATCCGGAATCGGAATCTCCTTCAGGGTCTTGCCCTCGCCGGTGAAAGCCTTGTTCTCCAGGATGCAGACCACGCCGGTGAATTTGCCGTTCTCCACGATCGGCACCTCGATGGGCGCGATGTGGCTGCCGTACTTATCGGTGATGGTGGCGAGCGCCTTCTCGAAGTTGGCGTTCTCGCGATCCATCTGGTTGATGACGATCATGCGGGAGGTGTGGGTTTTGTCGCACATGGCCCATGCCTTCTCCGCGCCGACGTTCAGGCCGGAGACCGCGCCCACGGTGATCAGCGCGCCCTCGCACACGGTCAGCGGGCCGGACTGCTCGCCCGCGAAGTCGAAGTAGCCGGGGATGTCGATCAGATTGATCTTGGTTTCCTTCCACTCCAGCGGCGCCATCGCGGCGGAGATGGAAATCTGCCGCTTGGTCTCTTCGGGCTCATAGTCCGTCGTGGTGGAGCCGTCCTCCACGCGTCCCTGGCGGTCGATCGCACCCGCGGAGAAGAGGAGCGCTTCGACCAAGGTGGTCTTGCCCTCGCTGCCGTGACCCACAACGGAGATGTTGCGGATGTTCTTGGCCTGATAATCTTTCATAAGAAATTCCCCCTGTTCGATTTATGTTGTCCTGCGCATCCGGTCGCGGCAGGTCTGGCCAAACGCATGAAGCGCCCTATACGCCATAGTATATATATTTTAACAGAAAACCGCGAATTTGAAAAGCCCCTTTGGGAAGGAAATTGCCGCTTTTCCGATGAATATTTAGTTATCATATCAATATTTCGCAGAAATTCCTGCAAATCCTCGGAGGAAACATGCTTCGCAAACTCATCTGCGCCCTCCTGGCGCTCGCGCTTTCGGTGGTTCCGGCCCTCGCCATGGAGCGGGATGCGCTGCGCGCCGCCTGGCGGGAGGCGGCGGAGATGCGCGCGGAGGACTCCCCCTACGCCGAGCGGCCGGACGTGGAAAGCTTTGCCCTCGGATCCCTCACCGACGAGGCCCAGTCCGGCGCGCTGGCGCTGGTGAACCTTTTGCGCGCGCTGGCGGGGTTAGAGCCGGTGGCGCTCGACCCCCTCTACGCGCTGCGCGCGCAGGCCGCCGCGCTCACGCTGGCCGCCAACGACGAGCTCACCCACGCGCCCGCCCGGCCTGTGGGCATGGATGACGACCTCTACGAAACCGGCTTTGCGGGCGCGTCCATGGGCAACATCGCCAAGTTCAACTGGATGCGCAACGACATACTGATCGACGGCGTGACCTACTTCGCCCGGGACGACGGCGACATCAACCTGGGGCGGCTGGGCCACCGGCGCTGGCTGCTCAACCCTTACATGGCCGCCACGGGCTTCGGCCTGGCCAACGCCGCCTCGGGCAACAGCTACGTGGCGATGTACGCGGTGGATATGGAGAACGCGGACGCGGCGTGGGACTGCGTCGCTTGGCCCGCCGGCGGCGCGTTTCCGGTGGAGCTGATGCGCGCCGGGCTGCCCTGGTCGATCTCGCTGAACCCGGAGATCTACGACACGCTGCGCTCCGCGCCCGCGCTGACGCTCACGGAGGAGGTCTCCGGCGCGCGGTTTCATTTCGATTTCGCGAGCGGAACGGGCGACGGCTTCTGCCTGTTGAGCACCGACCGCTGCGGCGCGGGCGACTGCCTGATCTTCCGTCCGGATCTCGCCGCCGCGGGCATCGAGGAGTACGTGCAAAACCAGATTTGGACTGTGGAGCTCGATGGCCTGCGCGGCCCGGACGGCGCGCCGCGCGCGTTAAATTATCGCTGCGAAATGGCTTCGGTCTACCCACAGGACGTGGCGAACGTGGAGCTGAGCGCGCTCGAGGCCGCGCTCGCCCCGGGCGAGACGCTGCAGCTCGCCGCCGCCGTGATTCCCGCCTACGCCGACGACCTGTCGGTCGCCTGGAGCAGCAGCGACGCGGCTGTGGCGACGGTGGATGAGCGCGGGCTGGTGACGGCGATCGCGCCCGGCGCGTGCGAAATCGCCGCGACGAGCGTCAACGGGCGGAGCGACATCTGCAAAATTACGGTGGAGTGACGAAGCGATGAACCGACGGGAAATCCTCTCCCAGTATTCAAAGGAAGAACTGATCGACCTTCTGGAGATCTACGCCAAGAACTTTCTGGCGCTGGACGGCACCTGGTTTCAGTCCGTGGAGGCCAGGGAAGGCATGGATGCGGCCATGTTCCACGACGCGGAGGCCTGGCGGCGCTACACCGCCTCCGAGGCCCGGCGCGCAAAGGCGTTCCTCGGCCTCGGCGCGCATCCGGGGCTGGAGGGACTGGCGAAGGCGCTGCCGCTCCGGCTGTGCGCGAACGCACACCCCGAGGTCGATCTGCGGTGGGAGGGCGGTTCTCTGATCTTTACCGTGACGCGCTGCCGGGTGCAGGAGGCCCGCGCGCGCAAGGGCATGCCCTGGCATCCCTGCAAGCCGGTGGGACTGATCGAGTACGGCGGCTTCGCGCGGGCCATTGACGACCGCATCGAATGCGAGTGCCTGAGCTGCTATCCCGACGTCGCGGATCCGGACTGCGGATGCCGCTGGCGCTTCACGCTGCGGGAGGATGTGAACGATGAGGCTTGAGCGCGTTCCCGGAATGTTCTCCATCTGCAAATTGACCGACTTCTCGGCAGTCGATCTCTCTCGCCCCTTTTGCTTTGCCGCCCGCACTGACCGGGAATGCTCGCTGGTCTGTCCGATGGAATTCGCGCCGGAGGCCGCGATTGAGCGCGACGACGGCTGGCGCGCGTTTCGCGTCGCGGGTCAGCTGGACTTCTCGCTGATCGGCATCCTCTCCCGCATCTCCGGCATACTGGCCGAGGCGGGGATCGGAATCTTTGCGGTTTCCACCTTCGACACCGACTACATCCTCACCAGGGCCGAAAACTATGAGCGCGCGCTTGCCGCCCTGCGAAGCGGCGGATTGGACGTGGACTGATCCCCGCTGCCGTCAGTACAGCTCCTCCTCGATCTCCAGCAGACGGTTGTACTTGGCCAGCCGCTCGCCCCGGGCGGGCGCGCCGGCCTTGATGTACTCCGCGCCCACGGCCACCGCCAGATCGGCGATGGCCGTGGAGAGCGTCTCGCCGCTGCGGTGGGACACCGCCACCGCGTAGCCGCTCCTGCGCGCGAGCTGCACCGTCTCCAGCGCCTCCGAAACCGTGCCGATCTGATTGGGCTTGACCAGCACCGCGTTGGCCGCGCCCAGCGCCGCGCCGCGGAACAGCCGCTCGGCGTTCGTGGTGAACAAATCGTCGCCCACGATCATCAGGTCCCCGCCCAGCGCGTCGGTGATCTCCCGGAAGCCCTCGAAGTCCTCCTCGCCCAGGGGGTCCTCAATGGACGCCAGCGGGAAGCGCCGGGACAGCGCGTCGTAATACTCGATCAATTCGCCCCGACGGAAGCGCGCGCCCGACTTCGGCTGCCGGTAAGCGTCGCCGTCGGCCCACTCCGCCGCGGCGCAGTCCAGCGCCAGGCAGACGTCCTCGCCCGGCTTCCAGCCCGCCGCCTCAATCGCGCGCACCATCCACTCCAGCGCGTCCTCGTCCCGCGCCAGATTCGGCGCGAATCCACCCTCATCGCCCACCGCCGTGGAGAGTCCCGCCTCGCGCAGCAGCTTTCCAAGCGCATGGTAGCACTCAGAGGCCATGCGCATGGCATCGTGAAAGCTGTCCGCGCCCGAGGGCACGAACATGAACTCCTGCACGTCCAGATTGTTGTCCGCGTGGCGGCCACCGTTGATCACGTTGAGCATCGGGCAGGGGAGCTGGCGCGCCTGCGCGCCGCCCAGCCAGCGGTACAGCGGCATGCCGGCGCCCTTCGCCGCCGCGTCCGCCACGGCCCAGGACGTCGCGATCAGCGCGTTGCCGCCCAGCTTCGACTTGTCCGGCGTGCCGTCCAGCTCGTTCAGCCGCTCGTCCACGCGGCACTGATCCGCCGCGTCCATGCCCGTCAGCGCCGCGCGAATCGGCCCGTTCACCCCATCAACGGCGCGGCGCACGCCCTTGCCGCCGTAGGCCTCGCCGCCGTCCCGAAGCTCCTGCGCCTCGTGGCTGCCCGTGGACGCGCCCGAGGGCGCGCTTCCGACGCCGGCGCTCCCGTCCTCCAGCGCCGCCCGCACCTCCAGCGTGGGCACGCCCCGGGAATCGAATATCTGCCGCGCGCGCAGTTCCGTGATCTTCATGCAAAAACACCTCCGCCCCTATTCTCCGCCCGCGGCGGACTTTTTATCCGTTTGCTTTCCGCAGGTTTTGTGCTATAATGAATCCGAGGGATGACGGAATGTATTACGACTCTTACAAAAGGCGCGACCGCCGCTACCGGGAAGACCGGCGCGGCGGGGGCTGCATGGGCTGGCTGACCGCCGCGCTGTTCAAGCTGCTGGCGCTGGCGCTGGTGCTGGCGATCCTGGCCGCCGCGCTGCTGTACGCGCTGCCGGTGGGGCTGATGAACGTGGAGCCCGCGGGCATGGATCTCTCCCCCACGGACGGCCTGCCGGGCGGGCGCGTCAACGTGCTGCTGCTGGGATTGGACGCGCTGAGCGAGACGGGACAGCGAAGCGACGCGATCCTCGTGGCCTCCGTGGGCCGCGACGGCGTGCGGCTGACCTCGCTGATGCGCGACACCGTGGTGGACATTCCCGGCCACGGCCGGCAAAAGCTCAACGCCGCCTTCTCCATCGGCGGACCCGAGCTGGCCATGCGCGTCATCAACCAGACCTTTCAGCTCGACGTCACCAACTACGTCGCCGCCGACTTCCGCGCGATGGTGGAGCTCGTGGACGCGCTGGGCGGCGTGGAGGTGGAGGTGGACGCGGGCGAGCTGCAGTACCTCAACCGCTACGCCTACAAGACCTTCAAGACGCTGATGGAGCTGGATCCCCAGCGCTACGTGCGCTTCGCGAACTCCACCCCCGTCGCCGCGACCGGCATCATGCGCCTCAACGGCCTGTTCGCCACCGGCTACAGCCGCATCCGCTACTCCGACAGCGATTACGTGCGCACCAGCCGCCAGCGGGAGCTGCTCACCGCCATGCTCGCGCGGCTGCGGGAGCGCTGTTGGAATCCGCTGGTCTACCTACGCCTGTACTGTGCGCTGCGGGACTGCATTCAAACCAACCTGCTGCTGCCGGAGCTGATCTCCATCGGTGAGAAGCTGCTGATCTCCGGCAAGGTGGAGACCTTCCGCCTGCCGCTGGAGGAATACCTCTACGACAACGGCTCCACCATCGAGATCACCGACCTGGACGCCACCGTGCGCGCGCTGCATAAATTCATCTACGCCGAATAAATTTAACGCGCGCGCGGGCAACCGAACGCCGTCCGCGCGCGTCTATATTATGTAAGCAAATTGATATGTCATTCGTTCCGCAAAGGAGGCTTCGATATGAAAAAAATGCTCGCGCTTCTTCTGATTCTGACGCTGATCGCCGCAGGCGCCTCGCTCGCGGAATCGCCCGCGAAGCTGAAGCTCGGCTACCTCGCTCCGTCGCGCTCCGAGACCGACCGCGGCGCGGCCGCCGCTGGCGCCTTCGCCTACGCCGCCGAGCGCATGGGCGCAGAGACCGTCATCATGCTGTACGATCCCGAGGCCGAAGCGCCGGCCGCCGAGGGCGAAGGCTCCGCCGAACCGGCGAATCTGGCCACGCTCGCGCTCGCGACCCTGTTGGAAAACGATCTGGATGGCGTGGCCGTCATGCCCGCCTCCGAAGAGGATGTGGCGGCGCTGATTGAAATGGCGAACGCCGCGAATGTGCCCATCGCGATCGAGGGCGTCGACATGCGCCCCGCCCACGGCGCGGACGACCCGGCGGATCTCCCCTATGCCGCGTCGGTGTGCTGGGCGGACTCTCCCGCTTACGTCGCCGCCAAGTGGCTGGAGGACGAGGCGGACAGCCCGCTGATGTTCCACTGCGCGCTGCCTGAGGCCGACCCCGGCATCCAGGCGGGCGTGCAGCGTGCGCTGTCCGGCGCGCAGTACCTCGAGCTGGCGAATGAGATCAACGCCCGCGCGGACAGCGTCGAGGGCGGGCGCGACGCGATTTGCCAGATGTTCGACAGCTACACCATGTTCTTCTGCGTGCTCGCCGACAGCGAGGCGCTGGCCCGGGGCTGTTCCGACGAGCTGCGTGCGCAGGGCGAATCCATGCTGGTCGCGGCCGTAGCGAGCTCCAAGGACGCCACCGATCTGCTCGAAAGCGGCGTGGACATGCTGGCGGGCGCGCCGGCGTCGGTGGAGGGAGCGCAAACCTTCCGGGCGCTGCACGACTATCTGACCGCCGACGCGGTTCCCGAGGGCGAGGCGCGCCAGATCCTGCTGGACGTCGTCACGGCGACTGCGGACGACAGCTCCGGCTGGATCGGCGGCGAGGACGCCGAGGCCGCGTTCAACCTCGTCTATCCCGAAGCGGCAGAATAAAACGCCATCGAATATGAATATGGCCCCGCGCGAATTGCGCGGGGCCGCTTCGTCTCATTTCCGCAGGCAGGCGTCCAGATAGCGCGTCCCGGTTCGGGTGCGGAAGAAGCTCTCCCGGGCCGCCTCAACGGCCGGACGGCCGAGCTTCTGGAAGCTCGCGTTCACCAGGAAGTCCGCTTCCAGCAGGATGCGGCAGTCGAGGCCGTCCACGTTCTCGTAGGTGTGGTGGCGGCCGACGAGCGTGCACACGCGCCCGACCGTCTCCGCGTCGCAGCCGAGCTTCGTCAACAGCGCTCGCGCCTCGGCGGGGCCCAGCTCCTCCTGGTAGGGGCCCGCGTCGCTGCCGTACTTTTCCCGGGCTGGCGGGATGCCAATGTCGTGCACCACGGCGGCAATCTCCAGCGTACGTTGGGTCGCAGGGTCGAGCCCCTCCTCCTCGCCGATGGCCTTGGCGTAACTATAGACCTTTAAAAAGTGCTCCACCTCGTGCAAATCGCCGTGCAGATAGTCGATCATGGCGGTGACGACGGAACCGATGGTCATGATGCCTTCTCCTCCTCTTCCGTTTCCTCATCCGGCGATGCCGGGAAGCGCCGCAGCAGCCGGAAATAGCAGATCAGATGCACGCCGCCCGTGAGAATCCACGAGGCGGGATAGCTCAGATACAGCAGCATCAGCGACGGCGCGAGCGGCAGAATCGCGTAGATCCAGAGGATGCGGAACGCGCACGCGCCCAGGATCGAAACCACCATCGGCACGATGGTCGCGCCCATGCCGCGCAGCACGCCGCAGAACACGTCCATCAGGCCGCAGAGATAGTAGGTCAGGCCGAACATCCGCAGGCGCGGCACGCCGGCGGCGATGACCTCCGCGTCGGGCGAGTAGATGCCCAGCAGCGGCCGCGCGGCGAAGAAGGCGAACACGCCCAGCACCACGCCCACCGCCGTCACCAACACGGAACACGCGCCCAGCGTCCTGCGGATGCGGCCGTTCTTGCCCGCGCCCACGTTGGCGCTGGTGAAGGTGACCGCCGCCTGATGGAAGGCGTTCATCGACGCGTAAATAAATCCCTCCAGATTGCTGGAAGCCGAGTTGCCCGCGACCACGATCGCGCCGTAGCCGTTGATCGTGGACTGGATCAGCACGTTCGAGAGCGAGAAGCACGCGCCCTGAAAGCCCGCCGGCAGGCCGATCCTGGCGATGGCGCGCAGCTTGTCGAGCGTCACGCGCAGCTTCTTCAAATCCAGATGCACGTAGCCCGGCGAGCGCATCAGGCACTGCACCACCAGCACGGACGAAATCAGCTGCGAGATGATCGTCGCCAGCGCCACGCCCGCCACGCCCATGTGGAAGCAGATCACGAACACCAGATTCAGCGCCACGTTCACCAGGCCGGCCACCGTCAAAAAGTACAGCGGACGGCGGGTGTCGCCCACCGCGCGCAGCACCGCCGCGCCGAAGTTGTAGAGCATGTTGAAGGGCATGCCCGCGAAGTAGATGCGGATGTAGATCGTCGCCAGCGGCAGCACCTCGTCCGGCGAGCCCATCCACTCCAGAAAGGTCCCGCCGAAGATCACGCCCACGATTCCCAGCAGCACGCCGCCCAGCACGCTCACGGTGATCGAGGTGTGCACCGTCTCCTGTGCACCCCGGAAGTCGCCCGCGCCGTAGTAGTTCGCCGCGACCACGTTCGTGCCCACCGACAGGCCCAGAAACACATTCACGATCAGGTTGATCAGCGCGCCGGTGCTTCCCACCGCCGCCAGCGCCTCCGGCCCGGTGAAGCGGCCCACCACGATCACGTCCGCCGCGTTGTACAGAAGCTGCAGTATGCTGGTCGCCATCAGCGGAAGCGCGAACGCCGCCACCTTGGGAATCAACCGGCCGTGGGTCATATCCAATTCATAATTTCGCTTGATTCGACGCATCGCTCTTGCCTCCCGGAATTGATGCAGCTTCATTATAATGGTCAATTTTGAATTTGGAAGGCGTTTTGTTAGCTCCACGTTCAAAAGCGAAAATTTAACCCGAGGCGGAGCGCCTTTACGCGAAATTTCGAAAAACTACGCGCTTTTGGGCTTTTACGACACCGTGCTAAAGTGATAAACTACTACCATAACAGATGAACGCGCCGCGACGGCGCAAATTCAATGATTCGGAGGAACTGAAAATGAAGAAATTTGCCGCTCTGCTGATCGCACTGACGCTGGTGCTCTCCACCGCCGCCATGGCGGAGACCGTCACCTTCAAGATGGGCATCGACCCCGAATTCCCGCCGTTCTCCTACATGGGCGATTCGGGCGAATACGAGGGCTACGACGTGGAGATGTGCAAGGCCGTGTGCGACATCCTCGGCTGGGAGCAGGAGATCGTGCCGATCAACTGGGACACCAAGCTGGTTCAGCTGAACGCCAATGAGGTGGACTGCATCTGGTCCGGCCTGACCATCGACGTGCTCGATCCCGAGGCCTACACCATCTCGATGCCCTACATCAACAACACCCAGGTGGTCGTGGTCAAGGCCGACAGCGGCATCGCCTCGACCGCCGATCTGGCGGGCAAGGTCGTGGGCGTGCAGCTGGGCACCTCCGCCGACATCCTCATCAGCGAGGGCGGCGATCAGGCCGAGCTGGGCGCAACCTTCCAGGAGATCGTGCGCACCGAGAGCTACAACGTGGCCTTCACCGAGCTGGCCGCCGGCTCCGTGGACGCGGTCGCCATGGACTCCAGCATCGCCGCGACGCTCATCGGCGACTCCACCGACTACGCGGTGCTCGACGAGACCCTCGCCGCCGAGGAGTACGGCATCTGCTTCCGCAAGGCCGACGAGGATATGTGCCTGCAGGTGCAGCGCGCCTTCGCCACGCTGGTCGAGGACGGCACCTACAAGAGCCTGGCCGAGAAGTACGGCATCGACGTCGCCTCCCTGTGCATGCTGGAGGAGGCCGCCTGAGCCAACCGGCTTCGCGGGAAAAACACAATCGAATTACGGGCGAAAGGGGTTACGGCGCATGCCTAACCCCGCGCCTGCGTAAATGAGGGAATTTAATCTATGACCTTGACCACCATGATCCAGAAGATGAGCGAGGGCCTCGGCAATACGCTGAGCATCTTCTTTCTGACGCTCCTGTTTTCGCTGCCGCTGGGCATGATCGTCGCCCTGCTGCGCATGTGCAAGGTGAAGCCCGTGCGCGCCGCGACGACGGCGGTCATCTCCATATTGCGCGGCACGCCGCTGATGCTGCAGCTGCTGGCCGTGACCTACGGCCCCTTCTACCTCTTCGGCGCGAGCGTGGCGCGCAACAAGCTGATTCCCGTGGTAATCGCCTACTCGATCAACTATGCCGCCTACTTCGCGGAGATCTACCGCGCGGGCATCGAATCCATGCCCGTGGGCCAGTACGAGGCCGCGGCGGTTCTGGGCTACGGCCGGGCCGAGACCTTCTTCCGCATCATCCTCCCTCAGGTGATCAAGCGCGTGGTGCCCCCGGTGACCAACGAGGTCATCACGCTGGTCAAGGACACCTCCATCGCCTTCGCGGTGGCCTATCAGGAGATGTTCACCATCGGCAAGCAGATCGCCAACTCCCAGTCGAGCTTCACGCCCTTCCTGATCGCCGGCGTGTTCTACTTCGTGTTCAACGCGCTGGTGGCCTGGATCATGGCCCGGATCGAAAAGAAGCTGGACTACTACCGTTGAGGAGGGCGCGACCATGAAGATACTCGAAATCAATCACATTCGCAAGAGCTTCGGCGCGCTCGAGGTGCTCAACGACATCTCCCTCTCCGTGGAGGAGGGCCAGGTGGTTTCCATCATCGGCCCCTCGGGCAGCGGCAAGAGCACGCTGCTGCGCTGCGCCACGCTGCTGGAGACCATGGATGGCGGCGATTTGATCTATCTGGGCAAGTACGCCGCGCGGGATCAGGACGGCAAGTCCGTCTATGCCTCCGCGAAGGAGTTGAAGTCGATCCGCTCGTCCTTTGGGCTGGTGTTTCAGAACTTCAACCTCTTCCCCCACTACTCCGTGCTGCGCAACGTGAGCGAAGCGCCCACGCTGATTCAGAAGCGCCCGAAGGAGCAGGTGGTCGCCGAAGCGCGCGAGCTGCTCCGCAAGATGGGCCTGTCCGACAAGGAGGACGCCTACCCCTACCAGCTCTCCGGCGGACAGCAGCAGCGCGTGTCCATCGCCCGGGCGTTGGCAATGAAGCCGCAAATTTTGTTCTTCGACGAGCCCACCTCCGCGCTCGATCCCGAGCTCACCGGCGAGATTTTGCGCGTGATCCGCGACCTGGCCGCCGAGCACATGACCATGGTGATCGTCACCCACGAGATGAGCTTCGCCCGCGACGTGTCCGACCACGTGATCTTCATGGACGGCGGCGTGATCGTCGAGGAGGGCAACCCCTACAACATCATCAACAATCCAAAGCAGGAGCGCACGATTCAGTTCCTGTCTCGCTTCAACTGACGCGCCATGAAGCTGAATTTCGTCAAGCTCGACCCCAGCGGGAACACCACGATCCTCGTGACCTCCCCCGTGCCCCGCGGCGAACAGGCGGGCGTCGCGGCGCGCCTGATGCCGCCCGACCGCCTCTGCGCGGAGCAAGTCGGCTTCGTCGAGGCAGCGAAGCTCCCCGGCGCGCGGGCGCGGCTTCAGATGATGGGCGGCGAGTTCTGCGGCAACGCCAGCATGTCGCTGGCCGCGCTGCTGGCGCGCGAAGGCGGCCTCGCCACCGGCGCGGAGGCGGAGATCGCGCTGGAGGTGTCCGGCGCGAGCGGCCTCGTGCGCTGCCGCGTTCTGCGCGCGGGCGAGGCGGAATTTCGGGGAAGTGTAGCCATGCCCCTCCCCACGGAGATTACCGAAGTCGAACTCCCTGGTGGGCCGCGCGTTCCGCTGGTGCGCTTTCCGGGCATCGCCCACGCCGTCGTCCCGGAGGCCGCCCTCTCCCCCGCCGGAGCGGAGGCGGTCATCTCTGGTCTCTGCGAAAATCTGCGCACGGACGCGCTGGGCGTCCTGCTCGTCGCCCCGGACGGCCGCTCCATGCGTCCGCTCGTCTATGTGCGCGCCACCGGCAGCGCCGTGTGGGAGCGCGGCTGCGGCAGCGGCACGGCGGCGCTGGGCGCGTGGGCGGCGGTTCGCGCGGGGCGGGATGTCGATCTGGAGATCGCCCAGCCCGGCGGCCGCATCGGCGTGCGGGCGCGCTTCTCGAACGGCGCGGTGAACGAAATCGAAATCCGCGGAAGCGTCCGCCTCGTGGCTGAAGGCGAGGTCTATCTTTAATATCGCTGATTCAAAAATCTTCCACAATCTCACGCTTTTTTGTGTACAAACCATTCTTTGAAAAGTAGCGCAAAATTGCTTGACTTTATTTGTGCATGGCGCTATCATTAGGAGTATCAATTCCAATCGAGGTCAGATAAGATGAGTGAAAATTGTACGCACGACTGCTCCAGCTGCGGCGAGAACTGCCCCAGCCGGGAGAAGGGCGCGCCCGATTTCCGCGCGCCCGCCAACGCGCACAGCAGCGTCAAGCGCGTGATCGGCGTGGTTAGCGGCAAGGGTGGCGTGGGCAAGTCCCTGGTCACCAGCATGCTGGCGGTCACCATGCGCCGCCGGGGCGCGAGCGTCGCGATTCTGGACGCGGACATCACCGGCCCCTCCATTCCGAAGGCCTTCGGCGTGCACGGCATGCTGGGCGCGACGGACGAGGGCATCGTCCCCGCGGCGAGCACCACCGGCGTAAAGCTGGTGTCGCTGAACCTGCTGCTGGAGAACGAGACGGACCCCGTGGTCTGGCGCGGCCCGGTGATCGCGGGCACGGTCAAGCAGTTCTGGACGGACGTGATGTGGGGCGACGTGGACTACATGTTCGTGGACATGCCTCCCGGAACGGGCGACGTGCCGCTGACGGTATTCCAGTCGCTGCCGCTGGACGGCATACTGATCGTCACCTCCCCGCAGGAACTGGTGGGGATGATCGTGGAAAAGGCCGTCCACATGGCGCAGATGATGAACATCCCCGTGCTGGGCGTGATCGAGAACATGTCCTACTTCAAGTGCCCCGACTGCGGCGGAGAACACCACATCTTCGGCGAGAGTCACGTGGATGAAATTGCCGAGCGCTGCGGCATCCCGCTGACCGCGAGGCTTCCGATGGATCCCGCGCTGGCCGCGGCCTGCGACGCCGGCATGGTGGAGATGTTCGACGGAAGCTGGCTCGAGCGCGTCGCCGATGCCATCGCCGCGATTTAAGCGGCGGCTACGGAGGCGCGAATGAAGTACGAGAAATCCTGTGGCGCGGTCGTCTTCCGCCGGTGCGAGGGCGTATGGAACGTGCTGCTGATTCGTCACGCCTGGGGCAAGCACATCTCCTTCCCGAAGGGTCACATGGAGCCCGGCGAGCTGGAGAGCCAGACCGCCGAGCGCGAGGTGTTCGAGGAGACCGGCATCCGCGTCAAAGTGGACCGCCGCTACCGGGCCGAAAACCGCTACAACATCCGCTCGGACATTCAGAAGCTGGTGGTGGTGTTCGCGGCGGTCACCCATCAGGAGCAGATCATTCCTCAGCCGGAGGAAATCTCCGAGGCGGGCTGGTATCCCGTGGACGAGGCGCTCAACCGCCTCACCTACGAGCGCGACCGCAAGATCCTGCGCGCGGCGCTCGAGCACGTGGAAAAATATTACAACAGGCAATCGAATCACAAGCAATCCAAGAAAGCGAATGTGCCGGAGACTTAGCGCCCCGGCACATTCGCTTTTTCAGGCTAATAATCGAATCGCGCGAGAAGCATTGGAAACCTTCCAATCCTCCCGGCGGAAATCTATTGAACGATTCTCTTCTCTGCCAACCGCGCCTCACAGCGTATACAGTTGATACAGCTTGCGGTACACGCCGTCCGGCTTCGCGATCAGCTCCTCGTGGGAGCCCTGCTCCACGATGCCATCGTCGGTGAGCACCAGTATGTTCTGCGCGTTGCGGATGGTGGTAAGCCGGTGGGCGATGGTGAAGGTGGTGCGGCCGCGCATCAGCGCCTCCAGCGAGCACTGCACCAGCCGCTCGGATTCGTTGTCCAGCGCGCTGGTGGCCTCATCCAGAATCAGGATCGGCGGGTTCTTGAGGAACACCCGGGCGATGGAGATGCGTTGCTTTTGGCCGCCGGAGAGCTTGAGCCCGTGCTCGCCCACGTAGCTGTCGTAGCCGTTGGGGAGCTCGCTGATGAATTCGTGCGCCCCGGCCAGCTTCGCCGCATGCACGATCTCCTCCCGGCTCGCGCCGGGCTTGCCATACTCGATGTTCTGCAGCACCGTGCCGGAGAACATGTACACGTCCTGCTGCACCACGCCGATGTGCCCGCGCAGCGACTTCAGCGTGAAATCGCGCACGTCGCGGCCGTCGATGCGGATCGCGCCGCCGGTCACGTCGTAGAAGCGGGGAATCAGGCTGCACAGCGTGGTCTTGCCGCTGCCGCTGGGGCCGACCAGCGCCACGCTCTCGCCGGGCTTGACGGTGAGGCTGATGTCCGCCAGCACCATGTCCTGTCCGGCCTCGTAGGCGAAGCTCACGTGGTCGAACTCGATCTCGCCTTTCACGTCGGTCAGCTCCACCGCGTCGGGCTTCTCCTGTACGGACACGGGCTCGTTCACGGCCTCGTCGAAGCGCTCGAAGCCGGTGATGCCCCGCTGGAACTGTTCGGTGAACTCCACGAAGCGGCGGATGGTGGTCAAAAGCGTCTGCACATAGAGCAGGTAGGCCACCAGATCCTCCGGACTGATCTTCCCGTCCAGCATGAACAGCGCGCCCAGCACCACGACCACGATGTACATCACGCCGTCAAACAGCCGCGTGACCGAGTGGAAGCCGGCCATGTTGTGGTACATGCCCTTCTTGATCTTCAAAAATACGCCGTTGCGCTGGGCGAACTTTTCGTTCTCCAGATCCTCGTTGGCGAAGGACTTCACCACGCGGATGCCCGACAGGCTGTCCTCCACCTGAGCGTTGAGCTCGCCCAGCTCGTGGCGGGAATCGCGGAAGCTCTTGCGCATCTTCTGGGCGAAGTGATCCGAGCAGAGCACCATCACCGGCAGCACCGCAAACACGATCAGCGTGAGCGTCACATTCGAGCGGCAGAGGATCAAAAACGCCACCACGATCTTCACGGCCGCGATCAGGACCTCTTCGGGCATGTGGTGGGCGAACTCGGTGATGTCGTTCAAATCGGTGGTGATGCGCGACATGAGCTGACCGATCTTGGCGCTGTCATAGAAGTCGTTGGACAACTCCTGGTAGTGGGCAAACAGGTCGCGCCGCAGGTCGGATTCGATGCGCGAGCCCATAATGTGGCCGATGGACTGCATGAAGTAGTTGGCCGCAGCGTCGATCACCCGCAGCGCCAGATACACCGCGCCCAGCCGCAGCACGATGGAGACGGTCAGCGCCATCGCCGGGTCGTTGGCCGCGCTGGTGATGTAGCGCACGATCAGCGGCAGCACCAAATCGCAGACGGTGGTCAGCGAGGCGCAGAACAAGTCCAGCGCCATCACGCCTGCGTAGGGTTTGAAGTATGGGGCCAGTCGCCGGATCAGATGCGCGCTCCGGGAAAGCGAGCGCTTCTTCCGTGGCGTCTCCATTTCGCGCACCTCCGATGGAGAGAATTCTACCATTTATGATAAATATCTCCCGTTTTTTGTCAAGCGCGGCCGTGGTGATTTTCTGAAAACTCCCGTGTCGCCTTGCCTTCGCATGCGATGCCGCAGGTTCAAAGATCGGGGGCAAAATTCCTCCGGCACTTCGATTCCGCCTCCGCATGTGCATCGGGAAACCATGCGGCTGGTGGAAGCGATGGGCACGCAGTTTGCCTTCCCGTCATACCACTCCGCGTGAAGCGGCTGTGCGGCTTGTTCCTGTTGCACTCGCGATTGCGCGGACAACTATCCCGGCGTGTACTGCCTTTGGAGCGGGGAGAGCAGAGCAACGACCCCCGGCTAAGGCAACACTGCACAAAGGAGGTGTTGCCCTCAGTGAAGTCATAAGATAAAGGTGGACACATGGGGAAACACCATGAAATCTGTCTTTAACCTACTACTTCACGAAGCCAGCGGTTCTCTGTCTTTGACAAAAGCAAGGAAGGGCAAGCCTGCCCTTCCTCGAATCGCTTCGACTGTCGTCAAACGCCGCGCTTCTCGTTGCGGAGCTTCTCGGCGGTGGTGGGATTGGTCACGCGCACGTGGCCCGGCAGCGGCACGATCTTCGCGTCGATCGCGTCTAGGATCCAGCTCGGCTGCGGGAAGAACGCCTCCTCCAGCTCGTGGGCCGGAGTGATCCAGTTCTTCGAGGCCACCACGACCGGCGGCGCGTCCAGCTCGTCGAAGGCCATCTCGGTGACCTGGCGGGCGATCTCGCTGGCGAAGGAGCCGCGCTCGCAGGCGTCGGTCACGATGACCAGGCGGCCGGTCTTCTTCACGGACTCGATCACGGTCTCATAGTCGAAGGGCACCAGCGTGCGGGCATCCACGATCTCCGCCTCCATGCCGTACTTCTCCTTGAGCTCGTCGGCGGCCTTCAGCGCGCGGTAGAGCACCGCGCCGATGGTCAGGATCGTGATGTCCTTGCCAACGCGCTTCACGTCGGCCTTGCCGAAGGGGATCTCATAATACTCGGCAGGCACGCCGCCCTGGTGGAACTGCTCGCCCACGTCGTAGATGCGCTGGGACTCGAAGAACACCACCGGGTCGGTGCCGGACAGCGCGGTGGCCATCAGGCCCTTGGCGTCGTAGGGGGTGGCCGGGAAGGCGATCTTGAGACCCGGAATGTGCGCGGTCAGGCTCGTCCAGTCCTGGGAGTGCTGGGCGCCGTACTTGCTGCCCACGGACACGCGCAGGGTGACCGGCATCTTGATGATGTCGGCGGACATGGCCTGCCACTTGGCCATCTGGTTGAACACCTCGTCGCCCGCGCAGCCCAGGAAGTCGCAGTACATGAGCTCCACCAGCGCGCGGCCGCCCGCCATGGCGTAACCGACGGCGCTGCCGACGATCGCGGACTCGGAAATCGGACTGTTGAACAGGCGGTGATACGGCAGGGCCTCGGTCAGTCCGCGGTACACCGCAAACGCGCCGCCCCAGTCGCGCACGTCCTCGCCGTAGGTGATGAGGCTGGCATCCTTGTAGAAGCGGTCGATGATGGCCTCGAACAGGCCGTCGCGGAGCTGATACACCTTGTTCTTGGAGACCGGCTTGCCGCTGGCGTCGAAGCCCCAGCGCTCCTTCTTGGCGATGGCCTGCACGCGCGGATTCTCCGCCATGGGCATGTTGACCTCGGGCTCGGCGTCGGAGAAGGACTCCACGTGGCCGTTGGTGAACATCATGTCGGCGATCTCATCGGGGTTGAGGCTCAGATCCATGCGCGGAGAGATCTCCTCGTCGATGGCCAGCTTGAAGTTGTGGAAGTTCGTGGCCTTCACGTGCTCGACGACCTTGTCCAGCTCCGCCTCGGTGGCGACGCCGGCCTCGACCAGCTGCTTGCGGTAGGCGACGATCGGATCCTGGGCGCGCCAGGCCTCGATCTCCTCCTGCGTGCGGTAGCTGGAGCTGTCCGACGGGGAGTGGCCGCAGTAGCGGTAGGTCACCACGTCCAGCAGCACCGGGCCCTTGCCCTCCTCGGCGATCTTCTTCTTGCGGCTGTAGGCCTCGATCACGGCCAGCGGGTTGAAGCCGTCCACGCGCTCGGCGTTCATCTGGTTCGGGTTGAAGCCCGCGCCCATGCGCGCCGGGAAGTCGTAGCCCATGGTCTCGCCGCGGGTCTGGCCACCCATGCCGTACTGGTTGTTGTTGATGTTGAAGATGACCGGCAGGCCGCCCTTCATCTCGTCGCCCCACAACTGGGTCAGCTGGCCCATGCCCGCCATGTTCAGCGCCTCGAGCACCGGGCCGCGGCCCAGCGCGCCGTCGCCGATGTTGGCGACCACGACGCCCTTCTTGCGGTTGACGCGCTTGTACAGCGCCGCGCCCATGGCGATCGCGCCCGAGCCGCCCACGATGGCGTTGTTCGGATAGATGCCGAACGGGGTGAAGAAGGTGTGCATCGACCCGCCCAGGCCGCGGTTGAAGCCGGTCTCGCGGGCGAAGATCTCGCTCATCGCGCCGTAGAGCAGGAAGTCGATGGCCAGATCCTTCACGGAGTCGTGCGGGAACTTTTCGACGACGGCCAGCGTCTTGCCGCCCAGGAAGTTCTTCATCACGTCCATCAGCTCGTCGTCGGAGAGCTTCTCGATGGCGGAGAGGCCCTTGGCGAGGATGTCGCTGTGCGCGCGGTGGGAGCCGAAGATCAAATCGTCGGGATTCAGGTGGAACGCCTGGCCGACCGCCGCGGACTCCTGGCCGATGGACAGGTGCGCCGGGCCGGGATGGTTGTAGGACACGCCGTTGTACTGGCCGTTGATCTTGATCTCGTTGATCATGGTCTCGAACTCGCGCAGCGTCAGCATGTCGCGGTAGATGTTGATGAATTCCTCAGTGGTAAAGTTGCCGAGCTCATCCTTGACGGTCTTCTGATACTGGTTGCAGGGAATGTCCTCGAAGTGGATCATCCCCGGCTTGCGCATCTCAGTGGGATCGACGAACAATTGCTTGGACATATCGCATCTCTCCTTATCTTGTTTAGCCGCGGGCAATGATCAGGTTGAAGTTTTCCAGATTGGTCTTGAGGTCCCGCAGGAACTTCGAGGCCGGGGAACCGTCCAGCGCGCGATGGTCGTAGGTCAGAGAGAGACCCATGCTCGGGTACACCTGAATCTGACCGTCCACCATGCGGAAGGCGTCCTTGATGGCGCACACGCCCAGGATGCCGGTCTGCGGCGGATTGATGACGGGCGTGAAGGATTCAATGCCGTACACGCCGATGTTGGAGACGCAGAAGCTCGCGCCCTTGAGATAGTCGGGGTTGATCTTGCCCTCCTTGCACTCCCTGGCCAGCTTCTTGGCGGTATCGGAGAGCTGCTTGAGCGTCATCTTGTCGGCGTTGAAGATGGTGGGCACCATCAGTCCGCGATCCGTATCCACCGCCATGCCCAGGTGCACGCCGTTGAAGTACTTCATGGTCTTGCCGTCGTCGATCAGGTTCGCGTTGAGCGCGCGGTGCTCGGGCATGGTCAGCGTCCGGGCGACCACGTACATCACGATGTCGTTGATGGAGATCTTCTCCATGCCGAACGCCTCGCCCCTGGCCTTGTACAGCGCACGGGCGGCCTTGATCTCGGTGGCGTCGCAGGAGATGTTGTGGGTCAGCTGCGCCATCGTGCTCAGGCTCGCGGTCATGCTGCGGGCGATCACCTTGCGCATGTTGCTCATCGGCTCGGTGTAGCTGTCGTCGCAGGGCACGCCCAGCTCGACGGCGGCGGCCGGAGCGGCGGCGGAAGCGCCCACCACGAAGCCCGCGGCGATGGCGGCCTGCACGTCGCGCTCGATGATGCGGCCATCGGGGCCGGTAGGCACGACCTTGGTCAAATCCACGCCGTTCGCGTCGGCCAGCTTGCCCGCGCGCGGGGAGATCTTGAGCTTGCCCGCATTCGCAGCGGGCGCGGCGGCGGGCGCCGGAGCGGCCTCGGCGGCGGGCGCGGCCTCCTCAACCGGCGCGGCGCTCAGGTCGGGGTTGCCGTCCTCGGTGGGGCGCAGATACTCGAAATCGTCGCCGGGATTGCCGATGGCGCAGACGTTGTACAGGCAGGGCACGTCGTCGCCCTCCTCCCAGAAGTAGCCCAGCAGCGTGCCGGCCACCTCGGCGGTCGCCTCAAAGGCGGCCTTGTCTGTCTCGTAGGTGAAGAGCACGTCACCCACGGCCACGGAATCGCCCGGCTGCTTCTTGAACTCGTTGATGATGCAGCTCTCCACGGTGTTGCCCTGGCGCGGCATGATCACCGCCACGGCGTTGCCCTTGTGGGCGGCGGCGGGAGCGGCGGCCTTCGGCGCGGCCGCGGCGGCTGCCGGAGCGGCCGTGGGCGCGGCATCGGGATTGCCGTCCTCGGTGGGGCGGAACTGCTCGAAGTCCTCGCCGGGATTGCCGATGACGCACACGTTCAGGAGGCAGGGCACGTCGTCGCCCTCCTCAAAGAAGTAGCCCAGCAGCGTGCCGGCGACCTCAGCGGTGGCCTCGAACGCGGCCTTGTCGGTCTCATAGGTGAACAGGACGTCCCCCACCGCAACCGGATCGCCCGGATGCTTTTTGAACTCATTGATGATACAGCTTTCGACGGTGTTGCCCTGTCTCGGCATAATGACTGGAACTGCCATGGCGACGCATCCTCCATTCTGTTTCCTATCCTAAGTTCGGGCATATTCGCCCTATACATTTATTGTATCAGCAGCTTCGGCCAGAATCAATCAAACAACAACTATTTCATCAATCATTAACATTCCTTAACAAAACTCACTCCGGCGAATTTGTAAAATCCGCCTTGTTTTTTTGTGCATACAGGCGTATAATAGACAGAGCAATGAAATTGTGGAGGCGCACCATGTCCGCACGAAATTCCGCGAAAGCGGTGGTGATCAACAACGGCAAGCTGCTGGTGAACCGCTGCCGTTCCCACTTCGGGGATTACTACGCGCTGCCGGGCGGCGGCCAGCGCACGGGCGAGATGCTGCCCGAAACGGTCCGGCGCGAGCTGCTGGAGGAGACGGGCTACAGCGTCACACCGATCCGGCTCTCGGGCATCTACGAGCGCCTGTCGGGCGGCCGCGATGACGGTCAAAATCACAAAATTTACTTCATTTTTTTGTGCAAATTGGAGAATGGCACCCCCGCCGAACCCACGGAAACGGACCGCTACCAGACGGGAATCGAATGGATACCGATGCGCGACATCGCCTCCTGCAACCTCTTTCCCCGCGCCATTCGCGACAACATCCGCAGCCTCACCGGCTACGGTGAGACCATCTACATCGGCTCGGAAAAGGACAAGCGATAAGCGCTTCGCGCCTCCGGTGGAAGACCCCGGTTTTTCCGTGGGCCTCTGCATCTGTGAAGCGCCAAAAACCGCTCCACGCCTCCCGACGCGACTCCGGTCGGATGCATTTTGATGTATTTGCCTCAGACGATCCCTCCGCCTCGCCGCCTCCTTTAATTTTTCCGACATTTCTTGACTTTGCCATTTCCCGCCGTATAATTGTATAAGGATATTTTTCTCTCCGGCTCCGCCGGGAAAGGAGTTTTTTCATGCTGACTCAGGCCCCAAAGGGCACCGTCGACATGCTGCCTCGGGACGCGCACCGCTGGCAGTCGATCTACGACAACATGCGCGCGGTCTGCGAGCGCGCGGGATATCGCGAGATCCGCACGCCCGTATTTGAGCACACGGAGCTCTTCCAGCGCGGCGTGGGCGACGCTACCGACGTGGTGCAGAAGGAAATGTATACCTTCGAGGACAAGGGACACCGCTCCATCACCCTCAAGCCCGAGGGAACGGCCGGCGCGGTACGCGCCTATCTGGAGGGCCACCTGGGCGACAGCCTGCCCTGCAAGCTCTACTACGCCCAGTGCCCCTGCTTCCGCTACGAAAAGCCCCAGGCCGGGCGGCTGCGGCAGTTCCACCAGAACGGCGTGGAGGTGTTCGGCGCGAAGGACGCGAGCGTCGACGCGGAAGTCATCCAGCTCGCCATGAAGCTGCTCCAGGCCAACGGGCTGACGCAGCTGCGCCTGACGATCAACTCCATCGGCTGCCCGGACTGCCGCGCGAAGTATCTGGAGAAGCTGCGCGCGTATCTGGAGCCGAAGCTCTCCGGCCTGTGCAAGACCTGCCAGGAGAGATTCGAGCGCAACCCTCTGCGCATTCTGGATTGCAAGGAGGACGCGGCGAAGCTCGCCGACGCGCCCGCGATGCTCGACAACCTCTGCCCCGACTGCGCGGAGCACTTCGAAAAGCTGAAGTCCTATCTCGCGGCGCTGGGCATCTCCTACGAGATCGACGCGCGCATCGTGCGCGGGCTGGACTACTACACCCGCACCGTGTTTGAGGTCATCCTCGACTCCCCGCAGGGGCCGCTCACGGTCTGCGGCGGCGGGCGCTACGACGGCCTCGTCGAGGAGCTGGGCGGCCCCGCCACGCCGGGCATCGGCTTCGGCATGGGCATTGAGCGCATGATTCTCGCGCAGGATCTCACCGGCGCGGCCCCGGCGGAGCCGGCCCTCTACGACGCGTTCGTGGTCACCATGGGCGATTCCGCGCGGCTGGAGGGCATGAAGCTGGTGAGCGAGCTTCGCGACGCGGGGCTCCGGGCCGACCTCGACCACGCCGCGCGCAGCATGAAGGCGCAGTTCAAGTACGCCAACAAGCTGGGCGCGCCAAAGGTGATCGTGATCGCCGGCGACGAACTGGAGAAGGGCATCGTTAAGCTGCGCGATATGGCCGCCAGCGCCGAAACCGAGGTTCCCCGGGATCAAATCGTATCCCTGCTCGCGAAATAATCGCGTCCTGAAATAATCGCATCCTTACTCATGAATAAAGGAGGAAATTCGATATGCTTTCCCACAAGCGCGACCACTATTGCGGTCTGCTAAATAAGGAAAACGCCGGTCAGACGGTGCATCTGTCCGGCTGGGTGCAGCGCACCCGCGATCTGGGCGGACTGGTCTTCGTCTGGCTGCGCGACCGCGAGGGCCTGGTGCAGCTGGTGTTCGACGGCAGCGACTGTTCGAAGGAGCTGCTGGAGCTGGGCCAGAGCCTGCGCAGCGAGTACGTGCTGACCGTCGTGGGCGAGGTCCGCCTGCGCGACGAATCCGCCGTCAACCATGACCTCGCGACCGGCGAAATCGAGGTGGTCGTGCGCGAGGCCGAGCTGCTCAACAAGAGCGAAACCCCGCCCATCTACATCGACGACAAGGCCGACGAGAGCGAGGCCGTGCGGCTCAAGTACCGCTACCTCGACCTGCGCAAGCCGAGCATGCAGCGGAATCTGCGCATGCGCAGCCGGGTGGTCAACTGCATCCGCGGCGAGCTGGACGCGATGGGCTTTACGGAGATCGAAACGCCGATCCTGTCCAAATCCACGCCCGAGGGCGCGCGCGACTTTTTGGTGCCCAGCCGCCTGAAGCCCGGCGCGTTCTATGCGCTGCCCCAGAGCCCGCAAATTTACAAGCAGCTGCTGATGCTGGCCGGCTTCGACAAATACTTCCAGATCGCCCGCTGCTTCCGCGACGAGGACAACCGCGCCGACCGACAGCCGGAGTTCACCCAGTGCGACATCGAGATGAGCTTCATCGACGAGGAGAGCATCTACGCCGTGGTCGAGCGAATGTTTGCGCGCATCTTCAAGGAAGTCAAGGGTATCGACATCGCGCTGCCCCTTCCCCGCATGACCTGGGAGCACGCCATGGAGAATTACGGCTCGGACAAGCCCGACACGCGCTTCGAGATGAAGCTCGTCAACATCTCCGACGCCGTGCGCGGCAAGTCCGAATTCGTGGTGTTCGAGAACGCGCTCAACGAGGGTGGCCGCGTGGAGGCGATCAACGCCAAGGGGCTGGGCGCGATGACCCGCAAGGAGCTCGACAGCCTGGCCGAGTTCGTCAAAACCTACCGCGCCAAGGGCCTCCCCTACATGATCTTCAACGCCGACGGCAGCGTGAAGTCGAGCTTCAACAAGTTCCTCACGCCGGAGCTCATCGAGGCGGTCAAGTCCGCGATGAATGCCGAGCCCGGCGACGCGATCTTCTTCGGCGCGGACAAGAAGGCCGTGGTGTGGCAGTCGCTGGGCGCGCTGCGCTGCGAGATCGCCCGCCGCAAGGGCCTGATCGACGAGAACAGGATCAACCTGTTCTGGGTGACCGAGTTCCCGCTGTTCGAGTACAGCGAGGAGGAGGGCCGCTACGTGGCGGCGCACCATCCCTTCACGAGCTGGTACACCGAGGACAACCAGTACCTCGATACCGACAAGGAGAAGGTGCGCTCCCGCGCCTACGACCTGGTCATGAACGGCATCGAGCTGGCAAGCGGCTCCATCCGCATCCACCGCGCCGATCTGCAGGCGCAGATGTTCGAGATGATCGGCCTCGATCCGGAGGAGGCGCACCACCGCTTCGGCTTCCTGCTGGACGCGTTCAAGTACGGCGCGCCGCCGCACGGCGGCCTGGCGTTCGGCATCGACCGGCTGATGATGCTGCTCACCGGCAGCGAGAGCCTGCGCGACATCATCGCCTTCCCCAAGGCCGCCAGCGCGAACTGCCTGATGATGGAGACCCCCGCGGACGTGCGCCCCGAGCAGCTTGAGGCGCTGAACATCCAGGTCGTGGAGGAGAAGAAGTGAGCGACCGGCCCGTCAAGCGGGTGTGCGACTCCTACACGATTCAGGTGCAGCTAATCAACCAATCGCATCTGAACGGCTATCAGCGCCTGTTCGGCGGGCAGCTGATGGCGTGGATGGACGAGGTCGCGGGCATCACGGCCCGCCGCCACGCAGGCACGAACGTGACCACCGCCTGCGTGGAGAAGCTGGACTTTCGCGCGCCCGCCCACGCCAACGACACGCTGGTGCTGACCGGCCACGTCGTGCAGGTGGGCCGCACGTCGATGACGGTGCTGGTGCACGCCTACGTGGAGGCGCTGGACGGCGCGCGCCGGCTCATCAACGAGGCGCACTTCGTGATGGTGGCGCTGGATGAGAACGAACGGCCCACGGAGGTTCCGGACATCCTGATCGACACCGACAAGAAGCGCCGGCAGCAGGAAATCGCCGAGGCGCTGCGCAGCGCGACGCGCTGAGCGCGGTCTTTTCCCCCATTCATAATATGCTTTCCAAGCCGGACGGCCCCTCGGACTGTCCGGCTTCTTTGGTTCTCATTTCCAGCCCGCAAAAATAAACTCTCCCGAAGAAAAACTTCGGGAGGGATGGTATGCGGGAGAATCTCTTCTATGGCTGCGGCACGGCACTGGTGACGCCCTTTCGGGGGCGGCGCGTAGATTACGACGCCCTCGAAAAGCTCATCGACTGGCAGATCGACGGCGAGGCCGACGCGCTGATCGTGCTGGGCACCACCGGCGAGCCGTGCACGGTGACGGACCCTGAGCGCGGCGCGATCATCGAATGCGCGGTCGCGCGGGTCGCCGGCCGGGTGCCGCTCTACGTGGGCACGGGCTCGAACTGCACGCGCACCGCCGCGGAGCGCTCCGTCGAGGCGCAGCGCCTGGGCGCGGACGGACTGCTCGTGGTCACACCCTACTACAACCGCGCCAGCCGCGCCGGGCTCGTCGAGCATTACCTGAGTGTGGCCGACAGCGTGGACATCCCCATCATCGTTTACAACGTGCCCGCGCGCACGGGCGTGAACCTGCCACCGGAGGTGATGCGGGAGCTGGCGAAGCATCCGCTGCTGCGCGGCTTGAAGGAGGCCTGCCCGGATCCCGCTCACGTCATGCGCGTCTATGAGGCGATGGGCGATGCCGCCGCCGTCTACTGCGGCAACGATGATCAGGCGCTTCTACACATGGCGCTGGGCGCGCGCGGCGTGATCTCCGTGACGGCAAACGTCGCACCGCGGCAGATGCACGCGCTCGCGCTCAACTACCTGCGCGGCGAGGTCAACGCCAGCCGCGCGCTGCAATTTAGCCTGCTGCCGCTGATGCGTGCGCTGTTTTCCGAGGTGAGCCCCATCCCGGTGAAGGCGGCGCTTTCCATGATGGGCATGATCGAAAACACGCTGCGCCTGCCGCTGACGCCCCTCGAAGCGGAGAAGGCCGCGATTCTGCGCCGGGAACTCGAACGACTGCGACTGATCGGACGGGAGGCGTGAGGCGCCGCCCCGCCTCCGCGGCTTCCAAGCGCGCATCTCCCACCCCGTTTCAGCGCCCGCGCGTCCGGCGCCGGACTGTCCTTATTTCGATGGCATCCGGCGCAAGTTTTCAGCGCCTATCCTCTCCCTGCCCGCCGTCCGCGGGCAAATTTTGTTTTCCCGGCAAATTTTGCGGTACGGCTGCGCGAGCCTTGTAATTTAACCTGGACTGTGATAGTATAAGTATGTATGAGTATACGGACGCAACAGCGTCGAAAATCCTAGGACGAGAGAAGAGGGATTTGAATGTTTAAGATCGTCACCAAGCAGGAACTGAACCCGACGGTCACGCGCATGTCCATCGAAGCGCCGATGGTCGCGCGCAAGGGCAAGGCGGGTCAGTTCATCATCCTCCGCGTGAACGAGGACGGAGAGCGCATTCCGCTCACCATCGCCCACTGCGACCGCGAGGCCGGCACCGTGGACATCATCTTCCAAATCGTCGGCGGCGCCACGATGGAGCTGAACGCCAAGAAGCAGGGCGAGTACATTCAGGACTTTGTGGGCCCGCTGGGCAAGCCCACCGAGATCGAGGGCCTCAAGAAGGTCGCGGTCGTGGGCGGCGGCGTGGGCTGCGCCATCGCGCTGCCGGTCGCGCAGGCGCTGCACGCGCAGGGCACCGAGGTGCACTCCTTCGTCGGCTTCCGCAACAAGGATCTGGTCATCCTCGAGGACGACTTCAAGGCCTGCTCCGACAAGCTGTTCATGATGACCGACGACGGCAGCTATGGCCGCCAGGGCGTGGTCACCGTGCCGCTGGAGGAGGCGATCGTCGCCGGCGAGAACTATGACGAAGTCATCGCTATCGGCCCGGTCATCATGATGAAGTTCGTCTGCCTCACCACCAAGAAACACAACGTCAAGACCGTCGTGTCCATGAACCCCATCATGATCGACGGCACCGGCATGTGCGGCGGTTGCCGCCTGACCGTGGGTGGCGAGACCAAGTTCGCCTGCGTGGACGGTCCGGACTTCGACGGCCACTTGGTGGACTTCGACGAGGCCATGAAGCGCGGCGCCATGTACCGCGACTTCGAGGGACACAAGCGCGAGGAGACCTGCAACCTGCTGAAGAAGGAGGCCGAATAAAATGGCGGATCGAAATATGAGCCCCACCAAGTGCCCGATGCCCTCGCTGGCGCCGGACTATCGCAACAAAGTGTTTGAGGAGGTCGCCACCGGCTACACCTACGAGATGGCGATCAACGAGGCCAGGCGCTGCCTCAACTGCAAGAACCATCCCTGCGTGTCGGCCTGCCCGGTGCGCATCGACATTCCCGCCTTCATCGAGCGCGTCGCCAACGAGGACATCGAGGGCGCATTCAAGATCCTGAACAAGCAGTCCACGCTGCCCGCGGTGTGCGGCCGCGTCTGCCCGCAGGAGACCCAGTGCGAATCCAAGTGCGTGCGCGGCATCAAGGGCGAGCCGGTGGGCATCGGCCGCCTGGAGCGCTTCGTGGCCGACTGGCATCGCGAGCACTCGACCGAAAAGATGACCCCGCCCGCCTCCAACGGCCACAAGGTCGCCGTGATCGGCGCGGGCCCGGCGGGCCTGACCTGCGCGGGCGACCTGGCCAAGCTGGGCTATAAGGTCACCATCTACGAGGCGCTGCACGTGGCCGGCGGCGTGCTCTCCTACGGCATTCCCGAGTTCCGTCTGCCCAAGGCGATCGTGAACAAGGAAGTGGAGAACCTCAAGGACCTGGGCGTGGACATCGAAACCGACATGGTCATCGGCAAGGTGCTCACCATCGACGAGCTGTTCGAGATGGGCAACGAGGCCGTGTTCATCGGCTCCGGCGCGGGCCTGCCCCGCTTCATGGGCATCCCCGGCGAGAGCCTGAAGGGCGTATACTCCGCCAACGAGTTCCTGACCCGCATCAATCTGATGAAGGCCTACCTGCCCGAGAGCAAGACCCCGATCCGCCACGGCAAGAAGGTGGCCGTGGTCGGAGGCGGCAACGTGGCCATGGATGCCGCCAGGTGCGCAAAGCGCCTGGGCGCGGACGAGGTCTACATCGTCTATCGCCGCGGCATGGCCGAGCTGCCCGCCCGTCGCGAGGAGGTCGAGCACGCCCAGGAGGAGGGCATCATCTTCAAGACCCTGACCAACCCCGTTGAGGTGCTGGGCTTCAACAATCCCGACGATCCGCGCGATCCCCGCAACGGCGAGGTCTGCGGCATGACCTGCGTCGAGATGGAGCTGGGTGAGCCGGACGCCTCCGGCCGCCGCCGCCCGATCGTCAAGGAGGGCAGCGAGTTCACGCTGGACATCGACACGATGATCATGGCGCTGGGCACCAGCCCGAACCCGCTGATCCGCTCCACCACCCCGGGCCTGGAAGCCAACAAGCACGGCTGCATCATCACCCAGGGCGAGGACGGCCTGACCAGCCGCGAGGGCGTGTACGCCGGCGGCGACGCCGTGACCGGCGCGGCCACCGTCATCCTGGCGATGGGCGCGGGCAAGAACGCCGCGGCCGCCATCGACGAGTACATCAAGAACAAATAGCCGGCAGGGCCGGCGGCCACCTGCTGCCGCGCTGAAGCCACGGACTCCCGCCCCCATAGATCCGAGGGGCGGGAGTTCTTGCATCGCGGTTCGACAGAAAGCTCTGTCCAGAGCACCAAAATCTGGCGCCATAGATTTGAGCGCCAGATTTTTGCGTCTGTTTTCCCTCCGCCACGATCCTCAACGCGGCAGCAGAGCGGGATTCTCAAGGGGCAATGCCCCTTGAGCGGGCCTGGGCAGAGCCCAGCGTAACTCCTCCCCGGCGGCCCGCTTTCATAATCACTATCGCTTTCATAGATAACTCGCCATCCAAAAAATGCGGGCCGCCGCGGCGCTTTTGGGTTGGGAAAGCAATGCTTTCCCAACCCAAACAGCCGCACAAACTCTCAGTCGCCTTCTCATGGCCGTCCATCCATCGTCGCAGCATTTCTTGCCCGCTCTTTAACGCGGCACATCTCTCCTCATAATGTCCGCACTGACGCAGAGCGAATCCTGCTCTCCCATCGCGTCCACGATCTCACCAACATTCGCTCCCTATCCCCGTTCCGTTCGCACAATCCCCCCATCCATGCCGATGGTCACAACTTCCAGGGGAATGTTCTTTCCGCAATTTCGAAGCGCCTCCTTCGCCATGCGCTCCAGGCCGCCGCAGCAGGGCACAAGTATGCGCGTGAGCGTCACGCTGCGGATGTCGTTGGACGCAAGGATCGCCGCCAGCTTCTCCGCGTAGTTCACGCCGTCCAGCTTCGGGCAGCCGATCACCGTCGCGCGGCCCTTGATGAACCTCTCGTGAAACGCGCCGCAGGCGTAAGCCGTGCAGTCCGCCGCGATGAGCAGATCCGCGCTGTCGAAGTATGGCGCGCGCACCGGCGCAAGCTGGATCTGCACCGGGAAGTTGGTCAGGCGGCTGGGAGCTTCCCCCGCACACGCGCAGGATTCGCCCTCGTTGTGCTCAATCGTTCGCGAAGCCGTCCCGGGGCAGCCGCAGGGCAGCGGCTTCTCCCCCGCCTTCGCGGCCCTGTACGCCGTCACGGCGGCCTCATCGTATGCCGCAGCCTCGCGCTCGACGAAGCGAATCGCGTCCCGAGGGCAGGCGGGCAGGCAGTCGCCCATGCCGTCGCAGTAGTCGTCGCGCAAGAGCTTCGCCTTGCCGTCCACGATGCCGATCGCGCCCTCGTGGCAGGCGTTCGCGCAGAGGCCGCAGCCGTCGCAGCGCACCTCGTCGATCTCAATGATTCTCCGTTTCATGCTTCTCCTCCCTCTTCTTCCGGTTCTTCACCAGCTTGTTGTACAGCTCCGTGCCAATGCACTCCTCCGCGTGCTCGCACCACTGAATGCAGCTCTGCAGATCATTGTAGGCCACAAAGCCGCACTTGTCGCAGGCAACGCTCACGTCCGTGGAAAACAGTTCGATCACCGAACCGCACACCGGACAGATCTTTTCTTTAATTGTGGGCACCTTCAAGCGCGCGGCGCCCGGGCAACCGCTGAAAATCTCGGCCATACGCTCGCCCCCTTGCTTTTCTGCATTGATTATACTATAATGACAGCAAAAAGTACGTTGTTTTTCCAACGAACGGAGGATGCGCGATGGAGTATTGGACCCAATTGCAGGAATCCGAATTGTTTGCGGGCGTGGGCGCGGCGGAACTGCGAGAGATGATGGGCTGTCTCCTTCCATGCACGGCCGAGTATGAGAGCGGCAGCGTCATACTCGCCGCGGGTACACGCACGCAGAGCTTCGGCGTCGTTCTCAAGGGAAGCGTGCTGATCGCGCAGGACGACTACTGGGGCAACCGCAACATTCTCGCCGCGCTCGGACCGGGCGAGCTGTTCGCGGAAAGCTTCGCCGCGCGACCGGACGCTGCGATGAACGTGAGCGCCGTCGCGGACGCGCCGACCACCGTCACATTTCTGGATCTGCACCGCGTGCTCGCGACCTGTCCCAGCGCCTGCCCACATCACCGGAAGATCGTCGAAAACCTGCTCTCGGCGCTCTCCGCGCGGAACCAGCGCCTCAACGAAAAGCTCACCCACCTGAGCCAGCGCTCCATCCGCCAGAAGCTGCTCTCCTACCTCTCCGCCGAAGCGCAAAGAAAGGGAACCCCGATCTTCGAGATTCCCTTCAACCGCCAGCAGTTGGCGGACTATCTCTCCGTGGACCGCAGCGCCCTTTCCGCCGAGTTGAGCAAGCTCAAGGCAGAGGGCTTGCTGGACTATCACAGGAGCATATTTAAGCTCATCTAGGGTAGCGATAGCATAACACGGGTGCGCGATCCATCCAAAAAAGGCCGCTTCGCGAGACCTTTTTGATAAATTACGGAGCCGCCCGCCGCGTTCGGCGGGTGGCTCCGTTCATGCGCCCGGCGCGCGGGCGCGCTCACTTCAGCATGACCTGGCCGCCGGTCACCGGGATGGCCTGGCCGGTCTCGTACTGCTGCTCGACGCAGTAGAAGATGGCGCGCGCCACGTCCTTGGGGAAGCAGCCGCGATTCATCGGCACCTTCGCCATGTAATACTTGCGCACGTCCTCGACCGTCTTGGCGCCCGGCACCTTGCCCGCGTGCAGATACTGCACGAACAGGCCGCGCTCCGGGTCGGACCACAGCGGGCCGTCCAGATAGTTGCCCGGGCAGATGGCGTTGACCTTGATGTTGTAGGGGCACAGCTCCAATGCGAAGGACTGGGTCAGTCCGATTCCGCCGAATTTGGAGCCGGCGTAGGCGTAGTTGTTCTTGCTGCCCTCGAGACCGGACTTCGAATTGATCTCCACGATGTCGAAGAACGCCTCCGGGTCGGCCTCGTGCTCGGCCTCCATGATGGCGGCCGCGTACTTGGCGCAGAGGAAATAGCCGGTATAATTGATGGAGGTCACGAAGTTGAATGTCTTCTCCTCCAGCTCCATCAGGTTGCCCGCCCTGGCGACGCCCGCGTTGCTGACCAGAAGGTCCAGGCCGCCCCACTTCTCGACGGTGTCCTGCACCATCCTGGCGACGGACTCCTCGCTGGTCACATTGACCTCGATGGCAAAGGCGTGCTCGCCCAGCTCCTCGGCCACGGCCTGCGCGCCCGGCAGGTTCATGTCGGCGATGCCGACCACCGCGCCCTCGGCGTGCAATTCCTCAGCGATGCCCTTGCCGAAGCCCTGCGCCGCGCCGGTGACGATGGCGATCTTGCCGCTCAGGCGGCCCTTCGTGGCCGGGCGGACGTGAATCTTTTCCCTGGCGATCTGCTGCCACTTGGACATATCAATCATATGAACACACATCCCTTTCCGAAATATCCGTTTGTAAGCTTATTATAGCGCGAAGGAGCGGAAGTTTCCACCCCTTTGGCGCCATTTCTTCAATTTTTTTCCGCCTCCGCAAGCTTCCTTCCCATCAATACGCCCATGCAGCTCGACATCATCAGCCCGCGCGTCCAGCCCGAGGAGTCGCCCAGGCAGTGCAGGTTCCGCACGCTGGTGTTCAGATTCTCGTCCATCCTGATGCGGTTGGAATAGAATTTGAGCTCCGGCGAGTAGAGCAGCGTCTCGTGGCTGGCGAAGCCCGGCACCACCTCGTCCATGGCTTGGATGAAGTTGATGATGTTGGTCATCGCACGGTAGGGCATTGCGGCGGTGATGTCGCCCGCCACCGCGTCCGGCAGCGTGGGCCGCACGTTCGACTGCGCCAGCTCCTTCGCCCAGGTGCGCTTGCCGTCCAGAATGTCGCCGAAGCGCTGCACCAGAATGTGACCGTTGGCCAGCATGTTCGTCAGCTCGCCCACCTTCTGAGCGTAGGCGATCGGCTGGTTGAAGGGCACGGAAAAGTTGTGCGAGCACAGGATGGCGAGGTTCGTGTTGTTCGACTTCAGCTCCTTGTAGGAGTGGCCGTTGACGACGGCCAGGTTGTTGTCGTAGTTCTCCTGGCTCACGAAGCCGCCGGGATTCTGGCAGAAGGTGCGCACCTTGTTCCTGAAGGGCGCGGGATAACCGATCAGCTTCGACTCGTAGAGCACCTCGTTGACCTTCTCCATGATCTCGTTGCGGCACTCCACGCGCACGCCGATGTCCACCGTGCCGGGCTGGTGGGCAATGCCGTGCTCGGCGCACAGCCCCTCGAGCCAGTCCGCGCCGCGCCTTCCGGTGGCAATGACGGTGTGCTCCGCCTCGATCTCCCGGGTCTCCTCCCCCTTGCGCACGCGCACGCCCAGGCAGGTTTCCCCGGAAAGGATCAAATCTTCGCACTCCCAGCCGAAGAGCATCTCCACATCCGCGGAGAGCAGGTGTTGCTCAATGTCGAAGTAGAGCTTCTGCGCCTTCTCGGTGCCCAGGTGGCGGATCGGGCAGTCCACGAGCTTGAGGCCCGCCCGGATCGCCCGGCGGCGAATGTCCTTCACCGCGTCGGGATCGGCCACGCCCTCCACCTTGGTGTCCGCGCCGAATTCGAGATAGATCTTGTCGGCGTAGTCGATCAGCTCCTGCGCGAAGTCCTCGCCCACGAGCGTCGGGAAGTCGCCGCCCACCTCGTGGCTCAGGCTCAGCTTGCCGTCCGAGAACGCGCCCGCGCCGGAAAAGCCGGTGGTGATGTGGCAGTAGGGCTTGCAGTTGACGCACTTCTGGGTCTTCGCCTTGGGGCAGACGCGCTTCTCCACGGGCTGACCCTTCTCGACCAGCACGATGTGTCCCCCACCGCCCCTGCGCAGGTATTCCAGCGCGGTAAATATGCCCGACGGACCCGCGCCGACAATGATGATGTTCGTTTTCATTTTGATATGGTCTCCTTGATGTTCGGCCGCGTCAAGTCCACGGCCACCCGCCGGTCGATTCTCACCTCTCCCGGGCGCACGAGGCAGTCCACGGCGACGATCTCCACGCCCGCGTCCCGGGCGGCGATCAGCGCTTCGCCGAACTCCGGCTGTACAGCCCAGTTCGGCCGGAATACCCGCGCTCCCTTCATCTGTATGACGATCAATACCGCGCAGCGGTTCCCCGCGCGCGTCAGTTCGGTCAGTTCCCGCACGTGCTTGAGCCCGCGCAGCGTGGGCGCGTCCGGAAAGCGAGCCGCGCCGTCCTCCTCCAGCGTGCAGCCCTTCACCTCGATGAAGAACGACCGCCCTCCAGACTCCGCGCGAAAGTCGAAGCGCGAATCCCCCACGCGCGCCTCGGCGCGCAGGTTCACCAGCTTCCCCATGCCGCCCGCCGCCAGCCATTCGGCGGCGGCGCGGTTGGGCGCGAGGGAATCCAAATTGACGAGCCGCCCGTCGCCGCGCTCCACGGCGATCAGATCGCCGGACGTGCGCCGCGCGGGATCGTCGGATTCCAGCAGCCAGACCGCGCTCCCCGGAACCAGCAGCTCTCCGCAGCGGCCCGTGTTGCGCACGTGAACGAGGAACTCGCCGCCCCGCTCGCACTTTGATAGCGCGCTTGAATGGGGTTCAAGAGGCCGGAAGTTCGGATCCTCCACCCACACCCGCGCCGCGAAGCGGTTCAGCCGCTCGATGAAGATTCCCCGCGTCAGCGCGCCGTAGTTCATTTACCTGAGTTCGGCCCCGTGCGCGCTCTCCACGGCTTTGAGGATCTTCGCCATGGAGCCGTTGATCTCTTCGTCGGTCAGCGTGCGATCGCCGGCGCGGAAGGTCAGCGCGTAGGCCACGGACTTCTTGCCCGCGCCCAGCTTATCGCCGCGGTAGATGTCGAAGAACTTCACGCTCTCCAGCGTCTTGCCGCCGCTGGCCTGGATGGTGCGCATCATCGCGCCGACCTCCACCTTCTCGTCCACCACCAGCGCGACATCGCGGGTGACGGCCGGGAACTTGGGCAGCGGCTTCACGCCGTTGAAGTCCGCCTCCAGCGGGCGCAGCGCGTCGACGTCCACCTCGGCCAGATAGACGCGGCTGTCGATGTCGAACTTCTCCGCCACATCGGGGTGGATTTCGCCGAGCTGGGCGATCCGCGCGCCGTTCACCGTCAGCACCGCCTTGCGGCCGGGATGGTAGTAGTTGTCGCCGCCCTTCGCGATCTCCGCCGTCACGCCGAAGCCCGCCAGCAGCCAAACCACCGCGTTCTTGACGGAGTAGAAGTCCTCGCCCGGGCCGAACAGGCCGATGGTGAGCGTCTGATGCTCGGCGGGCAGCTCGCCCTCGTCCGCCGCCGGCGCAAAGGTCTTGGAAAGCTCGAACAGCCGACCGGCGGCGTTGCCGCGGTTCAGGTTCGAGGCGATGGTGGCGAGCATCGACGGCGCCATGCTGGTGCGCATGACGGACGTGTCCTCGCCCAGCGGATTGCGCAGCACCACGCAGTTTCTGCGCGGATCGTCCGCGTCGAGGCCCAGGTTGTCGATCCACTTCGGGCTGATGAAGGAGTAGTTCAATATCTCGTACATGCCCTGCCCCACCAGCGCGGACTTCACGCGGTTGTTGAAGGCGAAGGTCGGGCTCTTCCTGCCAGGCATGGTCTTGGCGAACATGAGGGTCGAGGGGATGTGCTCGTAGCCGTACATGCGCAGCACTTCCTCGGCGATGTCGGCCTCGCTGTCCATGTCCTGCCGGAAGGCGGGAATCTCGCAGGTCAGGGTGTCGCCCACGCGCTCGGTGTCGATGTAGAGGCGGTTCAGGATGTCCTCCATGGTGTCGCCGTCCACCTCCACGCCATTCAGGCGGCAGATGCGCGCGACGCTCGCCTCGATGGTCTTGCCCTCGGCGGGGTGCGGATAGTCGTCGAAGCAGCCGGGCACCACGTCGCCGCACTCCAGCATGTTCACCAGCATGCACGCGCGCTCCAGCGCCTCCATGGCCGTCGCCGGGCACACGCCCTTCTCGAAGCGGCCGGATGCCTCGGTGCGCACGCCCAGCTTGCGGGCGGTCACGCGGTTGTTGGCGCGCTCGAAGGCCGCGCACTCGAAGAGCACGGAGGCGGTGTCGTTCTCGATCTCGCTTTCCTCGCCGCCCATGATGCCGGCCAGGCCGGTGGCGTTCTCGTTGTCGGCGATGACCAGCATGGTCTCGTCCAGGATGTGCTCCTTGCCGTCCAGCGTGACCAGCTTCTCACCCGGGCGGGCCTTGCGCACGACGATGGTCTGCTCCTTCACGCGGGACAGGTCGAAGGCGTGCATCGGGTGGCCCGTCTCCAGCATCACGAAGTTGGTGATGTCCACGATGTTGTTGATGGGGCGCACGCCCGCGCCGTAGAGATACTCGCGCATCCACTTGGGCGACGGGCCGATCTTGACGTTGGTGATCACGCGCGCGCAGTAGCGCGGGCAGGCCTCGTGGTCGAGCACCCTGACGGTGGCGTAATCCTCGAATCTGCCCTTGCCGTTCTCCTCCACGGCGATCTCCGGCATCACGAAGTGCTCGTTCAGCACCGCGGAACTCTCGCGCGCCAGGCCCCAGACGGACAGGCAGTCCGGGCGGTTGGCCAGAATCTCGAAGTCGACCACGTCGTCGCCGAGGCCGAACACCTCTTTGACATCCGTGCCGGGGGCCACGTCCTCAAAGATTTCGATGATGCCCGCGTCGCCGATGTGCGGATACAGTCCCGCCGGCACGTCCAGCTCCGGGCCGGAGCAGAGCATGCCGTTCGACACCTCGCCGCGCATCTTGCTCTTCTTGATCTTCACGCCGCCGGGCAGGTGCGCGCCGTCCAGCGCCGCTGCCACCCGCATGCCGGCATGCACATTGGGCGCGCCGCAGACGATCTGGATGGGCTCCTCCCCGCCCACATCCACCATGCACAGGTGCAGGTGATCGGAGTTCGGGTGATCCACGCAGGAGACCACGCAGCCGACGACCACCTTGTCGAACTGCTCCCCGGTCTTGTCCAGGCCCTCGACGGCGGTGCCGGTGGAGATCATCTTGTCGGCATACTCGGCGGCGGTCATATGGATGTCCACGTAATCGCGGAGCCACTTCATCGGTACTTTCATGTTCGTCGCCCTCCTTATCGGTACTGCGTCAGGAAGCGCAGGTCGTTTTCATACAGGTAGCGCAGATTGGGGATGTTGTAGCGCAGAAGCGCCACGCGCTCCACGCCGAAACCGAAGGCGAAGCCCGAATACTTCTTTGGGTCGATGCCGCACATCTCCAATACGTGGGGGTTCACCATGCCCGCGCCCAGGACCTCGATCCAGCCGGTGCCCTTGCACATGCGGCAGCCCGCGCCGTGGCAGTTGGCGCAGGTGAGGTCCACCTCGGCGGACGGCTCGGTGAACGGGAAGAACGACGGGCGGAAGCGCGTGGAGATGCCCTCGCCGTACATCTGGCGGGCGAACTCGTCCAGCGTGCCCTTCAAATCGGCCATGGTGATGTTTTCGTCGATCACCAGGCCCTCCATCTGATGGAACACGGGGCTGTGCGTGGCGTCGGCCTCGTCGGCGCGGTACACGCGGCCCGGGCAGATCACGCGGATCGGCGGCTTGCGGGTGGTCATGATGCGCGCCTGCACCGGGGACGTGTGGGTGCGCAGCACGGTATTTTCATTGATATAGAAGGTGTCCTGTGCGTCGCGCGCGGGATGGTTCTTCGGAATGTTCAAAAGCTCGAAGTTGTAGTGATCGTACTCGACCTCCGGCCCCTCGACCACCTCGTAGCCCATGCCGGTGAAGATCTCGACCATCCGGTTGAGCGCGATGTTCATCGGGTGCATCGAACCCGCCGAGCGCTCCGGCCCGGGCAGGGTGACGTCCACAGCCTCGGCCTCGAGCCGGGCATTCTTCTCAATCTCCTTGAGCTCGGCACCCTTCTTCTCCAGCTCCTCCTCGATGGCCCTGCGCACGTCGTTTACGAGCTGGCCCATGCGCGGGCGCTCCTCCGGCGCGAGCTGGCCCATGCCGCGCAGCAGGCCCGTGAGCTCGCCCTTCTTGCCCAGCACGCTCACGCGAATCTGCTCCAGCTTGCTTGTGCCGCGGGCCTCGCTGAGCTCCGCCAGCACGCGCTCTCGAATTTCTCTGAGTTTGTTTTCCATAAATACCGCTCCTTCCGTCCGTGTGTCCGGGGCAAGAAAAAAGCTCCGCCCCCGCTTCGGGGCGAAGCATAGCTTCGCTGTACCACCCTGATTCGCTCCACTTCTCGTGAAGCCTCTCATCCGAATAACGAGGATGAAACCGCCCGCGCCTACTGCCGCTTCCGCGCGGGAGCTCCGAAGTGAACTTCGCCCGGCGGTCTCGCGCGGCGCTCTCAGCCGCAGACGCCGCTCTCTGATCGCGCTTCCGTTCGGGGTACTCTCTTCCTCATCGCTTGTGCTTTTCCATTATAGCACGCTCCGCCGGAACTTGCAAGTTCCGGCGGAGTTTTAACATTGCGGGCGCGCTCAGATCGAGGCGTAGCGTCCGTAGTAGGTCGACTGTGCGCTGGACGCGCGCTTGGTGCTCTGGCTCGTCCGAGCGGCGGGGGCCTCGAAGTTGTAGCAGAAGTAGTAACCCGCGTCGTAGGCGCCCTGGGCGGTGTCGTCCACGCCCTTGAGGTAGTTGTGCACTTTGGGATAGTAGGTCTCCAGCTCGTACTTCAAGAACGCGAGCTGAGCGGCCAGCGAATCGGGATTCGCGTCGTGCTCCGCGCAGTAATCCAGCAGGCGGGTCTTGCGCGCGGCGTGCCACTGGCAGATGCCGTAGCTCGTACCGCTGTCGCCGCCCAGCGTGGGCTTGAAGCCGGACTCATAGTTGATGTTTGCCAGCACACCCGCCGCCGCCGCAGTGTTGTAACCCATGATCTGCGTCAGAAACAGGAAGGTGAGCTGTTCGTTCGAATATTTGCCCGAGGTGAACGCCTCGGCGATGGATGGCGCCCTGTGCTCCTCCTGCTGCTGTTGCTGCTCCTGTTTATACTGGGCCTCGAGCTGCTCCTTGAGCCGCTCCAATTGATCCTGGCTCAGCTCGCCGTCGTCCGCGACCACCTCGCCCTCCAGGATCAGGTGCTTGCGGTCGACGTAGCCCACCGCTCCGTCGCGCTCCACCATGGCGACGCCGTTCTTGACGGCCAGCACGTACACGGACGTGCCCTCCTTCAGCTTGAGCGACTTGCTGTTCTTGTTGGGCTTCTGATACACGCGCGTGTCCATGCCGGCCACGGCCTTCTCCGCGATGCTCTCCACCGCCGCCATGTCCGAAATGCGGGCGTAACCCGTGCGGCCCTGATAGCGGATCTTCGCAACGCCGTCCGCGTAATCCGTCACGGTCACGATGGTATTCTTTGGCAGCTTGCCGAGCACCTGGCTTCCCCGGGCGTCCGCGGCCACGTACATGCTCTTCGCCGTCACCGCCGCCGAAAAGCTCTCCGCCATCGCTATGACCGGTAGGGAGGTCAGCAGCAACGCCGCGACCGCCCCGGCGGACAGGAAACGAATCAATCTTCCGTGCTTCAATTTCATAATTCCCCCGTACATCTATACGCATTTGTTTCTTGATGTCATTATTTTGTAATATTTATAACATATATAATTCGTATTGTCAAGCCTTTTATGCAAAAAAATGCGCAAAACAGCCCCCAAAGCGCATCGATCTGAGTACCTTGGGGGCAAACTTTGTGCATTTTTTATTGCAAAATTATGTCATTCCGTTCCCGACGGCGGTTCAGAGCACGCGCTCCACGGCCGGATGGCGCTCGCCGGTGAGCCAGTCCACATCGTCGGTCAGCCAGTCCATGATTTCGAGCTGCCGGGTCTCCCAAGCGGCGGTCTCGGCGCGCTCTTCGGGGGTGGGTTCGTGATCGAAGGCCTTCACCAACTCGCAGTAGCCGAAGATGTGGCCGTCGCCGTACCAAATGGTGAAGTTGCTCTCCGGGCCCTCCTTCACCGCGTCGCCCCGCGCGGCGATCAGGCCGTCATGGCGGCGCTTGTACTCCTCCTCGCAGCCGGGCTTGAGCTTCGTAGCGAACACCCGGTGCCGGATCAGCGACTTGTCCGCGCGCACGACGCCGATGTCGTGGTACATCAGCCGCATCGTGCCCGGCGCGCAGGCGAGCTCCACGCCCGCCGGAAGCTTCGCGAGCGCCGCGTCGAGCTGGCCGCGGTAGGCCTCGCACTCGCCGTAGCCGAAGAGATACTGCTGCATGTGCCAGAGGGAAAAGTTCGCAAGCCCGGCGGAGGCAAAGTCCTCCCCCAGCGACCGAGCGGCCGCGATGCCCGCCGCGCGGTCGCCGGCGAGCTTCAGTACGAAAGCGATTCGTTCCATTGTACATTCACCTCAAAATTCGTAGTCGCAGGCCACGGACGCGCTTCGGACCTCGTGCATCCGCTTCTTCACCGGCAGGTGAACCGGGTGGGTCTGATAGGCTTCGAAGGCCGCGCGGCTCTCAAACGCGGTGATCAGCGCGAGGTCGTAGCTGCGCTCGCTGCCCAGAAAGTCCGCGCCGGCCTCCAGTTCGGTCATGCCCTCGATCCGGCCCTTCATGCCGTAAAAGTTCTTCACCAACTGGGGAATCTCGTCCCTGTACTCGTCCTTGATCTTGAACATCACGATGTGACGGATCATTGGTTCCTCCTTTCGCGTCATCCGCGCCGCGTCCTGTACCATTCGTCCACGTCCAGTATCCGGGGGATCATGTCTCCGGGGCTGACCTCCAGCACGCACAGGCTCCCGTCCTTCAGCGCGCCGGGATTGATCAGCAGCACCTTGCCCACGTAGCCCGCGAAGGAGCGGTGGGTGTGCCCGTAGAGCGCCGCGTCCATCATCTGTTCCTCGGCGTAGTAGCTCAGCCGGTCACCGCCGCAGCGCACGCCGTAGCGGTCGCCGTGCACCAGCAGCAGGCGCTTGCCCTCGACGGTCTCCCGCGCCTCCCGGGCTTCGTGGGAGAGATAGTCGCAGTTCCCCGCCACGAGGGTCAGCGGCACATCCAGCCGCTTGCGCAGCCACTTCGCGTCCTCCACGACGTCGCCCAGGTGAAACACCCGGTCGATCCCCTCCTCCCGGCAGAACTCCACGAAGCGCTCCAGGTGGAGCGTGCCGCCGTGGGAATCCGAAACCACCGCGATCCTCGTCATGCCTCCGCCTCCAATCGCGCCAGCAGTTCCTGAATCGCTCGGCGGCGGTGCGAGATACCGTTCTTGACCTCGGGATCGGCCTCGGCGAAGGTCATGCCCAGATCGTCCGAGTAGAACAGCGGATCGTAGCCGAAGCCGCCCTCCCCGCGATACTCCCGCAGGATGCGCCCCGCGCAGGCGCCGTAGGCGACCACCGGTTCCCGGCCCGGCCGGCACAGCGCGATGGCGCAGCCGTAGTGGGCGGTGCGGTTCGCTTCGTCCACGCGCTCCAATTCCTTCAGCAGCAGCTGGTTGTTCGCCTCATCGTCGCCGTGCACGCCGCAGTAGCGGGCCGAGTGCACGCCCGGACGCCCGTTCAGCGCGTCCACGCAGAGGCCGGAATCGTCCGCCAGCGTGGCGCAGCCAGTCAGCTCCATGAGCGCCCTGGCCTTGATCAGCGCGTTCTCCTCGAAGGTCTCACCGTTCTCCTCCACATCCGCGTTGATGCCCAACTCCCGCATAGAGCGCACGTCGTAGATCTCCCCCAGAATCGCCTTCAGCTCGCGCAGCTTGCCGAAGTTGTTGCTCGCCAGCACCAGCCGGGGCTTCTTGCAGATCACCCCCGCGCGATCCCCCAGCGCGTCGAGCTGCATCCGCATGAGCTCGGTCGCGCCCTTCTCCCCCAGCGACAGCAGCTCGTCCAGCTGCGCGCGGGAGTAGGAGCCGTGCTCGCCGGTGCCCTGCACCTCCACGTAGCCCAGGTTGCCCTTCGCGTCGCGGGTCATCACCACGTTCATGTCCACCTCGGCCCGGCTGTCCTGCGTGTAGGCGAGGTCGAGCGTGCAGCCCCCGTCCCCCCCGCCCACGCTCACCGCCGCCACCTGCTTGACGATGGGCGAATCCTGAATCGCGCCCGACTCGATCAGCCGGTGCGCCGCCAGGCACAGCGCCGCGAAGCCGCCGGTGATGGAGGCCGTGCGTGTGCCGCCGTCGGCCTGCAGCACGTCGCAGTCGATGTAGATCGTGCGCTCGCCCAGCCGGGTCAGGTCGCAGGCCGCGCGCAGCGACCTTCCGATCAGCCGCTGGATCTCCACGCTCCGGCCGTCCTTCTTCACGCCGTCGCGCGCCTTGCGCTGCGGCGTGGAGCCCGGCAGCATGGCGTACTCCGCCGTGAGCCAGCCCTTCCCCGTTCCCTTCAAAAACGGAGGCACCCCGTCCTGAACGGACGCGGTGCAGAGCACGCGGGTGCGGCCGCAGCAAATCAGCGCCGAACCCGCCGCCATCTCCGTGTAATCCGGTGTGATGCATACCTCGCGCAGCTCGTCGCGCCTGCGCATCTCATTCATCTCGCGTAAACCTGCCTTTCCTGATTGCCTGCCGCCGCAGCGAAGCCGTCATTCGTAGTCGAAGATCATGCTCGCCTGCGTCTGAATGTAGCTGTTTTCGATGTCGCTGGCGACGTTGGCGAAGCTCGGCACCGCCAGCGTGCCCTCGCCGGGGTCGTAGGGCTGGCCCTCCACCAAAATCTCCACGCTGTCCACGCCGTCAAACTGGGTGCAGGTGAGCACCAGCGCCTTGAGCGCCAGCCGCCCGCCGTCGCTGTTCTGCACGAGCTGGGCAAACTCGCCGGTGAAGTTGACCTTCGCCACGCCGTTTTCCACCTTCACGTCGATCAGGCCGCAGCCCGCCGGCAGCGCCGCCTCCAGCGCGCTCTGGGCGCTCGGGCCCTTCGCCAGCTCCAGCACCGCCGTGTTCACGTCCGCGTCGGAGTACACCATGCGCGTGACCGGCACCACGACGCTCCCGCTCTCGCAGGGGAAGTAGAGCATCACCGGTTCGAGGCCGTCCGCCGCCGATGCGGCCGTCTCCAGATTGATCTCGCCCCGGGTGAAGGTCTTGGAGATGTCCGTGCCGTGGGGCAGCGCGTCCCGCTTCTGGCCGCCGATCAAAAACTCCACCCGCTCCACGCTGTCAAACTCGGTCAGCGCCTGCACGATGGCCGTCACCATATTGCTCTCGGCGGCCGCGTCGGCCAGGTTGAGCGCCTGCTCGCTCAAATCAATGCGCGCGAGGCCGTCGTGGATGTCCAGGTCGAAGGTCGTTCCCTCGGGCAGCACCGTGCGCAGGCCCAGCCGGGCCGCGTTCATGTCGTTCTCCGGCGACTGCACCATCATCCGCAGCGTCGCCTTGGCGATGCCGTCCTGATACGCCACGCTGCGCATCACCGGCACCAGGTAGCCGTAGTTGTCCTGATAGTACACCACCGTGGACATGGTCTGGCCGGACGGCTCCGCCTGCGGCTGCGCGGCGGATTCTTCGCCGCCGGGGCAGGCCGTGGGCACGATCGTGGGCGCCGCCTCCGGGGAGGACGTGACCAGCGCGGACGACCCGGCCTCCCAGCCTCCCCACAGCGTCCAGGCGCACACCAGCGCCACCGCGACCATCAACAGCGCCAGCGCCAACAGATACAGCTTCTTCTGGCTTCCGGTAATCTTCATCTGGAACCCTCCTCGCGACTTGCTAGAGCTTTCAATCTCTTTGGAATCAATCTATTCCGCCGCGCGAGGGGGTATGCCGCTCATCCATATTTTATCATACATCCCGCCCGCCGCGCAAGGGCGGCGTTGGTTGACGAACTTTCCCGTCGGTGGTATAATGTTGTGGAAAATTCTGACTCTGGAACGCGGAGGTTGAGATATTATGGAACAGCAGGTTCAAAAAAAGCGCATCTTTTCCGGCATTCAGCCCACGGGCAACCTGACGCTGGGCAACTACATCGGCGCGCTGCGAAATTTCAATCTGTTGCAGGACGAGTACGACTGCCTGTACTCCATCGTGGACATGCACGCCATGACTGTGCGCCAGAACCCCGCCGAGCTCCGCAAGGCCTGCCTGCGCACGATGAGCATCTTCCTGGCCAGCGGCCTCGACCCGCGCAAGAACATCATCTACTTCCAGAGCCAGGTGCCCCAGCACGCGGAACTGGCGTGGATATTGAACTGCTTCACCTACATGGGCGAACTGCAGCGCATGACGCAGTTCAAGGACAAGGCCGCCAAGCACGCCGACAACATCAACGCCGGCCTGTTCACCTACCCGGTGCTGATGGCGGCGGACATCCTGCTCTACCAGACCGATCTGGTGCCCATCGGCGAGGATCAGCGCCAGCATTTGGAGCTGTGCCGGGACATCGCCAATCGCTTCAACGGCGTCTACGGCGACGTGTTCAAGGTCCCCGAGCCCTACATCGCCAAGGTGGGCGCCCGGATCATGAGCCTGAACGCCCCGGAGAGCAAGATGAGCAAATCCTCCCCTGAGGGGTGCGTGTTCCTGCTGGACAGGCCCGAGGACATCCTGCGCAAGTTCAAGCGGGCCATCACCGACTCGGACACCGAGCGGTGCGTCCGCTACGACCCGGAGCACAAGCCCGGCGTGGCCAACCTCATGCAGATCTACGGCTCGGCCGCCGGCAAGACCTACGCCGAGATCGAGCGGGAGTTCGACGGCCAGGGCTACGGCGCCTTCAAGGCCGCCGTGGGCGAGGCCGTGGTGGAGAAGCTGCGCCCCATCCGGGAGGAGACCGAGCGGCTTTTGGCTGACAAAGCCTACCTGGAGAGCGTCTACCGCGCCGGGGCCGAAAAGGCAAGCTATATCGCCGGGAAGACCCTGCGCAAGGTCTACAAAAAGGTGGGCCTGCTTGCCAAATAAGGGGAACCTTTCCCCCGCCCCGCCGTCTAATCGTAGGGGCCGATGATCTCACCTGCCGGCTCGATCGTGCAGTACCGGGCGCCACTGGCGCCATCGGCCCGTTCCGCTCGCCGCTGCCGGCGGGCGCCGCCTTATGGCCCCGCCCCTGCGGCGCCGGCACAGACAGAAATCAAAGGAGACCAAGGCTCATGCCAATTTCACTGGAACTCATCGGCCGGGTGGCCGCGGCCCTGGGGGTGGCCTTCCTCATCGCCCTGATCCTCACCCCTGTGGTGCGCAACCTGGCGGTGAAGGTGGGGGCGGTGGACGACCCCAACAAGGAGGCCGACCCCGGCCGCCGGATGCACACCGACAGCGTCCCCCGGATGGGGGGGCTGGCCATCTTCCTGGGCTTTCTCCTGTCCACGCTGATCTTCCTCACCCCCCTGAACGGCCAGATGAGCCGGGTACTCCTGGGGTCGGTGGTCATCGTGGTGCTGGGCATCTTTGACGATATCTACGACCTCTCCGCCAAGTTCAAGCTTCTGGTGCAGATCCTGGCCGCTCTCATCGTCACAGTGGGGACCGACAGCCTGGCCATCGAGGCCCTCAGCAACCCCAACATCTTCTCTCCCAACCCCTACTGGGTCTTGGGCTGGCTCTCGGTCCCGGTGACCGTGGTGTGGATCGTGGGCATGACCAACGCCGTCAACCTCATCGACGGTCTGGACGGCCTGGCCTGCGGCGTGAGCTCCATCAGCTCCCTCACCCTCCTGGTCATCGCCCTGCTCATGAGGGAGCCCCAGGTGGCCATCCTGGTGGCCGCCCTGGCGGGGGGCTGCCTGGGCTTCCTGCCCTATAACATGAACCCGGCCAAGGTCTTCATGGGGGACACCGGCGCCACCTTCCTGGGCTTCGTCCTGGCCTGCATCTCCATCCAGGGCCTGTTCAAGATGTACACCCTCATCTCCTTCGTGGTGCCCTTCCTCCTCTTCGGCCTGCCCATCTTCGACACCTGCTTTGCCTTCATCCGCCGCATCGCCCACGGCCAGAGCCCCATGCACGCCGACCGCAGCCACGTCCACCACCGGCTCATCGACATGGGCTTCTCCCAGAAGCAGGCGGTGGCAGTGCTCTACGTCATCACCGCCATCCTGGGCCTCAGTGCCGTGGTCCTCACCACCTCCGGGGCGGTGAAGGCCATGCTGCTGCTCTTCGCCTTCTGCGCGGCGGGGGCGGTGGCCCTGAACATCTTCAACGCCAACAACCACCGGAAGGACCAGAGCGGGGAGGAGGACAAGCCGTGAAGGCAGACAAGATCAAGGTCATGTCCATCTTCGGCACCCGGCCCGAGGCCATCAAAATGGCCCCCCTGGTGCAGGAGCTCTCCCGCCGGGCGGGCATCGAGAGCCTGTGCTGCGTCACCGCCCAGCACCGGGAGATGCTGGACAGCGTCCTGCACATCTTCGGGTTAACGCCCGACTTCGACCTGAACATCATGGAGCCCCGTCAGACCCTCTCCACCATCACCACCAAGTGCCTGCTGGGGCTGGAGGGGGTCTTTCAGCGCGCCCGGCCCGACCTGGTCCTGGTCCACGGAGACACCTCCACCGCCTTCTCCGCCGCCCTGGCGGCCTACTACGGCCAGATCAGGGTGGGCCACGTGGAGGCGGGCCTTCGCACCTATGACAAATACTCCCCCTTCCCCGAGGAGATGAACCGCACCTTGGTGGGGGACCTGGCCGACCTCCACTTCTGCCCCACGCCTGCCAACCGGGAAAACCTCCGGCGGGAGGGCATCGAGAAGGGGGTCTTCCTCACCGGCAACACGGTCATCGACGCCATGGCCACCACCGTCCGCCCTGGCTTCCGCTTTTCCACGGAGGTCCTGAATGAGCTGGACTACCGGGGGAAGAAGGTCATCGCCGTCACCTGCCACCGGCGGGAGAACTACGGCGAGAGCATGGAACACATCATGGCGGCGCTGCGGCACATCGCCGAGACCTACCCTGAGGTGGAGCTGGTCTATCCCGTCCATCTCTCTCCGGTGGTCCAGGAGGTGGCCCACCGCCACCTGGACGGGCTCGCCAACGTCCACCTCATCCCCCCCGTGGACGTGGAGGAGATGCACAACCTCATGGCCCGGTGCTTTATGGTGATGACCGACTCGGGAGGGCTCCAGGAGGAGGCCCCTGCCCTGGGCAAGCCGGTGCTTGTCCTGCGGAAGGAGACCGAGCGGCCCGAGGCGGTCCGGGCCGGCACCGTGAAGCTGGCGGGGGTGGAGTATGACCACATCGTGGCCCTGGCCCGGGAGCTCCTCACCGACCCCGCCGCCTACGACGCCATGGCCCACGCCGCCAACCCCTACGGAGACGGCTGCGCCTGCCGCCGCATCGCCGACGCCATCGAATACACCTTCGGCCAGCGGAAGACCCCGCCGGCCCCCTTCGGCGCTTAAGAGCCCGCCCGGGGCGCGCCCCGCGCCCCATTTCATCACCATCCATTGTCCGGGAGGAGGGACCGCCTGTGGAACGCAATAACCGCACCCTTCTGGTGGTCCTCATCGCCGCCGTGGTGGTGGCCGCCGTCTTTGCCAGCTTCGGTCTGCCCCTGTTCGCCAACCCCACCGCCACCATCACTCTGCCCACCCCCGCCCCCAGTGAGACCCCCGGAGACGGCGAGGACGCCCAGAGCGGCGTGACCCGGGTGGAGGTGGCTCCCAACACCGTCCAGAGCGTCATCGCCGCCCTGAGCCGCCTGGAGAGCTATTCCCGCACCGTCACCGTCACCATGGAGGGCGCCGAGCTCACCGCCCGGGTGTGGGTGGACGGGGACTGGACCCGCACCGACCTGACCATTCCCCAGCGGCCCACTGCCCACACTATCGTGGGGGAGGACACCGTCTGGCGCTGGTACGACGGGGACAGCCAGGCCGTCTCCTGGAGCGCCCGGGAGGGTTCCGCCGATGTGGAGGGCCAGCACATCCCCACCTACGAGGACGTCCTGGCCCTGGACAAGCGGAGCATCACCGCCGCGGGCTATGAGACCAAAAACGACTTCGACTGCGTGTTTGCAGAGGTCTCGGTGCCCGAGCTGGGCCAGACCGAGCGGTACTGGGTCAGCGCCGACAACGGCCTGCTGGTGGCCGCCGAGACCGTGGTGGGGGAGGACGTGGTCTACTCCATGACCGCCGCCGCCCCCGAGTTCCCGGTCCCCGCCAGCGCCTCCTTCGCCCTTCCCGACGGCACGGTGCTCCACGCCGTGGGTGGGGAATGACCCGGCGGAACACAGGGGAAAAGCCCCGGGATCCCAGTATTGACAGGGCTTCCAGGGCAAAAGAGAAGCAGGCCGGCACCACCGGCCCCTGCAAGGCCGTTCCGGGTTCGGGAAGGGAGCCGTAGGGGCGGATGGTCTCATCCGCCCGGCCCTTGACCTTCGGCATGGTGCAGCGGGCCGATGGGGACATCGGCCCCTACAAAATCCGAAGGGCGGATGGTCTCGCCTGCCGGCTCGGTCATGCGGTACCGCCCGCCGCCGGCGCTCCCCGCTTATCCACCTGTGATGCAGAAGACGCGGAAAGCCTTGGGGCACAAGGGCTTGCACCTCATAGCAAGAGCATCAGCCCCAGGGTGATGAGCAGCTCCAGATTGTCCTCCCGGTCATCCAGAAACAGGAAGAGCAGAATGAGCAGAAGGAGCACGTCCCCGGTGTCCAAATCGTCCAGTTTGAGACTTTTCAGCAGGCTGGAGAGCCCTTTTTGGGGCGCTTCCGCCCCTTTTTTGTCCCCATCGGCCCCCTCCCGGGCGCCCGGGTCCTCTCTTTGCGCAGCCCGGGGGCCGTCCGGGGTCCCATTGGGCCCTGTTTGGGCTTCAAACGGGCCTGTTTGGGTCCTATGAGGGCCTGATGGTGTTCCGTGGGGGCCTGATCGCGTGTCAAACGGGCCTGATTGGGTCCCAAGTGGGCCTGTTTGCGCTCCGTGGGAGCCGGATCGCGTGCCATGGGCCCCGTTTTGTGCCCCGTGGGGGGCGTTTTGTGTCCCGTGGGGGCCTGTTTGGGTCCCGTGAGGGCCGGACGGTGCGCCTGCTCCGCCTTGGGGCTGCCGGGGCTCCCGATGGGGGCCCTCACCGGGGGAACCAAAGCCGGAAGCCCTTGGGGCACAAGGGATATAGGGATTATACATGACCGCCCTCCTCCCGCAGAAGCGCCAGGGCCACCCGGACCACACGGGACAGGCGGGCGATGGAGGCCGCCTTCTCTATCTTTTCCTGCCTTTCCGGGCGCAAAAAGGGCCGCAAAGCGGCCAAAAGCGCCGCTTTATCGTCATCCTGGGAACTGTATTCGGCAAAGACCCGGAGGGCGACGGACAAGATCCTGGGGTCCATCCCACCCCCGCCAAGGGCTCCCAGAAGGGCGGAAAGATCCAAATTTGGGTCTCCCACAGGGGGTGCCATCCCCCCAGTTTGGGGCGCCGTCCCCCCGTTTTCCGGCGCGGACGCCCCGGTTTTCTGCGTCATAAGATCGGCGGAGGTGGAAATATTTTCCTCCTGGCCGTCCCCCGCTCCTG